>CALBOV010000225.1 GCA_937896565.1 uncultured Salinisphaerales bacterium
CCCAGCGTGCGTCCGGCCTCACCGGCCAGCAGCGCCTCGAGAATGTCATCCTTCAGCACATAGCCGGTCATGTGATCGGTAGAGCCATCCACGTAGCAGGGAATCCGCGAAAACCGCAGCGAGTCCACGGATGCGTGGAAGGCCTCGACGGTCATCTCCTCCGGCGCCGCGACGACCACCACCCGGGGCGTCATGACATCCCGCGCGGTGATATCCCGAAAGCGCAGCAGGTTCTTGATGATGCTGGACTCGGAGGCATGCAGGGCTCCCTGCTCCTGAACGATGTCCGTCATCGCCAGAAAGTCATTGCGGGACAGCACGCTCTTGTGCTCCTCGCTCTTCAGCCGGCGCGTGATGATCTGGCTCAGCCACACCAGCGGCGCCATCACGCCGCCAATGAACTGCAGCGACCGGACGGTGAACGGGGCAAGCCGCTGCCAGTGCGTGGCTCCGATGGTCTTCGGGATGATCTCGGAGAGCACCAGGATGCCCAGCGTCATCGCCCCGGGCACCACCAGCACCGTGATGATCGGATTGGCATCCGCCCACAGCTTCGCGGCCTGATCGCCGACACCGATTGCACCCACCGTGTGGGCGATGGTGTTCAGCGTGAGAATCGCCGCCAGCGGCTTGTCGATATTGTCCTTGAAGATTCGCAGCTGCCGGCCGATCGCCGTGCCCTGCTCCTCCTGAATGCGGCTGTATGCGGGCGTGACGCTGAGCAGCACCGCCTCCCACATGGAGCAGAGAAACGAGAAGACGATGGAAACCAGGAAGAAGACAATCAGCAGGGACAGCATGGAGTGAGCGCAGAGACCTGTCAGGAGAAGGTGTAACGATGCCGGTCGCCGGCGCCCGCGTCACCTTGTCGTCGCAAATCGCCAGACCAGACAGTGATTGTTCGCCGGCATCGGGCAGTGCTCGACCAGACCCAGACCGCTTGCCCGTGCCAGCTCATCGACACGCTCCAGGTCGCGCAAGCCCATGTCCGGATCACGCTGGCGCAGGCTGTCGTCAAACCGCGCGTCCGACTCGGCGACAAAGTCGCCACCGACACGAAACGGACCGTAGACGATCAACGATCCGTCGGGCTCCAGCACGTCGGCGATCCGCCGGAACACGCCCTGTACGCCAGCCCAGGGCATGATGTGAAAGCTGTTGGCGGTAAAGACCGCATCGAAACGCCCGGGCGGCCACTGCCCTTCCAGGGCATCCAGCGGAACCGGCGCGGGCAGCCGCCGCCCATCGCCATCAGCCAGCCACTGGCGTATGCCCGCCAGCCGGTCCGGCAGATCCGAACACTGCCAGCGCAACTCGGGCAGTTGCTGCGTGAAATGCAGCGCGTGCTGGCCGGTCCCGCTGGCAATCTCCAGCACGCGCTCACCGCCGCCCAGATGACGTCGCAGCACATCGAGGATCGGTGCCTGGTTCCGTTCGCAGGCCGGCGCGAACGGCCGGACAGGATCCGCCGGGGCGCTCATCAGTCCTTCAGGGTGAAACCGACTTTCATCTTGACCTGCCAGTGACCGACATCGCCGTCGTTGATCCAGCCTCGCAGCTCATCGACCTCGAACCACTTCAGCTCGTCGACGTTCTTCGACGCCCGCTTGATCCCGGTGCGCACGGCATCCTCGATCCCGGTCTTGGATGACCCGACAATCTCGATCACTTTGTAGGTGTGGTCGCCTTCCATTGGGGGACTCCTGATCTCAGTGGAATCCCACCCTAACGCGCAGCCGGCCCGGACCCCAAGAACATGGATGGGTCCGCGCTGCGTCCGCCGACGTTCAGGGTGCCTTCGGCGGACGCGAGGCCAGGTAGGTCTCGCCGGGATCGGTCTGGTGGGAGACCCCGGTCGGGTCGGTCAGATCAATCTCGATGCCGTTGTCACCGGGCGTCGACGGGGTGCGGTAGACCCGCACCAGCTCGCTGGGCTCCGGCCGCTCCGGCGCATCGACGACGGCGTCGGTGCCGATGTGATACCACTCGCCGGTCGCGTAGTCCGGCGCCAGGTCCAGCAGAATCCAGCCCTTCTGTTCCAGGTTGACCCATTGCAGGTGCCGGTTGGTCGTCCGCAGGACATTCGGCAGCTCTCCGGGAATGGGCAAACCCGGTGACGTCACCGAAGGACCCACGAACTCCACCGCGATCGGCGTCGGCGCCGGCAACGCGTCGGGATTGGGCGAGACATTGAAGGCCCACGATGTATGGATGTCGCCGGTGATCACGACCACGTTGTCCACCGCGGATGCCTCGGAATTGTCCGACCCGTCCGGGTTGTTGCCCTGGAGCACCTCGTACAGGCGTTCCTGGCTGGTCGGATAACCATCCCAGGCATCGGTGTTCAGATACGTCGGCGGAACGGCGACCGCGCCCGGCGTCACGCGCAACTGGGACAGAATCAGCTGATTGCCCAGAATCTTCCACTTGGCCGTGGAGTTGCGAAGCTGGTCATGCAGCCAGGCCTCCTGATCCGGACCCAGGATGTCGCGGTGCGCCGTGGTGTCCCCGCACAGCGGATCCTCGCTCATGTACTGGCGGACAGCCTCACGCTGGAACGGCACGCCGGCGTCGGATTCGTCGTCTCGACCCCACAGACGGGTGTCGATCATGATGATGTCGGCGAATTGGCCGGCGGAGTACTTGCGCCAGGTCTTGCCCAGACTGGGCGCGAACAGCTGGCCCGCCGCGACCACGTCATCGGCCACCGGGCGAATCGGCATCCATTCGAAGTAGGCCTGGATACCGAAGCTCTTGCGCTCGTACCAGTTGCCCTCGCCGCCTTCCTCGATCGGTCCCTCGGTGTGGTTGTTCGCGGTACAGCGGCGCGAGTTGTCGGTGGTTTCGTGATCATCCCAGACGGTGATCCAGGTGAACTGACGGTGCAGCTCGGCGAGATCGGCCTCCGCCTTGTGCAAGGCATGGCGGCGACGGTAGTCGTCCAGCGTCAGCATCTCGCCGGGCGGATCGACATCACGGGTATCACCGTATTCGCCGTTGCCGTATTCGTAGATGTAGTCACCCAGGTGGATGATCAGATCGATGTCATTGCGGTCGGCGATCTCCTTGTAGACGTGGAAATAGCCATGGGGATAGTTCGAGCAGGACACCACCGCGATCCGCAGCCGGTGCTCCGTATCGGCATCCCAGTCCGGCAGGGTCTGCGCACGCCCGACCACCGAGTCGTAACCTAGCGCGCTGAACCGATAGTAGTACGCCGTGTAGGGCTCCAGACTGGTGGCGTCGACCTTGACGCAGTAGTCGTTCGGCTCGCTTGCCATCGCCGAGCCCGCCGTCACCAGATCCGTCAGCTCGGGGTCGCGGTAGACGGCCCAACTCACCGTGACGTCACCGGAGATGAAGTTGCCATCCGCGTCGGTCGGCGTCACCCGCGTCCACAGCAGCAGGCTGTCGCTGGTCGGATCTCCGCTGGCCAGGCCGTGCTTGAACGGATCCTGCAACTCGACACCCGGCATGGTCACCCGGTTCGCCGGCGTCGATGACCGGCCGCAGCCGGCAACGCCCAACACGGTGCCAGCGGCACCCACAGCCGCCGTCGAGCGCAGAAACTCCCGACGGTTCAATCCGCGATCAGATGGCATAACGCCCTCCCCAGTATTCAGCCGATCAGTATGACCGGTCTTGTTGTCATTTCTGTGTCATCGTCCGGCAGGCGCCTCGATCACCTCTCCGGAACTTGCCTTTCGTCGCAAGTGTCTCCATAAAGGCCGAGTTGGCGATGCCGACCCCATTTTCCACAAGGAACGCTTGCTGATGCATTCTTCTTACGACATTGCGGCCTCCCGGCCCCAATCCGCGCTGCAGACCAACAAGGTCCTGCGCAATACCTACATGCTGCTGTCGATGACCCTGCTGTTCAGCGCGGTCATGGCCGGCATCTCGATGGCCGTCAACGTCCCCTACGGTGCGGCGCTGCTGTGCTCGCTGGGCGCGCTGGGCATCATCTGGTTCGTGATCCCGCGCACCGCGAATTCATCCAACGGGCTGATCGCGGTCTTCGCCTTCACCGGCCTGCTCGGCTTCGGCCTGGGCCCCGTGCTCAACATGTACATGACTGGTCTGACCAACGGACCACAGATCGTGATGATGGCGCTGGGCCTGACCGGCTTCACCTTCGTCGGGCTTTCCGCCTACGCGGTGACGACCAAGAAGGACTTCAGCTTCATGGGCCACATGCTCATGGCCGGCATCATGGTCGCCTTCGTCGCCAGCATCGGCGTGCTGGTCGCCTCGCTGTTCGGCTTCTACTGGCAGCCGCTGGGTCTGGCGATCTCCGCGCTGTTCACCATCCTGATGTGCGGCCTGATCCTGTACCAGACCGGCGAGATCATGAACGGTGGCGAGACCAACTACATCCTGGCCACGACGACGCTTTATCTGTCGATCTACAACCTGTTCACCAGCCTGCTCCACATTCTCGGCGTGAGCATGGGCGAGGACTGAACCCCGCCAGGTTCGAACACAAGACGGCCGCCTTCGGGCGGCCGTTTTCGTTGGCCAGCAACGTTCTACGGCGAACCGGCCACCAGACGACGACGCAAGGCGGGATAGAAGATCAGCAACGCCGCCGCGCGCAGTACGACATAGCAGACGAACGCGGCCCACAAGCCCGCATTGCCGGCCGCCGCGCTCCACCACATCGCCAGCAGCAGAAACCCGCCGGCCGACAGCAGCGACGCGTTGCGCATCTGCGCCGTCGCCGTCATCCCGATGAAAATCCCGTCCAGCTGGAAGGCGCCGAACGACAGCGCCACGTAGGCGATCGCCCAGGGCAGGAACTGAGCGGCAACCGCCCGAACGGCCTCCAGGTCCGTGAGGACATGAACAATCGGAGCACCGAACATCCACAGGCCGCCGGCAAGCGCGCAGGCCGTGCCGAACGCCAGTACCGTCGAGCGGCGCACGGTCAGATCGAAGCTGCGCGGATCGCGCCGCCCGTAGGCCGCGCCGATCTGCGACTCGGCGGCGAACGCAAAGCCGTCAAGAAAGTAGGCGCTGAAGGTCACGAATTGCAGCAGGACGTGATTGGCCGCCAGCACCTGATCACCGAACACCGCGCCGGCATTGGTGAACCACGCGAAGCAGACCAGCATCAGCAACGTGCGGATCATGATGTCGCGATTGGCCTTGAGCGTGCTCACCAGCGCCGCGGATCGGCGAATGCGCGACCAGGGCCAGAATGGCTCGGCATCGATACGCTCGTCGCGAAACCCGCGCAGCAACAGCCAGCCGCCCAGACCGAACGCCAGCCATTCGGAGACGGCGGTGCCCAGTGCGACCCCCTCGACGCCCCACTCCAGCACGCCGGCCAGCAACACATCCAGGACGATATTCAGCGCATTCATCGCCAGCTGAATCAGCATCAGCGTCCGGCTGTGCCCCCGACCGATCAGCGATCCGCAGACGACGAACAACCCCAGCGCGGCAGGTACGCCCCAGAGACGGATCGACAGATAGGCCGCGGCGCCGGCTTCCACCGACGCGCTGGCGTCAAACATCGACAGGATCAGCCGAACCAGGGGCCACTGAAGCGCCAGCACCATGCCCGCCAGCAGCCACCCGAGCAGCAGGTTGCGCATGAAACACGCCCGAATCTCCGCCGTGTCCCGGGTCCCGGCCGCCTGCGCGGTGAACCCGGTCGTGCCCATGCGCAGAAAGCCGAATCCCCAGTAGATCAGGCTGAAGATCAGCGAACCCAGCGCGATGGCGCCCAGATCGGCCACGCGACCAAGATTGCCGATCACGGCGGTATCGATCAGCCCCAGCAGCGGCGCGGCGACATTGGCCAGAACAATGGGCCAGGCGATCGCGAACAAACGGCGATAGCTCGGCGCGGGAACGGAGCCGGACGACTCGACTCGAACGGTCATTTCAGACGATCAGCGGGATGCGGCCGGGCAGCGTAACGATTCGTCACGTCGACGTCTCGCGAGCCGTCCGACGGCGCTCGCGGGACCGTCCTACGACCACGGGCGGGGGCGACTGACGCCACCCCTGCGCACAAACCAACAATCACCGGCATAATTGTTGGATAGTGCGTCGTCCGGTGATCGCCGGGACGATGACAAGCACGCGTGCGGGCTTGGACCGGGCGGCCCGACCAACGTGCGACACGAACAACGAGACGACGCCTGGCCAGATTCGAGAGACGACTTATGTTGTTCAGCCTGCAAGTCCTTTTCTACCGCTTCTACATGTTCCTGCTGAAGACCTCGATACGGATTCTTCCGTTTCG
>CALBOV010000226.1 GCA_937896565.1 uncultured Salinisphaerales bacterium
GCGTAGGCAGCTCAGAAAAGCGACCCGCCCTCGCTCAGCGTGTCGTATTCCTTCACTGCCGCGTAGGCAGCTCAGAAAAGCCCGAGCGCGATGCCGACTACTTCGCCACGCTTCACTGCCGCGTAGGCAGCTCAGAAATCGGGATGACGCTGACGGATCACACGGAACAGCTTCACTGCCGCGTAGGCAGCTCAGAAAGATAATCGGAATACTGCGACAACATGCATGTACTTCACTGCCGCGTAGGCAGCTCAGAAAGCAGATCCCTGCAGACAGCAGACCAGCCGGCGCTTCACTGCCGCGTAGGCAGCTCAGAAAATCCGCGTCTACGTGCGCGCCGATGGCGACGACTTCACTGCCGCGTAGGCAGCTCAGAAATCGTGCCGCTGGCATCGGTGACTGTGCCGCCTCTTCACTGCCGCGTAGGCAGCTCAGAAAAACCGGGAAAGTCGCTCGACACTGAGCTGCGACTTCACTGCCGCGTAGGCAGCTCAGAAAGACGATGCGCTGCGGGTGCGCGTGATCGACCGCTTCACTGCCGCGTAGGCAGCTCAGAAAGATAGCCACATCTGCCCACGTCACCGCCGCAACTTCACTGCCGCGTAGGCAGCTCAGAAAACAGACAGATGAAAACCGCTACCAATCACTATGAAAACCGGGAATATGCCCGACTGAAAAACCCGTTCAGCAGACGAATAGCGAGCCATGGTTTGGCAAGAACGTTTTCATGTGTCATCTGTCGGTTGGGACGTAGGAACGTGGAGACGCTTGCGATCTGAGTTCGCTGAGGACAGCCAAGCGGTCAGTGCAGACCGAGCAATCTCGGATTTTGTCTTGCCCTGAATTTCAGCTTCTCGCAAAAGGCGCGCTTCGAGCTGTTCTGGCAGTTGAAACCGGAACACCTTCATCGTTGTTCACTCACGTGGAGGAATTTTGAGCGTACGCCAAGTGTGGGTTGTTGCGCACTCACGCGTACGCTGAGGTTTACGCTACGGGCAGGGATTCGGCTGCGACGCGTGGATTTCCTCGATTTGCTGGCGGACCTGCCTGGGCAGCTTGATCGCGGCGCTGGCGATGTTGGTCTTGAGCTGGTCCATGGTCGTGGCGCCGATGATGTTGCTGGTGAGGAACGGCCGGCTGTTGACCCAGGCCAGGGCCATTTGCGCGGGGTCGATGCCGTGCTCGCGGGCCAGGTGGACGTAGCGGCTCACGGTGCGTTCGGCGAGATCGCCGGAGTAGCGCTGGAAGCGTTCGTACAGCGTCAGCCGGGCACGGGCGGGCTGGGCGTTGTTGAGGTACTTGCCGCTGAGCGTGCCGAAGGCGAGCGGCGAGTATGCGAGCAGGCCGACCTGTTCCCGGTGCGAGAATTCGGCCAGCCCGACCTCGAACGTGCGGTTCAGCAGGCTGTACGGGTTCTGGATGGAGTGGATGCGGGGCAGGCCTTGCGTGTCCGCCAGTCGCAGGTATTCAGCCACGCCCCAGGGGGTTTCGTTGGAGACGCCGATGTGGCGGATCTTGCCCGCGGTCACGGCCTTGTCCAGCGCGGTCAGTGTCTCGTCGATCGGTACGCCGACATGCTTGCTGGCGGAGTAGCCCAGCTTGCCGAAATAGTTGGTTGATCGCTCCGGCCAGTGCACCTGGTAGAGATCGATGTAGTCGGTGCGCAGGCGCTGGAGGCTGGTGTCGATGGCGGCGCCGATCTGTGCGGAATCCAGTCTTGGCCCGCCACGAATCCAGTCCATCTGTCCCGGGCCGGCGACCTTGGTGGCGATGATCAGGTCATCGCGGCGGCCGCGTTTCGCAAGCCAGCTACCGACATGGGCTTCTGTGCGGCCCTGGGTCTCGGCGCGGGGCGGTACCGGGTACATCTCGGCGGTGTCGATGAAGTTGAGGCCCTGGTCCACGGCGTAGTCGAGCTGTTCGTGGGCCTCGGCCTCGCTGTTCTGTTCGCCGAAGGTCATGGTGCCGAGGCAGATGACGCTGACGTTGAGTCCGGTTCGGCCGAGCGGGCGGGTTTCCATGATCAGGCTCCTTGCTGGGTGGTGCGTCGGCAGTGGGCGCGTTGATCGAGCAGGCGTTGCACCATGGGCTCCAGCACGCGTTCCATCGCGGCCTGCATGTGCGGGCCGGGGACGACCAGCGTGTTCTCGCGTGACATGAACGCGCCGGGAATCGTGTGCACGAGGTGGTCGATGTCCAGCGGCACCTTGTAGATGCGGGCGAAGTGCACGACGACGAAGCTCTCCTTGTTCGACGGCACCCGCGTGGTGTGGAACGGGTTGGACGTGTCGACCAGTGGCACACGCTGGAAGTTGACGTCGGTGCGGGAGAACTGCGGGACCACATAGTTCACGTAGTCCGGCATGCGGCGCAGGATGGTCTTGGCGACATCCTCGGGCTTGTAACCGCGCTCGCGGGTGTCGCGGTCGATCTTCTGGATCCATTCCAGATTGATCGTCGGTGTCATGCCGATCAGCAGATCGACGTACTGCGCGACATTGACCCGCGGCGTGATCACGCCGCCGTGCAGGCCCTCGTAGAACAGCACGTCGGTATCCGGTGGCAATTGCTCCCAGTCGGTGAAGGTGCCGGCTTCCTGACCAAAGGCGGCGGCCTCCTCGTCGGTGTGCAGGTAGCGACGCCGCATGCCGGAGCCGTCCTCGGCGTACTGGCGGAACAGCGCTTCCAGCTTGTCGAAATGGTTGGACGCCGGCCCGAAATGACTGAAGTTCTCGCCCCGGATGCGTGCCCGCTGGATCGCCGCCTGCATCTGCTGGCGATCGAAGGCGTGAAAGCTGTCGCCCTCGATGTTGGCGGCGCGGATGCCCAGGCGCTGAAAAATGGTGGCGAAGGCCTGACTGGCCGTGCTGGTGCCGGCGCCCGAGGACCCGGTCACCGCGATGATGGGATGCCGCTCAGACACGCCGGTAGTCGAAATCGGCGATCGCGTGGCCCAGCCGCAGCCCACGGCGTTCGAACTTGGTCTCGATCCGGTCGTCGAAAACCGGCATTTGCCCGGCGGGGCCGTTCACGTTCTCGAACCGCGGATGGGCGTCGCAGACTTCGGCCATGTGCTCGGCGTAGTCCGCCCAGTCGGTGGCCATGCGCAGCCGCGCGCCCGGTGCCATGCGCTCGGCCAGCAGGTCGAGAAATGCCGGCTGGATCAGTCGCCGCTTGTGATGCCGGGCCTTGTGCCAGGGGTCGGGAAACAGCACGTAGACGGTGTCGATCCAGGCCGTGGGCGCCGACTTCGCGAGAGTCTCGGCGGCGTCGTCGGTGCTCACGCGCAGGTTGGTCACGCCGGCCTTGTCGGCGCGGTCGAGCAGGCGACCCACGCCGGGGCGATGCACCTCGAAGCCGAGGAACACGCGCTCCGGATGCCGCTGGCAGGCGGCGAGCAGGTTTTCGCCATCACCGAAACCGATCTCGATGGTCAGCGGTTTCGCGGGATCAAACTGGCTTGCCGGGTCGCTGAAGGCATCGGCATTCACGCCGTAA
>CALBOV010000227.1 GCA_937896565.1 uncultured Salinisphaerales bacterium
CCACATGCTCAGCGCGCCGGCGGCCAGCAGGAACGCGAACACCAGCCTTCGCGGCGAGCCGCCCACCCAGTTCACCAGTTGCAGGGCGATGCGCCGATGCGCGCCGGAACATTCCATCGCCTTGGAGAGCAGGAATCCGCCGAGGAACAGCAGGATCAGCTGGCTGCCGTAGGCGGAGGCCACGGCTTCGGCATCGAGCACGCCCACCAGCGGAAACACGCCGATCGGAATGAGCGCGGTCGCGGGTAACGGAATCGCCTCGGTGGCCCACCAGATGGCACAGAGCGCGGTCACGCCGGCCGTCCAGGCGGCGGAGGCGGACAGGCCGGCGCTCACGGTCAGCATGGCGGCGACGAGGGCCCCGATCACCCCGGCCGCGAGTGGCCAGAGCGAGATTGGCGATGTCTGGTCGGCAGGTGTCGAGGGGCTCACGTCGCGGCCGCATCGGGATTCGGCCGCTACGTTACGCGATGACTGACGGCGGATGCTTGACCTGCGTCAAGCGCCGGCCGGTGTCACCGCATGCGTTGAAGAAGGTCCGGTTCGGTCCACTTGCTTCCGGCGAACTCGCCGGGCTTGAACACGGGCAGTTGCACGTCCTCGAGCACCGCGCGGTAGGGATTCGGGTTGCTCAACACGTCGACGACCGGCGTCAGCAGGTTGCTCGTGATGTTCGGAAACGGCCGGCCGGCGATGTAGTTGACCGCGCCGAAGGGGAGGACCGTCGTCAGTGAGGTGAGCGACAGCACCACGGAGTACTGCACCTGCTGCTCGTAGAACAGCAGGCCGATCTCGTCGCCCTCGGACAGAATTTCACCGACGCCCGGCAGCATCAGCGGATCGCCTTCGTCCAGATACACATCGGTTGTGTAGCTGCCCTCGACGTAGCCGGTGATCTGGTCGTCGATGAGGTAGGTCTGGCCATCGCGTCGCAAGCCCACGCCGACCAGCGCAATCGCCTCGTGGGTGGCGCCGAAGCCGGGTTCCACGCTGAGCTTGCCGATGGTCGGAATGCCGGCCAGCGCGTAGCCGTCTTCGGGGATGGTGACGAGCGGCACGAATTGCGGACCAAGCTGCGCCAGTCGGACATCGACCTCCACCGATTCCGCCGTGACCGCAAGGGCTCCGGCGCCACGTTGGACGCCCACCGGCATCTGGTTCAGCGCCACGCCGACTTCGGGACTGGCTGGCGCATTCGGACTGGCCTGCACCGAAATGCAGACCGTGGGCAATGCATCGAAATCGGCGTCGTCGCGACCCTTGAGATAGTGCTCGTACCAGGCGAGCACGGCGTACACGCCCTGTACGCCGCCGCAGTTACCGGTGCCGTCGATCTGCGCGGCGATCGGCGTCAGGTGACCACTTTCCATGGTCAGCAGACGGGCGTCCGCCCCCGCCTGACGGAAGCTGCGCCAGTTCAGGTAGCCCTCGGTCATGTTGAACAGGCCATCGCGGTTACCTTGCATGACGAGCGTCGGCACCGCCCGCAGCGCCGCGCCGTCTCCGCTGTGCTGACTGGCACGAACGCGGTGCGTGCCGCTGGCCTGGAGCAGCGAGAAGAACTCCTCGCGAGTCACCGGTCTGGGGCGCGCGTTGTCCGCGGAGATGCGGGCGACGAGATCATCCAGGGTTCGTACGTTGAATGCCGTCACGTCGCGAATCGCCGCGTTGTTGCACATCGTCCGCATCGCTGGTGTGTTGATGGCGCCGATCACCGCGCCGGATGACGGGATGACCGCGAACAGGCACAGCGTCTGAATCCACGACTGTTTCATCGCGTTGTTGGCGGCCAGGCTGTGCGGCAGGTTGTTCCATGTGGCGATCGGCACCATGGCGTCGACGCGGCGATCCCGGGCGGCGAGTGCGAACTGCATGGCGCCGCCGTAGCTGTAGCCGAGCGTGCCGACCCGAAGGTCCTTGTCGATGCCGGTGCCGTCTTCCTGGAGGATGTGCAGCATCTGCGCGTTGTCGTAGGCCCAGTCGAGGATGTGGCGGATGTCCTCGATTTCCTCGGTCGGGCTGTTCAGGCGCACGTAGCCGCCGCCGTTCTGAGGCTGGCTTTCACCGTGCCCGCGCTGATCCACGCTGATGACGACGTAGTTGTGATGCGGCAGGGCGGTGGTCATCTCGTCGATCGCCGTGAGCCCGGGATCCTGCGGGTAGAGCGTGCCGTCGGCGGCCATTTCGGTTCGCCGCGATCCGCCGTAGCCATGACTTTGAAGAACCAGCGGAAAGCGTTCGCCCGGGCAACGCTCCGGCAGCATCGCGGTCACGTAGATCTCGGTGGTCGGAAGCGGGTCGACCAACTCATCCAGATCCTGCGGGATCGGGCTGGTCACGCTCAGCTGCATCACCTCGGCGGCGGCGGGGTCATCACAGCTGATGTCGACAACCGGGGGAACAGGCGAGTTGGGATCCGAGTTTCCGCTGCCACCACAGGCGGCGAGCATTGCGAGACAGAGATGACAAAGCAGGATCGGGCGCAGCGTCCGCATACCGGGATTCCGTTTCGCTGCGAGGGGCAGCAACGCGGGACGGAAACGCAGCAACCACGCCAGAAGGGCGGGGGCGATGCGCGTCGCCTGCCGAATTAGGCTGGATTTACGACTCCTGGTCGAATGTTCCCTGACGTGCGCGCAGGAAGGCTTCGAGTCCAGCGAGATCATCGGTGTTCAGGTGGTGCACGCCGGCGTCGGCGAGCCGCGTCCAGAGCGCGGTGCGGGCATCGCCCGGGGTATCGGGTGTTGCCCAGAAGCGGATGCGGTAACCGATCGCCCCGGCTTGCGTCATGATCGCGTCCAGCTGCTGGGACTCGTCGGCCGGCATGTCGCCCTCGCCGTTCCAGCTGAAGTGTGATGTCCAGTTGTCCGAGATCAGCGGATACAGCTCGACGGGCGGCGCGTTCTCCAGATCCGACAACCTGCCGTCGATGAAGGCCAGGCGGCGTCCGGCCGCGGCCAGCGTGTCCACGGGTCGGTTCCCCGAGATCACCACGGTGACGGCGCCGGGCGTGACGACACCGTCCTCGTACACCGTGAGCATGGCGGCGTAGTCCTCGAGTGTTTCTTCCAGTCTCGACCAGGTCGATTCCGCGGCGGTCTTGAAATCGATCAGCAACTGGAACGGCTGCGTCTGACCCGGCTGGATCACCCCGGTGTCGGAGAACAGGGCGTACATCGGATCGAGGTAGAGCGCGCGGAGTGTCCGCGCCGGGTTGATGTCCTGCGGGTCGTGGGCCACGTACAGCGCATCGGTCACGCCGGGAATCGCGATCGGAGACGCGTAGACATCCGCCTCGGTGCTCATGAAACCGTGGTCCAGCGCGTCGAACAGCGGGCGGGCGTGCTCGTAGTCGTTGTGGGCGTGGGCCTGGTTCAGTGGAGCATCGGTGACCGGCGGGGTGAGCCCGTCGCCTGCATCGCCGTCACCGGCAGGCAGCAGACTGCTGCCGCAGGCCGCGACGACGAGTGCAAGCAGCAGGGCGGCAAGTCGGACAGGGGGCATGATGGACATGGGGATCGGAGCGACACGGGAAGCCGCGCAGGCTAGCGACCCGACGTTGCATGGACATGGCAGGCCAGATGACGGAGCGCCGTCATCGCTTCGCAAAGTATGTCGGCCTAACCTGAGCCAGCGCGGGCCGGGTGAACCGGATGGCCCGTCGCGACCGGTTTGCTGTGGGAGTTGATGGTGCGGATACGTGCTTGGTGGTGGGTCGCCGCCGTGGTGTGGCTACTACAGGCCTGCGCCACGACGCCTCGGCCCGCGACGGATGATTCCTGGATCTTCGCGATCCTGCCCGACACCCAGCTCTATGCGCGGTCGCATCCGGACATCTTCGCGGCGCAAACGCGCTGGTTGGGCGAGCACGGCCAGGAGCTGGGGGCGCCGTTCGTGCTGCATCTGGGCGATGTGGTGCAGCGACCCGAGCACGCGGACCAGTGGCGGACGGCCTCGTCCGCGATGCGCACCCTGGAGGATGCCGGCCTTTCCTACGCCATCGCCCCCGGGAACCACGATGTGCTCGATCCGGACGAAATCGACCGCTGGCGTGACCATCCAAGTGAACCCTATCCGGAGAGGTTCTCCCCGGACCGCGCCGCGCAGCAGGCCGGGTTCGTCGCGCGCGGGCCGTTCGGGTTCAGCGAGGCATACCGTGTCGCACGCAATGGGGAAACCGTTCTGGTGCTGGCGCTGGGCTGGAGGCCCGGCGCGGAGACGCTGGCCTGGGCGGAGTCATTGCTCGCGGCGCATCCGTCCACGCCAACCATCGTGATTACACATGCCCTGCTCGTCCCGGGGGAGGAGGAGCCGACCATCGGTTCGCTGGCCGGGCCGTTGTGGCAGGCGTTTCTCCGGCATCACGACCAGATTCTCATGGTGCTCAACGGCCACTACGCGGGTGATGCCTGGCGAATCGAGCCCAACGCGGCGGGACATCCCGTGCTGCTTGCGGTCATCGACTACCAGCACCTCGATCACGGTGGCGGTGGTTATCTGCAACTGTGGCGCCTGGATTTCGACGACGAGGCCATCGAGACCCTGGCGCTGTCTCCCTGGGTGCAGGATCCGCTGGACGCCGACGATCCGACCGCGCCCGGGCTGGTCCCGCCGTTTGGTGAGCCAATCCGGCGTATTCCGTTTCCGCTGACGCGTCGCTGGGCGCAGATACGTGATCAAGCCCCCGGGAGCGTCCCGGTCGACGGGCCGGCGGCCTGGCAGCGGCTGCGTGCTCGTCTGCGGCAGGCGTCCGCCATGCGGTCGGAGGATGCGGGGCGTTAGGCCGGGCGTGGCCGCTGCCCGCGGTGCTGGCTGAATCCACCCAGTCCCGCGATGCGCAGGATGCGGCGGAACTTCGGGCATTCCATGTGGCTGGGCGCCGAGCAGGCCGCGGCGTGACGCAGGCCGTCGCGCATGGCCGTGAGGCGCCGGATGGTCGTGTCGATGTCGTCGGCCTTGGTCCTGAGCATGTCGCGATCGATGTCCGGGGTGCCGTCCGCGTTGAACATGGCCGCGATTTCCTCCAGCGAGAAACCGGCGGTCTGACCCAGCGTGATCAATGCGAGTCGTTCCAGCACCGACGAGTCGAACTGGCGCCGCAGTCCGCGCCGGCCTACCGAACGGATCAGGCCTCTCTCCTCGTAGTAGCGCAGTGTCGATGCGGCGATGCCGGTGTGCCGGGCCACCTCCGAGATGTCCAGATCGGTCATGACTTGACTTCAAGTTGACTTGAAGTGGCAGAGTGCCCATCTCCAAATGGTGATGCAACGGGACGAAGCCATGTCGAACCCTTCACGAAACGAGCAACGCGAACTCTGGAACGGCAGCGCGGGACAGGTCTGGGTCGAATCGCAGGCGCTACTGGATCAGATGCTCCGCCCCATTGGGGAGCATGTTGTCACCAGGGTGCTGGACCACTCGCCCGGGCATGTGCTGGATGTTGGCTGCGGCACCGGCGGGACGACGGTGGCGGTTGCCACCGCGCTGGCTGAGGACGGCCGCTGCGTGGGCGTGGATGTGTCCGAGGCCATGGTCAGGGCGGCGCGACGGCGTGCGCTGAATGCCGGGGTCGCCGCCGATTTCGTCCATGCCTGTGCGCAGAGCCATCCATTTGAATCCGATCTCGCGGACGTTGTGATGTCGCGCTTCGGCGTGATGTTCTTCAGTGATTTCGTGGCCGCGTTTGGCAATCTGCGGCGCTCGGCCCGTCCCGGCGCGCGGCTGCAGGCGGTGACCTGGCGCCATCCGGATGAAAACCCGTTCATGACCGCGGCCGAGCGCGCAGCCGTATCAATGCTGCCCGAGCTGCCACCGCGCGTGCCCGGCGCACC
Source organism: uncultured Salinisphaerales bacterium (assembly GCA_937896565.1). GTDB lineage: Bacteria > Pseudomonadota > Gammaproteobacteria > Nevskiales > OUC007 > Abyssibacter. The sequence goes on from CALBOV010000227.1 coordinate 5,832, forward strand.
GGGACAGTTCGGCCTGGCCGATGCCGATGGCATCCGCCGCATGCTGGTTGATGCCGGATGGTCCGATATCGAGATCGATCCCCTGGATGCCTCCTGCTCGTTTCCGGAGGAGGAGCTAGATCGCTACCTGGCGACCATGGGGCCGGTGGGACGGGCATTGCAGGGCGTGGATGATGCCCGGCGGAGGCAGGTGGTCGAAGCCATCCGACCGGCCTTTGAGCCGTTTGTCGAACGGGAGGACGTGCGGTTCGAGGCCGCCTGCTGGTCGATCAGCGCCCGGAATCCCGGTGGCTGACCGGCCGGCCCATTCGATCTTCATCGAGGATTCCTGCGCGCCGGACGAACCACGCCTCGTCTGGAACGGCTCTGGCAGTGACAACTAATTGATCGCCAAACCCGCCGGCGTCTCGCCACTGGGTCCCTGATTCCGGTGGGAAATGTTGCCGTGTGTCGTCAGTAAGGCACCGGTGGTCGTTTGTACCGCCGTCCCGCTTGGTGGCGGCGCTCGACCGATCCCACTGGACTCAGCGCTGTGCTAGCTTCGCCGCCATCGGATGATCGGGGTAGCGATGGAAGAAGTACTGGAGCAACTGCTTGAGTCGGTGAGTGTCGACGATGATCTCGAGGGGATCACACGGCCGACGCTGGAGCTGCTGGAAAAGTTCACCGGGCTCGAGTCGACCTACCTGACGAAGATCAACCTCGCCGCCGACACCCAGATCATTCTGTTCTCCCGGAATTCGAGAACCCTCACGATTCCCGAAGGTTTGGAAGTGCCGTGGGGTGACACGCTTTGCAAGCGGGCGCTGGAGGAAGAGCGCCCGTTCACGGACGACGTGACCGCGTGCTGGTCTGATTCGCAGGCGGCCAGCGAACTGGGCATCCGCACCTATTTGAGCCAGCCCGTGCTGCGTACGGACGGCAGCGTGTTCGGGACGCTATGCGCAGCCAGTGACCGCAACGTTCCAATGGACGACTGCGTGGTCAACGTGCTGGCGAAGTTCGCCAAGATCATCGGCGAGCAAGTCGAGCGGGAGATCGCGGTTCGCCGTCTTTCGGCCGTGGTTCAGGAGCTGTCGAGCCATGTCACCGCGGATCCGCTCACGGGTCTGGCCAATCGGCGCGGCATGTTGCAGGAACTGCGTCGCATGATGAAGCATGCCGCGCGCGAGAATCTTCCCGTGGTCGCCGCGTTCGTGGATCTGGACGACTTCAAGCAGGTCAATGACGAGTTCGGCCACCACGTCGGCGATGCCTTTCTCATCCATATCTCCCGACGACTGATCGGTGCGGTGCGCGCCCGGGATCATGTTTCGCGGTCTGGAGGCGACGAATTCGTGGTGCTGGCGATCGATGCCGACCCGGCGCGGTTGACGGAGCGCCTGGAGGAGGCGATGACGGGGCCGTTCTCACACGGGGACGTCAGTTTCGTCTATCCCGGCGCCAGTATCGGTGTCGCCAGGGCGAACCCCGGAGAGACAGACGTCGACAAGCTGCTGCGCGAGGCGGACAAGGCCATGTACCGGGCGAAGCGTCAGCGCAAGGCGGGTCAGGGCGACGATGCCGAGCGGGCGGTTGGTGAAGGTTCGTCGTCTCACCGAGGGTGAAGGCCTCGACTCAGGGCGATGTGGCGAACATGGGTGCCGGGCTGCCTTCGCTGCCGATCAGGAAGGCGGGGCCGGAGCCGATGAATTCACCGGATTCGATCTGGGCGTAGTCCGGTACGTCAACGATTTCGGGCGTGGTGTTCAGCGCATCAAGCCAGGTCTGGCCGGCCTGACGGGTGTAGCGATAGCTGTGTTCCAGCGTCACGATCAGCGCGTGGCGTCCATCGACGCTGATCGAAAACCCGGTGGGTGACACGTTGGTGATGCTGCCCGCCGGTTCGAGCTGACCGGTGTTCGGCAAGGGCAGGCTGGTGATCTCGCCCAGGTATTCCGCCGTCGTCGGTAGCACCGGCGTCGCGTCCAGCGGCACGCGGTAGAGTCGTGGCAGCGGATCGCGCTTGCTCAGCAGGTAAACCGCCCGCTCCTCAGGGTCCACGGCCACGCCTTCGCAGTCGCGGGCTCCATCGGGGTAGACCACCGTGAGCTCCGTGCTGACGGTCAGTGAACCGGTGGCCGGCATCAGCTCCGGTTCCGGCGCGATGTAGAGATTCACGAAGGGGCGGATCGCATCGTTGTCGCCGACATCGGCCATCAGCAGGAAATGACCGTCGTCGGTGGCGTAGCTGGCCATGTCCTCCCAGTCCAGGTTGAATGCGGGGCGCACCGCCGCCTCGCCCAGCGAACGGCCGAGTCGGTCGAAGGCGAACACCCGGGCGGCGTCTCCGGAATCGTTCAGGGCCCAGAACACGCCAGGTGTTCGCGTGCTTTGGGCCAGACCGCTGAGTTCGGTGATCTCAGGGTTTCCCAGTTCGAATGCCCCGGACGGCGACAGCTCGCGGTCGCGCTCCAGCAGCAGACGGGCCGGCTGGTCGGTGATGATGCCGTCCACGCCCATCGCGATCAGTTCGGCGGCGCGGGTCGTGTCATTCACCGTGTAGACGCTGACTTCGAAACCGCGGCGGTGAATCTCGTCCACCGTCGCCTGATCCACGTTCGAATGGCTCGGGTTGATGGCGTCCGCGTAACGACTGATGTCATTCCAGACCGCATCCTCGGAGGGAGGGTTGCCGAGCAGGCCGATAGGCACATCTGGATGCAGTGCGGCGTAGGTCGCCATTGAGCCCCAGTCGAAGGACTGCACGATCAGCGGCTGCATCGGCTGGCCGTTCATCACCCAGCCGGCGGATTCCAACTCGGCCGCGATCGCCGCCTCGATGCCCGGATAAAGGTCGGGACTCTTGACCTCCAGCAGCAGCCCGGCGCGGTCGCGCAGGGTGTCGAGGATGGTTCGCAGGTCCGGTACCGGTTCACCGACGTAGTTGAAATTCCCGGGATCGCCGGAAAAACCGTACCAGGTGCCACCGTCCAGTCCGCGCATCTCATCCAGGGTGAAGTCGCCGACGTTCCACGGCGCCCGCGCCGGATAGGTCAGCGGCGCGTTGGTGGTGCGCGACAGGGTCGTGTCATGCATCACGACGAGACCGCCGTCCGAGGCCATCTGCACGTCGATCTCCACGTACTCCGCGCCGCTGGCGGCGCCGAGGTCTACGGCGACGTCGGTGTTCTCCGGTGCGATACCGGAATAGCCACGGTGGGCGATGATGAGGGTGCCATCCGGTTCCAATGGCGTTTCGGGTGTATCCACCGGTCCGGGTGTGGCGGACGGTGATTGGCCGAGGCAGCCGGCCAGCAGGCCGGCTGCCAACGAGAGGACGACGGGGTGGGGAGTCATGCGCGGGCGCCAGAAAGGACTGGCGATGAGCTTATGCGTCGGACATGACGAAACCGTGGACGCGACTCACGCGTCCGCGTGAATCACGCGGCGGACGAACTCCCGCGAATGTGTCGCCAGCGCGCCGAGAAGCGCGGCCGGTCAGGGCAGGCCCCCCCCTGTGCTTCCATCTATCTCATATCCTGCGCAAACCATGGACCGGTGATTACATCCCCGGCAGGCCCAGGCAAAGCGGTGGCGTGCGGCCCTGTTCCTGTTCGGCGAAGATTTCTGCGATCAGGGAACCGGCATCCGGCACGGGCGGCTGGGTAATCACGGACCCCAGGTCGTCCAGCGGTCGGCTCAGGTTCCAGCATGCCTGGAGAATCTGCAGTGAGGTTCTGGTCGCCAGCAGTGGCCCCTCAAGGAAACGCTGTTCGCCGAAATGTCGGCGCAGGAAGTCCTGCTGTTCGGTCGGGAGGGCATCCATGTTGTCGAATACGTCGACCGGTATTTCCACCGCCCCCCGGTAGTAGCGGGGGTAAAGGTCCAGCCCGCGGGCGCGGCGTTCCTGACGCAGACCGTCGCTGCTGTGGAGCACCAGTTCCAGCGGTTGACCGGCAAATTCGATGCGCAGTGTGGTGGGCGAACAGTACGGGTTGAAGCTGTCGACCGTCGCCCGCATGCCGTCGATCATGCCCTCGTAACGAAAGTCCTCGGGCGGATAGATCGGGTTTGTCTCCAGCGGCAGTGATCGTCCGAGCAGGTCCTCGCCGGTGATGGTGAAACGCCAGACCTCATTCCCGAGGTCCGCGAGGTCCTTTTCCCAGTAGCCGGTCTGGCCGTTGGCGTCCGTGCCCTCGATGCGCATGACCCGGTGTTCGGTTCCTGGCGACAGCTTGCGCAGGCTCAGCCGATCGGTGACGGAGCCCGGAACGCGCGGGTGGTGAATCCACCCCGGGGCGGGAAGCTGGATCAGCGGATCGTCGACGTCGTCCTGATCCTGCCAAGAATAGTCCAGCAGAAAGGTGTTGGCGCCGGAGATATCGAACTCGTAGAGCCGCGTGTAAATCTCGCCGTCATTGGTGATCACCATCACTGTCGAGCCGCTACCCGCCAGCCCGGCGATCGACACGGTGCCGCGTTCCGGACCGCAGACTTCCCGACTTTCGTCCATGGGCAGCCAGGGATCGAGGTAGGTGATATGCCGGCCGTCGCCTCGCAGCAGGTAGACGGTCAGAATGCCCCAGGGCTTTTGCGGGCGTCCTCCGCCGTCGATGAAGTATTCGTCCACGCCGGAATGCAGTTCCGATGCCGCCCAATCGTGAACATCATCCGGGATATAGCCGCCGAGATCGGTCCAGAAGAACGGACCCCAACGACGTGTCCATGGATTGATGCCGTAGTCGCGGCGGTTGTAGTCCAGCGTGTAGATGTCGCGGTTTGCGTTCAGCGCCAGCAACACGTAGCCGTCGGCGGATATCTCGCTAACCTCGCCTTCCAGACAACGCGGCAGTTTCAGTATCTTCCAGGGTTCGTCGACCCCAGTCAGCTCGAGGTTCGGCTTGAAGTAGATGTTTCCCTCGCGAATCGCGAAGTAGTAGTCCCGGGTGTAGTTTTCGGTTTGCCCCTTCAGGTAGATGCGGCGGGGCAGGCTGGCCGCGATGTCTTCCGGCGCCAGCTCACCGCCGAACACGTCGTAGTCACCGATATCCAGTTGTTCCGGTGGCGACTGCACCAGCCCCGTCGTGCCCACGTAGTCTTCGGGGCAGGTGATGTCCGGCAGGGTGCGGACGCCGGGAAAGCGGCTCTCCACGGTGGATGCGGATTCCGGCGGGGTTTCATCCGGAGTCTGCACCGGTGGCGTGTCCGAAGCCGGCGTCCCCTCGTCGGCGCAGGATGCCAATGCGATCAGCGCCGCGGTCAGTACGGCACGAACGGCCGTGTGATGTACAGGCATGTCTCCCCTCCCGCTTATTGGTATTGATGCCCGCGTGCTTTGCGCTATGCGCGGGTGGTCTCCCAGCGTCCGGCAGCTTACGTGTTTCTGCGCGGGGCCGGGAAATCCGCGATCGTGGAACTGCGGCGCGGGGCATTGATGATTGTTCGCGGATCGAACCCTGCGATTTTGACGGTGTTCTCCGAATGGCGCAGTCTGAGCGGCCTGCGCACGCAGGGGAGGAGACACAATGACAAGGATTGTCCGTCGCATGATCGGCCACGGGGCGGTCGTGATGCTGTTTGCACTGGCGGCCGGGTTCGGGCTCGCCATGAGTCTGGTCGGCGGCTTCGAGGTGTTGCCGGGCAGCATTCTCGAATTCGAGTTGCCCGGTGATTCGCGGGCCTGGGCACGGACCCATGTAGGCGGCTTGCTCAACGGCCTGCTGGTCATGATCGGAGCGTTGGTGATCCAGGCGCTACACGTGCCGGAGCGCAGCGGGCGGCATCTGGCCTGGATGCTGGTCGGTACCGGTTACGCCAACACCATCTTCTACTGGGGTGGCCTGCTCTCCGCCAACCGGGCGCTCACCTTCGGCGACAACCGCCACGGCGAGGGCGATCTGATGAGCGTGATCGGACTGCTGCCGGCGCTCGTGTTCGCGTTCGTGAGCATGATCGCCATGGTCATCATTGCCCGTCACGCGTTTTCGGGGGATACCGCTGACGGTTCGTCATGAACCACATCGAGACGGACTATCTGATCATCGGCGCCGGGGCGATGAGCCTGGCGTTTGCCGATGAGCTGCTCGCTTCCAGCAGGGATGCGCACCTCACCATCGTCGAGCGCAGGTCGGCCCCGGGCGGGCACTGGGTCGATGCCTATCCCTTCGTACGATTGCATCAACCCGCGATCGGCTACGGTGTCAATTCAGCCCGCCTTGGCAGCGGCGGCGAGGATTTGTCCTCGCGGTCCGAGATTCTCGCCTACTACGAACGCGTGATCGCGAGGATGCTCGCCACCGGACGCGTCAGCGTGCATTTCACGTGCGAGGTAGACGCCGATGGCGACATCGTGTCGCTACTGGATGACCGAAAGCGCATCGCCGTGACGGTGCGGCGACGCGTGGTCGACGGCGGTTACATGAAGGTCGAGGTGCCGGCCACGCATCCGCCGCGCTACGCGGTCGACGACGACGTGACCCTGGTGCCGCCGAACGCGCTGGCCCGGATGCAATCGTCGTCGGATCGCTATGTGGTGATCGGCGCGGGCAAGACGGGGATCGATTCGGTGCTGTTCCTGCTGGATCACGGCGTCCGTCCCGATCGCATTCAATGGATCTTGTCCGCGGACATCTGGATGTGGAATCGCGCCCATGTGCAGCGCGGGCAGGTGGGGGAGGAACTGCTCAGCTTCGTGCGCGCGATCGCCGAGGAGGATGACCTCGCTTCGGTGTACCGTCGGCTGGAGCGGCAGGGCAGTCTCCTCCGGCTGTCATCGGATGTGGAGCCGAGACGCTGGCGTTGCGCGACCGTGTCCGTGGCGGAGCTGGAGAAACTCAGGCGCGTTACCGATCAGGTGCGCCTCGGGCGGGTCCAGCGCATCAGCCGACACCAGGTCCTGCTCGACGGCGGCACCCTGCCGGTTGCTGGGCGAAGCGTGTTCGTCGACTGCACGGCCAACGGCCTGACTCCTCGGACGCCCAAGCCGATCTTCGCGCCGGAGCGGATCACGCTTCAGTCGGTGTACATGTGCCAGCAGGTGCTCAGTGCCGCGGTTATCGCCCGGATGGAGTCGATGGCCATGGAGGATGCCGAACGCAACGCGTTGTGGTCCGTCGTGCCGCATCCGAACGACAGCGCGGACATGCCGGAGCTGATGGTGCGGACGATGAAGAACCTGCTGGCGGCCCAGCCCGCGATGGGTTGGTGGCTCTGGCGCGCGCGGCTCAATATCCTGTCGCACGACGGGTCGCTGGCCTACCTTCGAGCAGCCATCCAGGCCATGCGGTGGGTGCGACGAGCGGAGGCAAGGCTTCCGGCGCTGGTTCCGCCGCGGGGTGGATCTGACGAACCCCTGGCGCCGGCTGAGTCCGGGCACCGGGCCGCCTGATGGACCGCGGGTCGGACGTGATTCGGTAACATCCGGTCCGCGGCGGCTGCATTCCGCAAGCCTGCGGTACTCCGATGACATTCGCGCTGCTTCACATCCCCTTGCATGTCCTGCTGCCCGGCGCGCTGGCGCGCTGGCTGTTTCCGAATCGCTGGAAGCAGGCCTGGCTGATCATGGTGCTGACCATGCTGGTCGATCTGGACCATCTGCTGGCCGACCCGATCTTTGATCCGAATCGGTGCAGCATCGGCTTCCATCCCTTGCATCGCTGGCCGGCGATCATCGGTTACGGCGTGTTGCTGGTTGTGCCGATGACGCGGATTGTGGGCGTCGGGTTGCTGGTCCACATGGGGCTGGATGGAATGGACTGCGTACTACCGTGATTCGAGGGAACGTCAGGGGGCCGTGACGTATCGCGTCGGCCACCGCGCGTGATTCATCCCTTGTCCGACTTGGGCTTCGCGCCCCGCAGGCCGAGCAGGATGGCGTCGGCCAGATCCAGCTTGACGCTGCGCCGGATGTGCTTGATCAGATCGCCACGGAAGCGTCGCTTGGTCGCGGTGTGAGCGCGCATGTCCAGCCTGGCGTAGTTGGCGGCCAGGGCCTCGGCGTGTGGCATCAACTCGGCGGGTTCGACCAGGGTGTCGAAAAAGCCGGCCTGTAGCGCGGCGTCCACGTCGAAGTATTCCGACAGGTTGATCGCGCGCTGATAGGCGGCGGGCGTCAGCCGGTGTTGCAGCATCGCGGCGCCGACGCGGGGCATGGTCAGGCCCAACTCGACCTCGTTCGCGGAGATCTTGAAGTCGCCCCGCGTGCCGATCACCGTGTCGCAGGACAGCATCAGGAACACGCCCATCGCCAGCGAGTGGCCGTTGCAGGCCGCGATGACCGGGTAAGGGTATTCCAGCACCCGGGCGGTCAGCAGGTAGCCCAGCCGGAGCATGCGCAGTGTCTGCGGCCCTCCGGATTTCATCACCTTGAGGTCGTAGCCGGCGGAAAACACCTCGTCCCGTCCGGTCAGGATGACCATGGCCTCATCGGATTCGGCGCGGTCGAAGGCCGCGTAAATCTCCTCGAATACCGCGGGCGACAGCGCGTTGCGCTTGCCGTCGTCGATGGTGATGGTGGCGATGCGGCTTGCGAGTCGGTAACTCACGGTTGATTCGGACATCAGATCAGCGGGTTGAGTTGGCGGTGCATCATATCGCCTAGCGTGTCTTCATCATTGTCTGAATTTTCGAATCGAAGGCCTGGGTAGGAGTTAAAGTCCTAGCAGTCAGCCGTTCCGGTTTGATGGGGCCGGTGTCGCGCCGTATAAGCTCTCGATGTCTAACTGATATTTCCCAAAGTGATGCATATGGATTTTCTACGTGTTGTACAAAGATCGCCGGTCATCTTGCGTTTGGGCGCGCTTGTACCGGTAATTTTCCTTAGCGCTTGCGCGACCGTGCCTTCGGCGGGACTGGGGGATGTAAATGCCGAAATTCCAGATGACGCCGGGTTGGTGGCGATTCAGGTTGTGTCCAATGCAACCCGACTCAGTAATACGATTTCTCAATGGGATGAGGTGGTTGTATTGCGTCTTTCGGATGGAGAACTCCTAACCATCCCGTCAACAGGCAGCGGTTTTGTTTCCACTCGTGCTTTCGTCGGGGCGTTGGCGCCGGGGGAGTATGCAATCGCTGGTTTATACGCTGTTCGTCGACTTAGTAATTCCACTCATACGATGACGGCCCGGGTTCCCCCGATCGTTGGACGCTTTAACGTTGAAGCGCACAGGTTTACCAATCTGGGGACGCTGGTCTTTCAGCCATTCGAGGAAGCCACCCAACAAAATCAGAGCGTTTCCTACCTGGTGTCGCGAATTCCTTCGTCGGCTGAGCTGATGGATCTCGTGCGTATGCAGTTTCCGTCGGAATACGCTGATTTGCTGAGCGCCGAGGCAATAGGGTGGTCCGAGGATGATCTCGGTCCGCTTCGTGAAAAAGTGAGCGGACGGGTCCGGAAATTCGCATTGGCGACGATGGTGGAACCGGAATCTGACGGTTCCTTCTGGATGCTGGGTCGTTTGGGACAGGCATACAGGCGTGATAGCAGCGGAGCCTGGAGCCGTATCTCGATCGATACGCCATATCAGCTCACGACTGCGGCTCGCCTTGCGGATGGTTCAGTGATCGTCGGTGGTGAGCGGGGCGCCTTGTTTCGTTCTCACGACGGTCAAGAAATCTGGGACGTGCTCTCGTTCCCGTTGCGGGACGCGAACATTACCGAATTGGGTCAGTTTGATACGGGTGACCTATTTGCCTTGGCGGAAGTTTCAGACGCCTTCGTGCTGATGCGGAGTGCCAGTGGTGAAAATTGGAGTCAGGTCGCGTCGTTCGCCAAGCAGAAGCCTGGATGGCTTGCGGAGGTTTATCGGTTCTATACGGTGTCTTTCCCCTACGTTGTGCAAAAGGGCGATCGACTGGATATCTGGATGGACAAGCAACTCATCGGATACGACGCCATGACTGGAGAGATCACCCGTAAGCCGGCGATAGAGTTTTCACGCTTGGTCGTTCAGGGAAACGGAATTTTAGTCGGGCGTGAATACAGCTCCTGGAGTGGAGAAAAGAACCCGCAGTACAGCGTGGATGGCGGCAAGACCTGGAAAGAGGTGGAGATCGGAGAGGGTACGTTTTCCACCGCTAACGGAATGCCGTTTGTTTTTGGCGATGGCCGGTTGCTGAAAACCGGGGCAAGCTCAAAGTTCAAGTTGAGCACGGGCTGGACGGAGTTGGATGCGGTGTCGGTGCTCGTGTCTTCCGATGCCGGGAAATCCTGGTCAACGATCGGCAGCGTCCCCAAGAGGTGCGGACGACTGAGTCACGAATCGTCAACGGATGAATTCCTACTTGCCGTGTGCAGAGACGGACGCATTCTCGGTAGCCGGGACGGCGGACGACAATGGGCGCATGAGTTTGGTGAGGCGCCAACGACGGAGGATTTTCCTGAGTTCTTCCCGGACGAGTCATCGACTGACTGAGTGCGAGACCAGCGGCGCTGAGACCGTCGCGGTTTGGTCGTTTCACATGATAGGCCCCGGCCACGTTGCCGGCCGGGGCCATTCCAACCTGATCCGGATCAGCCCGAACAGATGGTGTTCAGATCGTCCTCGGTGTAGGTCTGGCTGTCACCGTCGACGGTGATGGTCACGCTGCCGTCGCTGTTGAACACCAGGTTGGCGGATGTGCCGTTGTCGCTCGTCAGGTTGAGTTCGCCCGACACCGGGTTGTCGCTGCTCTCCGTGGTCGTGATCGGGCTGATGGTTTCGAAGGTGACGAAGCCGCCGCCGCAGCTGGTGATTGCATTGGTGCCAAACCCGCCGTTGATCGAGGTTTCATCGACGCCGGCATCGAATTCATCGAAGACCACGAGGTCGTCGGTGATCATGATCAGTTCCGGTGCTTCGGGGCGGATCTGATCCAGCGACAGTTGCAGGTTCAGGGTTGATGTCGACGAGGTTTCGGCATCGACAAACCGCCCCGTTCCCAGGAACTCGATCAGCTGTTCGCTTTCCGCGGTCGCGGTGCTGGTGCTCAGTGGTGCCGAACCGTCGCCGAAGGTGTTCGTCACGTCATCACAGTTGCTGACATCCGGAGAGTCGTCGGCGGTGCAGACTGCCCGCTGCTGACCGTCAACGATGATGGTCGTGCCGTTGAACGATGCGGTGCATTCATCAAAGACGGTCACTCCGGTTTCGTCGTCATAGGACTGCGTTCCGCTGGTGGGGCAGTCCTCGGTCGTGACGGCCTTCTGTTGAACCGGCGATTCGGCGCTGTCGGAGAACGACGTGAACGCCAATACGAACGCGGCGGCTGCATCCGGACTGCTCAGATTGGCCGGTTGCGTCGGACTCGTGACGACGCCCGGGTCGTCATTGTCGCCGGTTGATCCGGAACCGCCGCTGTCGCCGCCGCAGGCGGTCAACGTGATGGCGAGTGGTGCGATGCAAAGCCATTGTTTCATGAAATGTCCTCTCGAAATGGATATTCCCCGCTCCTTTTTATGTATGCGTATTTCCGTGGTCAAACCGGACATGGTTTGCTGACAAAGTCGGCCACGTTGACTGGGGCGCAACCTCCGACGCCCGGCCATGAAGACGAAAACGCCACCGTGACGGTGGCGTTTTCGAACGGACCGGAGTGTTCCGATGCGTGTTACTGCTTGGCCCCTTCGGGCAAGACGTTCAGCAGCAGGTTGGGGGAGCCCGCGGTGGCGGGGCTCAGGGCGATCTCGCCCGAGGTCGCGTTGCTGACCAGCGCCGATGCCAGCGCCGCCGGCGACAGTGAGGGCGTCTCGCCCAGGATCAGCGCGGCACCGCCCGCCACATGCGGAGTCGCCATCGAGGTCCCGCTCAAGGTCGAGGTCCCCGTGTTGCTGCTGTAGCTGGCGGAGACGACATCGGTGCCCGGCGCGAAGATGTCGA
>CALBOV010000228.1 GCA_937896565.1 uncultured Salinisphaerales bacterium
GAATCGGACTTCCTGCGTCTTGCCATGTCTCCCTCCTCGGGATGTGATCATGGCTCAACACACAAAATTCGTTACACCCTCGCAGACGACGCACCGTCTCGGAAGTAACCTCTTGGTTCAACTACACGCGCTGGCGTACCGACGCCCATTTTGACTGTCCGCTCTTGGCTGATTCCGGACCTTTCTAAATTGGTCGACCCGCTTTGGCTTGTGGTCGGGTCACAACATTAGTCGCCAACCGTTAGTGCCGATGCCTCCGCTCCAAATCTGCGACATGCAGCCGATTGGTCGCCCGACCCGGTTTCATCCTCAATGCCGCTACACGTTGAGCGATTGCCTGAGTCTCCGTATTTGAGAACACGTCCCACTGGATGGACTTGATCGCGGGCAGAAGCCCGGATGCCGACACGACTTCGGCCGGCCTTCCAGTTTTGAACTCCGCTGAACCGACGAATGCGATGAGGCTGCGCTGGTGGCTCATCGGAACACCCAGCAGCTCCTCCAACACTTTCATGTGGCGGTGGTTCTGCCGGATCGGGTTCTGGAAACGGTGCTTCGAGCGGTAGATTTGCTGTGTCCAGGTCGCTTCGTTGGCCCGCCCGAAGATCCAACCCTTCATGGTCTTGGTCTCGATCACGAACAGTCCGAAGCGGCTGATCACCAGATGATCGATCTGCGTGGTGCCGTCGGAAGCACGGAGCGTGAGATTGTTGAATACGGTGTATTCCGACTTCGGCAGCCCTATACGGAGAACAACCCGGACCAGCAGTTCGCCGAGATAGCCCTTGACGAAGGGCAGTCGGATCAGGCCCAGGACGATTAGGAGTGCGACCACCCACCAAAATTGGGTGAAGAGCTGAGTCAGCTCGTTAGTCACCGCCGCCCGCATTGGCTTGAGCGGGTCGGGCCTCGGCGAAGCCGATGTATTCGCCGTCGAGGCGACTTGCTCGGCTGGCTTTTGGCTGGATGCCGGTAGCGTTGCGATTCGACTCGGTGCAGGCGAGACGACTGCAGGTTCCGAACACCCTTTGTCCTTGAATGTGCGTACACCGTTTGGGCCGGGGCCACATTCGTAAGGCGATTTCAGCCCATCATCACAGGGCTGGTCCGAGAAGACTTTCGTGCCATCAGCACCAACGCATTGGTAGACCTCCGCCTTGGCAATGGCGGGCGAACCCACAGCGACCACCGCGTTAATCAGGAGTGCTGTTTGAAATCGTTTGTCCACGCACCCGCCTCCCCCCAACGACCGTGCCATCAAGGCTAGCAGGTCGGATTGCGTAAACTAGAGCAGCATGTTGCGTGCTCTGATCAGTGGTCATTGGCGGACCAATCTGTTTAATAGCTGTCGATGTACTGCTAAGCCGTCAGTGAGGGATTCTTCTACCGGCTTCGAATGGATATGCATTGACCAATGCGCCTTATAGAGGCCTGTCAGTCCGAGGCCCATCAGCAGATCGCGCAGGAGTGCCGGATAAGGCACACGGGCATACAGTGTGAAGTTTGTGTGGTGCTCAACAATTCAGTCCACACCCTTCTTACAACCATCACTGCTTGAACGATGTCCTTCCGATCCAAGATTCTCGGCCGTCTCACACTCGCAACTCTTCTCGTAGGAATCGCCCTGGCTACCTGGGCGTTCTGGCTGGAGCCGGCGAGCTTTCGAATTCATGAAGAAACGCTCTCGATTACAGACTGGCCGACGAGCTGTGAAAACCGACGGATTGCGGTGCTGGCGGACTTACATGTCGGCTCCCCGTACAAAGGCTTGGGCAGTCTTGAGCGTCTGGTCGATGCGGTGAACGAAGCGGCACCTGATCTGGTGCTGTTACCCGGAGATTTCGTAATTCAGGGCGTAGTGGGTGGACGATTTGTGCCGCCAGAAGATGCCGCGGCTGTCCTCGCCCGTCTAAAAGCGCCCATGGGTGTATTTGCAGTGCTGGGTAATCACGACTGGTGGCTCGATCCGGCGCGGGTCGCCACCGCGCTAAGTCATAACAACATCCCGGTGCTGGACGATCGCTCCGAGTTGGTAGGAACAGGAAATTGCCGAATCCGCCTGGTCGGTATCAGTGATTTCTGGGAAGGCCCACATGATGTGGCGAAAGCACTGCGTGATGTCACGCCCGGAGAGTTCGTGCTGGCATTCACGCACAACCCGGATATTTTTCCGGAGCTACCGTCTCAGGTGACGCTCACCATTGCTGGCCATACACACGGTGGTCAGGTGCATCTGCCACTACTCGGTCGCCCAATCGTGCCTTCCGCGTATGGCGAGCGCTACGCCATCGGGCACGTGATCGAAAATGGACGACACCTGTACGTGAGTAGCGGCGTCGGCACGAGCATCCTGCCGGTGCGGTTCCGCGTGCCGCCGGAGGCGACGATGCTTCGTCTAACGCGCTCAAGCAACTGACTACGGGCAGCGGCGATCGCACGACCCGGGTTCCTCTCGATGAAGGCTTCAAGAACCCTCCGAATCTGTACCAAACGTTCGAGGCAAGCCCGAAGCGTCACTAGTCTGCCAAGGACTCGGCACGCAACCGGTGCCGCAGCATCTCCGTCACGGCAAACCCGACCAGCAGCCAGAACCCACCCACGACCAATCCGGCGGCGATGTCACTGGCGTAGTGCACGCTCAGGATCATGCGGCTGGCAGCGACGAGGCCGATGAGCACCGCCGCCCAGTACGCGAGTTCGAAGCGTTTGCTCGCCGTGTCCAGATCGCGGGCGATGGCGTAGGCGATGAAGCCGTACACGGCCATGGCGCCGGTCGCGTGAGCACTGGGGAATGACGGCGAGGCGGCTTCGGCGAAGGTGAGGAAGTCCGGCCGGTCGCGGTCGATCAGGAACTTGCCAGCCCAGGTGACCAGCTGCGAGCCAATGATGGCGATCAGCAGGCCGGGGATGAACACCGACCGGTGATGCGCCCACAGAAAGCCGACCGTGACCAGCGTGACCGCGGTTAGGGTTTCGGTGTTGCCCAACGCGGTGATCCACCCGAAGAGCGTCACGAACCGTTCGTTTCTCAGCACGCCCAGGTCGGCGTTGATTCGCTCGTCCAGCGCGTGCAGTTCGTTGTCTTCCAGCAGATCCTCGACCAGCCCGCCGCCCAGCATCACCAGGTAGACCGCCAGCAGCAGCATGAGGGTGAGTGGCAGGCCGGGAAACACTCTCGGATCGACCCGGGCCGCTACCCAGCGGGATGTGCGAGGCATGCGTCGGGCGAAGCCTCGCCACAGCGATCGCGTGCCGGGCGCATCGCGCAAACGACCGGCCACGCGCGGCCCGTAAACCCGGCTGCGCCAGGCCCAGCCGGTGAGCACGCGCGATGCCACGATGATGCCCAGCAGGGCGATGACCAATGTCCAAAAGCCGATTGGCTGCATGGGTTCAGGTTACCGGTCCGCGGTCGGGCTTACACCGGCTGCGTCACCGAGCGCGCATGACGCACGCGATGCGTGTTGAGGCCCAGTGCCAGCAACGCCGTGGCGACAATCGAGAACCAGAAGGTCGCCTGCATCAGGAACCCCCATGACGACCAGGTGCCCGTCAATCCGAAATAAAGCAGATAGGCGCAGGCACCACCGTTGCTCAGGATTCCAACCCAGACAGGACCCGGTGCGTAGCGACCGGCCAGAGCTTCGTTCAACCCGAACCAGTACCCGACGCAAAGCGACAGATAGGCCCACCCCAGCAGGCGGATGAACATGTAGTTCTCCTGCTCTGGCAGGCCCAGTGCTGTCAGCAGAAACCCTGGTGCGAGCATGAGCGGTGCACACCACAGCAGCAGGGTGGCAGCGATCTTGATCCGGAAAACATTGGCCAGGCTGATCATTGGACGACTCCTACGACGCTTAAACGTGAGCCTTATTCACGTTTTGAGTCGTGAGTATCCCTCACGTTACTGCTAGTTTCAACGCATGAGTGATCAGAACATCCACGCACGACGGCGCCCGGTACAGGCCAGAAGCCGCGCCCGGTACGACGCCATTCTTGAAGCGGCCTCCGACTTGTTCATCGAACGCGGCCTGAATCCGGTGACCATGACGGACATCGCCGAACGCGCAGGCATGGCCCTCACGGCGGTCTATCGATACTTCCCCAACAAGCAATCGATCATCCGTGAACTGGCCGTTCAAACCTTTGCATCGGACGCCCGGGTGTCAGGCATGCCGCCACAACAGGAGGGGCAATCCATCCAGGCACTTGTGAGAGCCCGCGTCATCGCACTGTGGCAGACACATCAGGCCAATCCATTGCACCGGCAGTTGCGGAACGTGATCCACGCCGACCACGAACTGGAAGCGCTGGATCTGGCGGAAAGCCAGGCCAATGCCGCGCATCTCGCCGGCGTTGTGGCACAGACGCTCGACGTCCCACCCTCCGACGAACTCCGGCAAGTGGCGCTGCTCACCATCGAACTCGCCGACGGGCTTGTGCGAATCCTCGCGAGAACACCGGACTCGCGCGTGCAGGACCAGCTCATCGAACACTTCGTGACCGCCGTCGTGGCGATGGTGGAGGCATGCGCTTCATCGACGGCGGCGCCTGTGCAATCGGCGCCGAAGTGATCAATGGCCAACGCCGATCGGCTGTATTGCTATAGGCGACCATCTAGGCAGCATGAGCTCGCCGACACGCCCCAGCGCCATTTGCGGCAAGTTTTGTCAAGGTGTCGCCCAGCAAATAATTTGTGTCGGATTAATTGATAACCGCGACAACGGATCGTTTGGCTGAGCGCTATCGAAAGCCGTAATCGATTGCGGGTTTCTCGAAATCTGTGGGACCATCGATCAAATGAGAAATTCTCACAGGATTTGAACGCTGCGGAGTTCTACGACGAACGTTCGCTCACGAAGCGCGCAAACCGCACACCCTGAAAACCCCGCCTCACCCCACCTATTTTCAACGAA
>CALBOV010000229.1 GCA_937896565.1 uncultured Salinisphaerales bacterium
GGGCGGCGCCGGGCGCGGACCACCGATTCGGGCTCCTGTTCCGGCAGCGGAATCACGTCCACCACCTCGGGCGTCCGCTCCGCGCCTTCCGCGTCAGCCGAACCCGGTCCGGCGTCTCGCCCGGATTGCGCCGGCGCCGGAAACGCGGCGGCCCACATCAAAACCACGATCGGCAAGGCGATCCATGCGCCCAGGCCGTGCGGCACACCCCATGTGTGCGTGTTCATTCCCTTTGTCTCCTCGCTGGTCGTTCCATCGACCGCTTCCGCGGCCCTCCCGCCGATGCGACGGAGGTCGACTCTTGTCGATAGAATGGTACACTGGTAGAACCATTGAACCAAACAAGCCAATCCCTGATGTTCGAAGCCGTTCAGAAACAGTCCGTCTCCGACGTGGTGTTCAACCAGTTGCGCGACCGCATCGTCAGCCAGCAGCTCAAGCCCGGCGAGGAACTGCCGGCCGAACGCGCGCTGTGCGAACTGCTCGACGTGAGCCGCAACGCCGTGCGCGAGGCGCTCAAGCGGCTGCAGCAGGCCGGGCTGGTCCAGGTTCGCCACGGCGGCGGCACAACGGTCAGCGACTACCGGGCGCAGGCCGGACCGGAATTGCTCGCCAGCCTGATGATCGACGCCGCCGGCCGCATCCAGGTCGGCGTGGCCCGCGGCGTGGTCCGCATGCGCCAGGTGTTGTCTCCGGAGATCGCCGCCGATGCCGCGACGCACGGCGGAGCTGCTGTCGCGGATCGGCTGGATGCCATCGTCCAGCAGATGCGCGCAGCCTCGGGCGCCGCCGAATTGCAGCCGCTGGCGCTGGAATTCTGGGACGTGCTGGTCGACGGCAGCGGCAACATCGCCTACCGGCTGGCCTTCAACTCACTGCGCAAGACCTACCAGCCGATCGCCCGGCTGATGACCGGCATGCTGGCCGACGAGTTTTCCAGGCTCGACAGCTTCGAAGCCATGGCGCAACACGTTCGGAACGGAGCGCGCGAGGCCGCCTTCGACGTCGCCCGTGACTACATCGACTCCAGCAGCCAGGCCATCAACCAGTTCCTGACCCTTTATGAACAGCATCTCGAGGGGACCTGACATGAGCACCGAGAAGACCAAACCACCGATGCCCACCACCGCGGGCGAAACCCTGCGCGAGCTCTACCGCAATGCCAGCCCGATCATCCTGACGATGCTCGCGGTAGGGCTGGTCGGCTATCGAATCTGGCTGGGCAACTGGCGCATGGCGGATCTGATCGCGCCACTCGCCATCCTGCTGATCTGGCCCTTCTTCGAATGGGTCATCCACGTGAAGCTGCTGCACATGAAGCCGCCACGCCTGTTCGGTCGGACCCTCGACCTGAACGTGGGCCGCTCGCACCGCAACCATCACGTGGCCCCGAACGACCTGTCGGACATCACCATCAATCTGGAGGTGTTCCCGACCGTGGTGCCGGTGATCTTCCTGCTGGGCTACACACTGATGCCCACCGTTGAACTCGCCACCGGCGCGCTGGCCATGTTCTTCGTCATGGCCTTGCACTACGAGTGGTGCCACTTCATGGCGCATGTGCGCTGGACGCCGCCCCTGTCGTACTACCGTCGCCGCCAGCGGATGCATCGGCTGCATCACTTCCGCAACGAGAACCTGTGGTGGGGCGTGTCCACCGGCATCGGCGACCTGGTGCTCGGCACCGCGCCGGACGCCGCCGACGCGCCGCGCTCGCCGACCGTCTACAACGTCAACGGCATGGCCACGGCGGAATCGACACAGCCTGGCTGATCCGGCGCCGCGCCCGCGGGATGGCCGTCAGCGCCCTGTCCGCAGGGTGGGAAACACCACGTCGACCGCCGACAGCGACTGGCGCATCCCGCACAACTCCTCGACCAGTCGCGCCGGTTCGAACGGGGAGCGGATTGCCTCCGGATCGATGACTTCGCGGGACCAGTGATTGCGAGGCACCCAGGGCAGGAACTTCGGAAACCACAGCCGTTGCTGATACTCGTCGGCCAGTTCGGTGTAGACAGGCAGCTGGTCCAGGGTGCGCAGCGCGCCCACGACCTCACCGCGGCTGAAGTCGGTGTCCGACGTGGCCGACGCGCTCAGATCGAACATGACGTCCTCGTCCTTCTGCCCACCCGGACGGTTGCCGTCTCGCAGATAGCGGACGAACTGGTAGAAGCGCATGGTGAGCTCCAGCGAATAGCGCCCGGGGCCAACCCGGTGGGCGCCGAGCAGAAACCAGACGAAATGCTCCTCGCGGTCGTAGTCATCGACCGGATCGCCGTCTTCCCGGTAGATCGCCACGGAGGCATAGCCGCCGCCCGACATGACATACGCACGCTGCAAGCCGTGGATCACGGAATCAACGTAGGCGTCCTCCAGCCGTTCCTCGCCAAAATGCAGCTCACCAAATCCCTTGTGCCTGCCCCCGCTCAACGTCATCGCTCATCCCCGTTCCGTGATGCCTCGGGCCGGCGCCGGGCGGCCCGGTCGCGTCCCGGCAGCGGCCGCATCGCCTGCTGCATGCCCGCGCCCCGCCACTCGGGGTGACGCGCGCTCTGTTCCTTCATCGCCCTGCGAAACCGCCACCAGGCACGAGGCCCGGGCAGACGCGGTATATGCGCCAGCTCCCAGTGAATCCCGTTGATCGGATCATCGAAGAACACCGCGTAGTAACCGGGCGCGTAGACGGCGTATTCCGCCGGCTCCTCCGTCACGGGAACGTCGTTGGCCATCAGGAAATTCCGGTGGAAGGCTTCCACCTCGCCGCGGTTTCTCGCCCACAAAGCGATGTGGTGAATGCCGGTCGCGCGATCCTCGTGATGCAACCTGCCGCCTGACTTCGCCGGCTGAATACCGATGTAGCTGTGAGGAAGCGGAAACCGCGCGATGTAGTAAGTCGACCGATACCCGATATCCATCGTCCAGAAGCTCCTGTACCCGAGCCAGCCGAACATCCGGTCGTAGAAGTCGACGGACTCCTCATACTTGAGCACCGAGAATTCCACGTGATTGACGCCGCGCCAGCGCATGATGATCTCCGTCGGGAGGCTTCGGGTGCGACGTCAGGGCGTCAGCAACACCTTGCCGAAGTTCTTGCGATCCTGGATGTAGCGATGCGCAGCGGCCGCCTCGTCAAAGGTGAAACTGCGGTCGACCTGCGGCCGGATCGCTCCATCACTGTAGTACTCCAGCAGCCGATCCAGCCAGGTATTGACCATTGCCGCCTCGTCCCACAAGTGGCCCATGTTCACGCCGAATACCGCCTTGTTCTCATTCATCAGCCGCAGCGGGTTGAACGCGAAGAGCGGCATGCCGGACAGCGCACGGATCAGCGTGCCGATCTTGCTGCTGCGCCCGGTCGCCAGGCTGGACATGCCGAACATGCCCAGCCGCCCGGTCGGCGCCAACGCACGAAACCCCTTGGTGAACGACTTGCCACCGACCGCGTCCAGGATCAGCTCCACGCCACGTCCATCGGTCAGTTCCAGCACGCGCAGTTCGAAATCCTCGGTGCGGTAGTCGATGCAGGCGTCCACGCCCATCTCCAGCAACCGCGCGTGCTTGCCGGCGGACGCGGTACCGATCACGCGGGCGCCGATCCGCTTCGCCAGCTGCGTGGCCGCAATGCCCACGCCACCACCGGCACTGTGCACCAGCATCGTCTCATGCGCCTTGAGGCCGCCCATGACCTCGACGAGCTGATACGCCGTCAGATAGTTCACCGGGATCGCCGCGGCCTCGAGCAGGGACATCCCCTCCGGCAGCGCATGCACCTGAATCTGCGGCAGGCAGACTAGGCTGCTGTATCCGCCGAAGCGGCAAAGCCCCAGCACCTCGCGACCCACCCACGACGCATCGACGCCATCGCCAACCGCATCCACGGTCCCCGCGACCTCGTAGCCGACCACGACAGGCATCGGCGGCAGATCGGGATAAAGGCCGAGCCGGCCCATGATGTCGGCGAAATTGATGCCAGCGGCCGCGACACGAATCCGCAGCTCGCCGGGTGCCGGCGTCGGATCGGGCGCCTCGCGCAGTTCCAGCACGTCAGGGTCGCCGGCCTTCGGAATCCAGATCTGTTGCATCGATGCTCTCCTTGCATGCCGCGATGCACGGGAGCTTAGACGATCAGCCTGTCACTTCGACACCACGCGAATACCGTCCCGGGGACAGACCAACATGCCGGGCGAAGGCGACGCTGAATGCACTGGCGGATCCGTAGCCGACTGATTCCGCCACCTCGGTCACCGACATGTCACGTCGACGCAGGCGCTCCTTGGCAACCTCCATGCGCCAGGCATGCAGATACGCCTTCGGCGCCATGCCCAGTTTCCGCGAAAACCGTGCGAAAAACGCGGACCGGGAAAGCGAAGCGGCAGCTGCCAACTGCTCGACTGTCCAGGCATGGGCAATGTTCGCGTGCATCTGCTTCAACGCGATGGCAAGCCGCTTGTCGCCCAAGCCTCTCAGCAGGCCTGGAGGCGCGTCACCCGTCGTCGTGGCACGCATCGCCTCGATGAGCATCAGCTCGATCAGGCGCGAGCGGATCAACTCGCTACCCGGCATCTGGCCACTGGCCTCGTCGCCAACCAGCTGTACAAGCTGCGCCAGGCGTGCGGATTCCCTGACATGCACAACATCCGGCAACAGCGACACCAGCAGCGACGAGTTCGCGGAATCGAACTCGAAGGAACCACCAAGCGACCGCATGTCGGGCGAACCCGTCGGCTCACCGTAACGCAGTTCCTGAGTTCCGCCGGCGACCTGATCGGGATCGAAATGGACAGGCGGGGCCGCGATGAAACTCGAGAGGGTGAATGCGGGCGTCGTCGGCAGCAGCACGAAGTCGCCGGCCCGTATGTCGAGCGGTGCGTGCCCGCGCACCGTGAGACGGCAGCTGCCCTCAAGGACGACACAAAAGCTGGGCTTGCCAAACTCGCTGTAGTGCACCGCCCAGTTGCCCTTGCCACTCACGACGTTGGCAAACGCCGCGCGCGGGCTCAGCAGTTCCACAACCTGGGATAGCGGATCACTCACATCAGGACTTTTGAGAATTTTATGAGGACTTTTAGCCGTCGAACATCCTGAAACCTTGATCTATCGTGAGCTCCGGGTCAATCAACCAGGAGCAACACATCATGAAAACCGTCCTCGTCACCGGCTGCTCTTCCGGCTACGGGCTGGAAACGGCACGCCACCTTCACGTCCAGGGGTGGAATGTGATCGCGACGATGCGAACGCCAAGACCCGAGCGCCTTCCCGCCTCGGAGACCCTGCGCGTGCTGGCTCTGGACGTCACGAATGAAGAAAGCATCGCATCCACCATCGAGGCTTGCGGCCCCGTCGATGTCCTGGTGAACAACGCGGGCATCGGCCTCTTCGGTGCCTTCGAAGCGACACCGATGGCGACCATCCGGGAAGTGTTCGAGACCAATACATTCGGCGTCATGGCCATGTGCCAGGCGGTCATTCCCGGGTTTCGCGAACGCGGAGCCGGAACCATCATCAACGTCACATCCTCGGTGACGCTGGCACCGCACCCCCTGGTGTCGGTCTACAGCGCCAGCAAGACGGCCGTTGAAGGCTTCACCGCCTCCCTGCGCCATGAACTGGGACCGTTCAACATCGCCGTGAAACTCGTGGAGCCGGGCTACGGACCGACGACAGCCTTTGCCTCCAACGGCCAGCAGAGAATGCAGGGGTTGCTGCCGGACGCCTACGGCGACTACGCCGGTCAGGTGTTCGCGTCATTTTCGGACATCGCCGACTTCACCAGGGAATCGGATGTCGCGGAAACCATCCTGCGTGCGATCAATGACCGCTCGGAAGAACTCCACTTCCCCGCAGGGGCCGACGCCGTGGCCCTGGCGGCACAGCGACAACGTACCCCGTAGTCGTAAACGCCGGGCCGTGGGAAGAGGAGCCACGACCTGATGAGCACCCTGCACGACTGATTTTTTCAACAGCCATGGCGTAGACTGTCGGGCACCATGCAAACGCATCTGGATTTCCAGCCACGCGTGGGTCGCGAGGCCGACCGCGACGGCCTGTTCCACCCGGCCGTCACCGGCTGGCTGCGTTCGCGCTTCGGCCAGCCGACGGAGGTGCAGACGCGCGCCTGGACGGTTACGGCGGAGCATCGCAATGCGCTGATCGCGGCGCCCACCGGTTCCGGCAAGACGCTGGCGGCGTTTTTGTCGGCGATCAACGATCTGGTCGAGGCCGGCATCGCGCAGGGGCTGGAGAATTCGGTCCACGTGCTTTACGTGTCGCCGCTCAAGGCGTTGTCCAACGACATCCAGAAGAACCTGCAGGAGCCGCTGGCCGGCATCCGCGCGAACCTGACGGCGCTAGGCTATCCGGTTGTCGACATCCGCGATGGGGTGCGCACCGGCGACACGCCACAGTCCGAACGCGACAGGATGCGCCGCAACCCGCCGCACATCCTGGTGACGACGCCGGAGTCGCTGTTCATTCTCCTCACCTCCGATCGCGGCCGCCGCATGTTCGGCTCGCTGCGCACGATCATCGTCGACGAGCTGCACGCGGTGGCGGGCAGCAAGCGCGGCGCGCATCTGATGCTGTCGCTGGAACGCCTGGCCGCGCTGTGCCCGCGTACACCGGTGCGCATCGGCCTGTCGGCGACGGTCAAGCCGCTGGCGACGATGGCTGATTTCCTGATGGGCGGCGAGGCGGCGCCGCAGCGTGACGACATCGAGATCATCGATACCGGCCACGTGCGCGAACGCGACCTCGCATTGGAGATTCCGAACTCGCCGCTGACGGCGGTGATGGCCAACGAGGTCTGGGAGGAAATCTACGACCGCCTCGCCGCGCTGATCGCCGAGCACCGCACCACGCTGATCTTCGTCAACCAGCGCCGCGTCGCGGAGCGGGCGGCCAAGCATCTGGCCGAGCGGCTTGGCGAGGAGCACGTCACCGCGCATCACGGCAGCCTGGCCCGCGAGCACCGGCTCAAGGCCGAGCAGCGACTGAAGACCGGTCAGCTCAAGGCGCTGGTCGCGACCAGTTCGCTGGAGCTGGGCATCGACATCGGCGATATCGATCTGGTCTGCCAGCTCGGCTCGCCGCGGGCAATCAATGCGTTCCTGCAACGTGTCGGCCGCGCTGGTCACTGGATTGGCGCGATTCCCAAGGGCCGGCTGTTTCCGCTGGCGCTGGACGATCTGCTGGAATCGGCGGCGCTGCTGCACGCCATCGAACGGCAGGACCTGGACCGCATCCACATTCCCGATGCGCCGCTGGACGCGCTGGCGCAGCAGATCGTCGCCGAAGTCGGCTGCCAGGAGTGGTCGCTGGACGGGCTGTTCAAGCGACTGCGCCGCGCCCAGCCCTATCGCGAACTAAGCCTGGAGCGCTTCGAGCAGGTCGTGCAGATGCTGGCCGAGGGCTATGCCACGCGGCGGGGCCGCCGCGGCGCCTATGTGCACTACGACGCCGTGCACCGAATGTTGCGGCCGCGGCGCGGCGCCAAGCTCACCGCCGTCACCAATGCCGGCGTGATTCCGGACCAGTTCGACAGCGACGTGGTGCTGCTGCCGGAAGGCCATCGCATCGGTACGGTCGGGGAAGATTTCGCCTTCGAGGCCATCCCCGGCGATATCTTCCAGCTCGGCAACGCCTCTTATCGCATCGCCAAGGTCGAGACCGGCAAGGTGCTGGTCGAGGACGCCGGCGGCCAGCCACCGACGATTCCATTCTGGTTCGGCGAGGGCTTGGGCCGTACCGACGAGTTGTGCGCCGCCGTCTCGGCACTAAGCGCCACGGCGACGGACAAGCTCGCCGAAGACATAGAAACCTGTCGCGACTGGCTGGTGCGAGACATTCACCTGCCAACCGCCGCGGCCGACCAGCTCACCGACTACCTGGCCGCGTCGTGGACCGCGCTGGGCGTGCTGCCGACGCTGGAGACGATCGTCTTCGAACGCTTTTTCGATGATGTCGGCGACACCCATCTGGTGATCCATTCGCCCTACGGTTCGCGGCTCAACCGCGCCTGGGGGCTGGCGCTGCGCAAGCGCTTCTGCCGCCAGTTCAACTTCGAGCTGCAGGCCAGCGCACTGGACGACAGCATCGTGCTGTCGCTGGGCCCGACCCACAGCTTCGCCCTGGAGGATGTCAGCGGCTATCTGAAGTCCGCCTCGGTGCGAGACGTGCTGATCCAGGCGCTACTCGACGCGCCGATGTTCCCGACCCGCTGGCGCTGGGCGGCGACGTCCGCGCTGGCCATCCGACGCATGAACGGAGGCAAGAAGGTGCCGCCGCAGTTCCAGCGCTCGGATGCCGAGGACCTGCTCACGGTCGTATTCCCCGACCAGGTCGCCTGCGCCGAAAATCTGAGCGGCCCGCGCGAGGTGCCGGACCACCCGCTGGTGCAGCAGACGCTGTACGACTGCCTCAACGAGGTCATGGATATCGGCGGGCTGGAACGGCTGCTGTCCCGGATCGAGGCCGGCGAGGTCCGCGTCGTCTGCCGCGACCTGGCCGCGCCCTCCCCGCTCGCGCACGCCATCATCCACGCCAAGCCCTATACCTTCCTGGATGACGGCGAGGCCGAGGAACGCCGCACCCGCGCCATCAGCACCCGGCCGCTCATGGACCTGCGCACCGCCGCCGACATTGGCCGGCTGGACCCGGAGGCCATCGCCCGCGTACGCGACGAGGCCCAGCCCGGCATCGGCAACGCGGACGAGTTGCATGACGCGATGCTGACCTTTGGCTGCCTGACCGCCGATGAGGTGACCGCGCCGGCCGAGCCCATGCTCGCGCATCTGCACGCGCAGTCACGCGCCACGCGGCTGACGACACCCGGCGGCGTCACGCTGCATGTCGCAGCCGAACGATTGCATGGCTTTCTCGCCCTGCTTCCTGATGCGACGCTGTCGCCGACGATCCAGCCAGTCGGCAAGGACGCATCGGACGCGGACGACGCGTTGCGCGAGATCATCCGCAGCCGCATGGAATTGCTGGGGCCGGTGTCCATCGCCGCGCTGGCCCGCCAGCTCGGCATGGAATTCAGTCGCGTCGAAATCGCGCTGCTGCAACTGGAGGCCGAAGGCGCGGTGATGCGCGGCGCATTCACGGGGCCGGACGCGTCGGAATGGTGTGATCGCCGCCTGCTCGCCCGCATTCACCGCTACACCCGCGATACGCGGCGGGCGGAGATCCAGGCCGTCGCGCCGACCCAGTTCCTCCGCTTTCTGTTCCGCTGGCAGGGCGTGGCCCGCCGCGATGGCGAGTCCGACACCCGGCGCACGGGTGATCAGGCACTGCTCGCCGTGCTCCAGCAACTCGAAGGCTTTCCGGCACCGGCCATGGCCTGGGAACAGGACATCCTGCCGGCCCGCATCGGTGACTATCTGCCGATGATGCTGGACCGCCATTGCGCCGCCGGACGCGTGACCTGGGCACGACGCGCATCGGCCGGCGATGACGGCCGCCGCAAGGCCGGACCGATTCGCACTACGCCCATCTTCTGGAGCACCCGCGAACATCTGGGGCACTGGCAGCGGCCGGACCAGACGGCCGAATCCGGCCCGGAACTCTCGCCGCGCGCCGAGCGCGCGCTGGAAGCGCTGAAGACGCACGGCGCCAGCTTTCATTCCGACCTGCTGGCCGACACCGGCCTGCTCGGCGCCGAACTGGAAACCGCGCTGGGCGAGCTGGTGAGCCAGGGGCTGGTGACCTGCGATTCCTTCGCCGGACTGCGCGCCCTGCTCCAACCGTCATCGAAAAAGCGGGGGCGGCCAAGGCGTCGCGCCTCGGTGCGCGCGCTGGACCTGGACGAGTCGGGCCGCTGGTCGCTGACGCGGCAGCGCCGGGCCACTACTGATGACACCGCGCTGGCCGAACCGCATGTCGAGCACATCGCCCGCACACTGCTCGCCCGCTACGGCGTGGTGTTCCGAAAAATGCTGGAACGCGAGGACGGCCTGCCGCCCTGGCGAGACCTTTATTACGTCTACCGACGGCTGGAGGCACGCGGCGAGATTCGCGGCGGTCGTTTCGTCAGCGGGTTTTCCGGCGAGCAGTTCGCGCTGCCGGAGGCGGCGACCAGCCTCCGCACACTGCCGTCCGCCGACGACGGGACGCCGGAGTACGTGTCGATCTCGGCGGCCGACCCGCTGAACCTGGTCGGCATCCTCACTCCCGGTGACAAGGTCGCGCGAACCCCGGGCAATCGGGTGCTGTTCAGCAACGGCACGCCGGTGGCCACCCGCAGCGGGGGCGACGTGCAGTTACTGACGGAGATGGACGCGGCCCGAAGCTGGGACGCGCACACGCTGCTGATTCGCGGCACCGCGCAGTCGGCACCGCCGACCACGCGGCCACAGTAGCGTCTATTTCTCGACGAAGGCGCGTTCGATCACGTAGTCACCCGGCTCGCCGATGCCGGGCGAGATGGTGAAGCCGCGCTCGTCCAGAATCGATGCCGTGTCCTTCAGCATGCCCGGGCTGCCGCAAAGCATCGCGCGGTCATCCTCCGGGTTCATGGGCGGCAGGCCAAGGTCCTCGGTCAGCTTGTTCGAACGAATCAGATCGGTGATGCGGCCGCGATTGTGGAACTCCTCGCGCGTGACCGTCGGGTAGTAGATCAACTGGTCGCCGACCAGCTCGCCCAGGTATTCATGCTCCCTGAGTTCGTGCTCCAGCACCTGGCGATACGCCAGATCGTTCTGGTAGCGCACACCGTGAACCACGATCACCTTTTCGAAACGCTCGTAGCATTCCGGATCCTTGATCAGGCTCAGGAACGGCGCCAGACCGGTACCGGTGCCCAGCAGCCAGAGGTTCTTGCCCGGATTCAGGTCGTCCAGCACCAGGGTGCCGGTGGGCTTGCGGCTGACCAGAATCTCATCGCCGGACTTCAGGTGCTGCAAGCGCGATGTGAGCGGACCGTCCTGCACCTTGATGCTGAAGAACTCGAGAACGTCCTCGTGATTGGCGCTGGCGATGGAATAGGCACGCATGAGCTTCTTGCCTTCCAGGTCCAGCCCGACCATGACGAACTGGCCGTTGCGGAATCGCAACGCCTCGTCACGAGTGGTGGTGAAGCTGAAAAGCGTGTCGTTCCAGTGATGGACGCTGAGCACGGTTTCGGGTGCTACGGCTGCCATGGCTACGCCTGTGCGGAGGAAATTGGAAGCGCGACTTTAGGGTTGGCAACGCGGTGCTGCAATGCGGCATTCGCTTTTGTTATATCGATCAAACGCTTGTCGATGCCCGGAGCGCCGTTCTCGGGTTTCTCCAAATGAGAACGCTTCCGCAAATCATTTAAATTTTTCCGTAAAATCAATCAGTTAGCTTGCATAGTCGCAATCGCACCCGTATCCTCACGCAAAATTCACATCCAGACGCGGGTACCCCGGCGACAGGAGAGCTGCCATGAAAGGCGACAGCAAGGTCATCGAATATCTGAACGCCGGTCTCAAGAACGAGCTGACGGCGATCAATCAGTACTTCCTCCACTCACGCATGCTCCAGGACTGGGGCATCTACGAGCTGGCGAAGAAGGAATACGAGGAATCCATCGACGAGATGAAGCATGCCGATGCGCTGATCCAGCGCATTCTGTTTCTCGGCGGCCTGCCGAACCTGCAGGATCTCGGCAAGCTGTTCATCGGCGAGAACGTCCAGGAAATCCTCGAATGCGATCTCAAGATCGAGATGCAGGCGCATCCGCTGTACAAGGATGCCGTCGCGCATTGCGAGGCGGTCGGTGACTACGTGTCACGCGAACTGTTCGTGAAGATTCTGGAATCCGAGGAAGACCACATCGACTTCCTGGAAACCCAGCTGTCGCTGATCGGCAAGGTCGGCGAGCAGAACTACATTCAGACCCAGGTCGGCGTCGATCCGAATCAGGAGCCGAACCCGGCCATGTAAGCATCGCGGGCACGGCGGTCCACCCGCCGTGCCCGGGTCGTCAAACCTCAGAGCAACATCGCCACCCCGGCCCCGGGCCAGGCCCGCTTGATCGTGCCGGTAACCTTGGCGCTGTCGTGCATTTGCAGATCCACCTCGCGGTAGAACTTCAGATCACCCTCCACGCGCGTCCCCGGTCCGAGTACGACCTTGGGCACGTGACGGCTGCTGCCCTTGGTGGACTCGTAGACGATATCCCCGACGATTACCGAGTCGGTCCCCGTGTCCAGCGGGCTGTTGACCGTCTCGATACCGCCCTCGATACGCGAACGGGTGAAGCTGATGTCGCCGTTCACGGTCTCGATGCCATCCTTGACCGTGGCGCCGGAACCCAGGCGGATGTCGCCGTTCACCGATTCCACGCCTTCGCGAACCGTGAGGCCGTCACCCGACCGGATGCCGCCGTTGACGGACTCGATGCCGTCCACCGTGACGCCCTGGCCCAGCGTGATGGAACCGTTGACGACCTCGATGTCGGCGGCATGGCTGGAATCACCCAGCGCAATCGACCCGTTGACCGTTTCCAGATCGCCGACGCGGCTGTTCGGCCCGATCTTGATCGAACCGTTCACCAGACTGAAGTCGGCGTTCGGGTCGTCGATGCGTTCGATGTCCACCGAACCCGCGCAGGCCGAAGTCGCCAGTGCGCAGGCGACCAGACCGGATAACCAGACAGGCTGACGTCGAATCATGAATGCTGCTCCCTTCCTGTGGATGTGCAGAAACCGGGAGCATCGTGCATGCCAAGAATTTTATCCAGAAAATTCAGCATGTTAAGAACCATCACCGATGCCACGGCATACGGATTTGGTCACCCGAACCAAAGATTGGTGAAGCTCCCGGCCATCAGACTCAGGATGCGCCGACCCCGCGGACGGTCGCAGCCAGCCGTTCCGCTTACAATCGACGCCCTCCACTGACATGCCAGAGCCCGCGAATGGAATTGTTCATTGACTCAGCCGACCTCGACGAATTGCGCCACTGTGTCGCAGGCGGACTGGTGGATGGTGTCACGACCAACCCGTCGCTGGTCGCCAAGACCGGCAAGCCGTTTCACGAAACCGTGGTCGCCATCTGCGAACTGGTCGGCGGCCCGGTCAGCGCGGAGGTCACCGCGCTGGACACCGAAGCGATGCTGACCCAGGCCCGCGAACTCGCCGCGCTGCACAAGCACGTCGTGGTCAAGCTGCCGCTGACCCGTGACGGACTCGCTGCCTGCCGCGTGCTGAGCGAGGAAGGCATCAAGACCAATGTCACCCTGTGCTTCTCGGCGGTCCAGGGCCTGCTCGCCGCCAAGGCCGGCGCGACTTACGTCTCGCCGTTCATTGGCCGTCTGGACGACATCGGCCAGGCGGGCATGGACCTGATCCGCGACCTGCGCCAGGTGTTCGACAACTACGGATTCACCACCAAGGTGCTCGCCGCGAGCATCCGGCATCCGGAACATGTGCTTCAGGCCGCACTCGCCGGTGCGGATGCGTCGACCATACCGGCGGCGATATTCGGCAAGCTGCTGAATCACCCGCTGACCGACAGCGGCCTGGATCGCTTTCTCGCGGACTGGAAGAAGGCCGGACTCTGAACGCGACGCCGGCCGGATGATCTAGCCGACCCGGGAGCCCCGATAGACGAGGCCGGCTCTCGGCTTCTGATCACGTTCGCGCTCGGCCGTGGTCGCCGAACGGCTTTCCTCGACGGGCGCGCCGCGATACATGCGAGGCCGGCCGCTGGTGGCCTGCTCCGACGCGGCATCGGCCGAGGCCTGATCGATATGCGCCACGGCGCGCTCGAGGGCGGTGGTCAACTGAGCGACACGGATCGGCCGGACCACATCCGCGCCCTCGTGAGTCCGCCTGTCCCCGAAGCTAATCACCGCGACATTCGGCGGCGTGTAGCGCTGCACGGTCGGCAAATCGTCCACGCCGACGAACAGCAACTCTCCGGCCTGCCCGTTGACGTGCTCGAACGCGACACCGAGTTGCCCGGAAACCGAGTTGAGCGCCGAAATCAGCGTTCGTCGATGCGCGTCCGTCACGCCGACGAAGTCGAATCGAATCGGAGCCCGCTGCGGTCTGGCCATGTCCCTCTCCATGGAACCCAGCCAATCGCACTGCAACATTTACGCCACGCGAGAACCCCGCTGGTCGGAAACCGGCGACGCCGGACGCAGTCCCGCAGCCTACTCGCCGCCGTCAGCGGGTGCCGCCATCGCGGCCACCACGCTGTCGCCCCGCGCCTGCCTGAGCGCCAGACAAAGGTCGATCTGCTCCAGGCTTTGCGCGTAGAGCCTCGGCGCTCCGAACAGCTCATCGAGCTTCGGCTCGAAGAACGCGACCACCTCGTCACGTCGCGATGGCGTGCAGAAATGCTTGGTGCGCTCCACAAGCTGGCCGTGGGCCGACTCCGGAATCCGCGCCTTGATCGCGTCCAGCGACTCCCTCAGCCAGTCCCACGCCGCCGTTCGGGTTTCGGCGGACTCGAACTGCTGCCGCATGACATGCACCAGCTCGTTGCTGCGAAGCAGTTCGGTGAGCGCGCGCTCGCGCACCCGGGCCGCGATCGCCGGCTGCGGGGCACGGGCCAACGCGGTCAGGATGCGCTCACGCAACACGGCATCGGTACTGGCCTCGAAGCGAGCCCACAGACGCTCGGCGAACGCCTCTCCGTACTCGATCACGCCGGCCTCCAGCGCGGGCTCGACGATATCGCTGACCAGCGCCGAGGGATCGGGCAGGTCATCCGCCGGCCCGATGTAGCGATCGGCGGCCGCGGCCAGCCGGGCGCGCAGGTCCGGCGCATCGCCGTCCCGCACCAGCAGTTCGGCCAGTTCGCCACGCAACTGCGCATCGTTGCTGGATTCACCGGGATCAGGCCGCAGGCCTAGCTGCGCCTCGAAGCGCGGCAGGTACGCCTCGGTCAGCGCCGACCGCATCGCCGCCCGGGTGGCATCCTCAACCAGCCGATCCTGGATCTTTGCCCAGGACTTGCGCAGGCGGGTGGCCACCTCCCAGTTCGGTTGCGCGGCCAGGGTCGGCAACGCGGCCTTCAACGTCGAGAATTCCAGCGCGCCTGCGCGAAACGCCGCATCCAGATTGTCGACCAGCGACAGCTGTTCCGCCGCCGACAGTTCATCGATGCGATCCAGCAGGGCAGCCCACTGCGCTTCCGGCAGGGTCCAGCGGTAATACCCGGCGCCGGCGCTGTTGGGCAGCACGGCGTCGGGAC
Organism: uncultured Salinisphaerales bacterium; assembly: GCA_937896565.1. GTDB lineage: Bacteria > Pseudomonadota > Gammaproteobacteria > Nevskiales > OUC007 > Abyssibacter. The sequence continues at coordinate 15,169 of CALBOV010000229.1, forward strand.
AGCTCTGCAGCCGCAGTTCGGCACGGGGTTCGGTCAGCAGATGGCACCGCGCTTCAGTCTGGCCGTCGGCCAGTACCCGATAACAGACGGGCACCTGCCACTGCCCCGGCGTGTCGATGGCCGAGCCCAGGGGTCGGTAGCGTTCCTGCTCCAGAATCAGCGTCGGCTCATCGGCGCAGTCCAGCGCCGCGCGCACCAGCGGTACGCCGGGCTGCTCCAGAAAGCTGCGGAAGGCCGGGACGACGCGCTGGTCCTCGCTGCCATCGGCGATCGACTGCATGAAGTCGTCGGCGGTGGCGACGTCATTGGCATGCCGCGTCATGTGCAGCCGGACGCCGTCCCGGAACGCCGCTTCGCCGACGAAGCGCTCGAACATCGACAACACCGCGCCACCCTTGCGGTAGGTGATGCCGTCGAAGGCGTTGCTGATGTCGTCGTTCGCCTCGATCGGCTGCCGGATCTGGCGCGTGGAGGCCAGCGAGTCGATGGTCATCGTGTCCAGCGCACGACGCTGCAACTCCAGCGGCACGCCCAGCTGCGGATCCCACTGATCGGCGATCTTGTAAGACAACCAGGTCGCGAAGGCCTCGTTCAGCCAGATGTCGTCCCACCAGGCAGGGGTCACCAGATTGCCAAACCACTGGTGGGCCAGTTCATGGGCATGCGTGACACCGTACGCCCGGCGCAGCATCTTCGAGGCATGCTCGTCCAGCAGCAACCGCTGCTCCCGATAAATGATTGCTCCGACGTTCTCCATCGCGCCGTAGGCGAAATCGGGGGCGGCGATGATGTCCAGCTTGGGATACGGATGCGGGAGGCCGAAGTAGGCCTCCAGCCCGTCCAGCAGCGGGCCGGTGTTGTCCAGCGCGAACTGGAGATCCGGTCCCTTGCCCGCGGCGGCGGCGCCACGCAGCGGCAGCGGCTCGTCGCGAATGTCATTCGGCGGCAATCCGCCGGCGTCGTTGATATCCAGCGGGCCGACCACGAAGGCGATCAGATAGGTCGGAAGCGGCGGCGTCCTCTCGAACACGTGCCGGACGGCTCCGTCCACCGCGGTCTCGGTACGACGCGTGGGCGTGGAGCTGATGACGATGTTATCCGCCCCCGCCGAAACCGCCAGATCGAAGGGCACCTTGAAGCGCGGCTCGTCGAAACAGGGGAAAGCCAGGCGCGCCGAGATCGCCTCGAACTGGGTGAAGGCGTAGGCGCGGTCGTTCTCCACGACCTTGTAGAGCCCGTCCAGCGAATCGCTGAACGCGGCGCTGTAGTCGATGGTCAGCCTCGCCTGTCCGGCGGATACCGGAATCGGCAGGCTCAGACGAGCAACACCGCTGTCGTCAACCTGCTCGTACTCCGCCGCGATCAATGTGTCCCCGGCGCTGAGCGTGGCGGCGGACACCGTCAGGTTCTTGCCGTGCAGGTAAATCTCGTCGACCGGCTCGGTGAGCCGCACATCGATGACCACACGCCCGGAGAAGCCGTCGGTGTCGGGATCGATGCTCAGGTTCAGGGCATACGCGGTGGGCACGACAGCCTCGCCGAGCCGCCCCAGTGGCACCGATTGCTCTCGCACCGGGGTGTCGGACGACGGCGTCGACCATCCGGCCGGCGCGGCGGCATCACCGGCCGAGGTCGCATCATCGGAGCCGCCACAGCCGGCCAACAGCACCGCACCGCACGCTCCGAGCAAAAAAACGGCCCAACGGCTCATGCCAGGTTTCATCCTCAGCTCCGTGCTTGCTTGAATCGAATCGACACCCCGGTCGCCAGACACCACACGCGGGATGCCAGAATGTAACCAAACGTCGACGCGACCGCACAGGCGCACGGCGGCCCCGCAGACGTGTCCGCCCATCGCGAATGTGGCGATCTTAGGAAATTCAGAGATCTTTGCCGGTCCTTAACCCCAGACCGAACCTCATCGACAGGAGTCGAACATGATGCGCA
>CALBOV010000230.1 GCA_937896565.1 uncultured Salinisphaerales bacterium
CGGGATTCGATCTGCGGGCGGGCACCGTGCACCAGCACCAGCCGCACGCCCAGGCTGCGCAGCAGTGCGATGTCGTAGATCAGCGCGCGGCGATCGTCCCCGCGCAGTGCCTCGCCGGGAATGCACAGCACGAAGGTGCGGCCGTGATGGGCATGCAGATACGGCGCGAATTCGCGCAGTGCCTCGACCAGAGGATGCTGGCTCATGCGGGTGACCCTTCCGTTGCGATGGTGGTCGCCGTGTCGTCCGGCTCCACGCAGAATCGATGAATCAGCGCGGCGAGATGATCGATGGTCGGCTCGACGCGATCCAGCGGCAGGAACTCGTCCGGCTGGTGGGCGCAGTCGATGTCGCCGGGGCCCATGATGATGGTCTCCATGCCCAACGCGCCGAAGTAACCGGCTTCGGTCGCGAAATCCACCGTACCGGCGGCGTGCCCGGTCAACCGCTCGGCCGCCCGGCAGATCGCCGCGCCGGCATCGCAGCCATGCGCCGGCGTGCCGTCGAACAGCGGATGCACGTCCAACCCATAGTCGGTCCCGGCCAGTGCGGTCTCGACGGCACGGTGAATCCGCTCGCGCAGGTCCTCGATGGACATGCCGGGTAGAAAACGCAGGTCGATATGCAGGTCGCAAAGCGCCGGGATGCGGTTCGGCGCGTCGCCGCCGCAGATGTGCCCGATGTTCAGTGTCGGGTGGTGAACCGCGAAGATCGGGTCGTTGAAGCGTTCGCGCAGCTCGCCCTGAAGGCCCCGCAAGCCGTCGATCACTTGAGCCATGCCTTCAATGGCATTGAGCCCCAGCGCCGGATTGCTGGAATGCCCGGCCCGGCCCCTGACCCGGATCGCTTCCATCAGAATGCCCTTGTGGGCGCGGATGGGGCGCATGCCGGTGGGCTCACCGATGACCGCGTGGCGGGCGCGGGGCCGGCCCGACTCCAGCAACATCCGGGCACCCTCCATGCCCGTTTCCTCGTCGGCGGTGCCGATCAGGATCAGCGGCTCCTTCAGCTGATCGGGCTGGAACCGCGCGGCCGCGGTCGTGGCCAGGGCCAGAAACCCCTTCATGTCGGAACTGCCGAGGCCGTAGAGCCGACCGTCGCGCACGGTTCCCGCGAACGGATCGCTGGTCCAGGCGCCCTCGTCGTAGGGCACCGTGTCCAGGTGGCCGGACAGCACCAGCCCGCCGGAACCCCGGCCCAGCGTCGCCATCAGGTTGCACTTGTGCGGCTGGAGCGGCAGCGGCAGCAGCTCGCAGCGAAACCCCAGCGGCTCCAGCCAGGCGGCGAGTTGCTCCGCGACCGCCCGGTTGCTCTGGTCGATGGCGGGTTGCGCGCTGGAAATGCTGGGTAGCGCGATGAGCGACTGCATCATCGCGACGGGATCGGGGAGGCGGTTCACAAAGCGCTTCATGCAGGGGAGACCGCGTTATCATAGCGGGTCTTTCTCTCGGCCTTAGCCATGACGGACATCGATTACGACAGCTTGGAAGACGCGCTATCCGGCCTGGGGATCCACCAGCCGGGCGCGGAATATCACGGCACCCTGGCCGGCATGATCGCGGCCGGGATCGAACCGCCCGTGGATCTCGGCATTGCCGCGGATCTGAGCAATGGCGCTGCCGCTGACGCCGCCCGCACGGTGCTGGAGCAGCTGCGCGGCGATACCGCCAATGATTTCGTCGACGCCGACATGGGGTTCGCCCCGATGCTGCCGGACGACACCGCGTCGCTGTCCGATCGCGTGCAATCGCTGGCGCTCTGGTGCCAGGGATTCCTGTTCGGCGCGGCGTCGCTGCCCGGCTTTTCCATCGACGCGCTGTCCGGCGATGCTCAGGAAGTGGTGCGCGATTTCGGCGAAATCGCCCGCGCCGGCAGCATCGAGGAAAGCGAGTCGGAAGAGACCGCCTATGCCGAGCTGATCGAGTACGTGCGCGTGGGTGCGCAGATGCTGTTCTTCGAATTGCACGAACAGGCCGAGTCGAAGGACCGGCAGGAGTCGATTCACTGATGAGTCCTTTCGATACCCAGAACGTTCCGACCGGCCCGGTGATCGAGCCCGACGAATTCGCCGCGCGTCGGCGCAGGCTGATGGATGCCATCGGCGAGGATGCGGTCGCGATCATCCCGTCGGCCACCGAGCAGACCCGCAACCGCGACGTGCATTACCCGTTCCGCCAGGACAGCGACTTCCGTTACCTGACCGGCTTCAACGAACCCGATGCGCTGGCCGTGCTCGCGCCGGGTCATGCCGACGGCGAATTTCATCTCTTCTGCCGGCCGCGCGATCGCGAGCGGGAAATCTGGGATGGCCTGCGCGCCGGCCCGGAAGGCGTGGTGTCCAACTACGGCGCGGACAAGGGCCACGTGCTGGACGCCATCGACGCCTTGCTGCCCAAGCTGCTGCGCGGACGCTCGAAGATCGTCCACACCCTGGGGTTGTCATCGGCCTGGGATCAGCGCGTGCTGGGCTGGGTCAACAACCTGCGTGCGGCCAGTCGCCGCGGCCCGGCGGCGCCGGAGGCCATCGTCAGCCTGGACGCGACGCTGCACGAACACCGGCTGATCAAGTCGCCGGCGGAGCTGGAGATGATGGCGCATGCCGGCCGGGTGTCGGCCGAGGCGCATTGCCGGGCCATGCGTGTCTGCCAGCCCGGCATGGCGGAATACCAGATCGCCGCCGAGATTCATCACAGCTTCGCGATGTCGCGGATGGACTGCGCCTACGGCTCCATCGTCGGCGGGGGCGCCAACGCCTGCATCCTGCATTACGTCGAGAACTCGGCGATCCTCCGGGACGGCGACCTGCTGCTGATCGACGCCGGCGCCGAGTACGAGGGCTATTGCGCGGACATCACCCGCAGCTTCCCGGTGGGCGGCAAGTTCAGCGGCGAGCAGCGCGCGATCTACGATCTGGTGCTGGAGGCTCAGCTGGCCTCCATCGATGCGGTGCGTGCTGGCAAGCGCCAGCAGGATGACGTGCACATGGCCTCGGTCAAGACGCTGACCCGCGGCCTGGTGGATCTGGGCCTGTTGACCGGCGACGTCGATGCGTTGATCGAGGATGAGGCCTACAAGACCTACTTCATGCACGGGACCGGCCACTGGCTGGGCATGGATGTGCACGACGTTGGCGCCTACTACGACGATGGCAAGTCCCGCCCGCTGGAGCCCGGCATGGTGCTCACGGTGGAGCCGGGCCTTTATGTCGCCGAAGGCACGCCCGGCGCGGCGGAACGCTTCTGGAACATCGGCGTGCGCATCGAGGATGACGTCGTCGTCACCGATGGCGAGCCGCGCATCCTGACCGCCGACGTGCCCAAGCAGGCGGACGAGATCGAAGCCCTGATGGCGGGCTAGTGTCTGACCAATACGATGTGATCATCGCCGGTGGCGGCATGGTCGGCGCCAGTCTGGCGGTGGCGCTGGCCGACCTGCCGCTGAGGATCGCGGTGATCGAGCCACTGCCGCTGGGCAGCGATGATCAGCCCAGTTTCGATGAGCGCACCATCGCGCTCAACGCCGCGTCGCGGGTCATCTTCAATACCTTGGGTGTCTGGTCGGCCATGGCCGACGAGGCCGCCGAGATGCGCTCGATCCACATCTCCGATCAGGGGCGGTTCGGCATCACCCGTATCCGGGCCGCGGATTACGGTCTGTCCGGCCTGGGTGACGTGATCCCGACCCGCACGGTCGGCCGCGCGCTGTTCGAGCGCATCACGCCGGCGGAGCGGATCGACTTCATCTGCCCCGCCCGGGTGGCGTCGCTGGACCTTGATGATCCGGACGCCGCCGCGGTCACCCTGGACGATGGCCGCCGGTTGACTGCGCGGCTGCTGGTTGGCGCCGACGGTGCACGCTCGCAGGTGCGCGCCGCCATGGGCATCGATGCCGAGATGCACGATTACCAAGCCAAGGCGATCGTCAGCAGCGTCGCGGCGTCTCGACCCATCGACGGACAGGCCTTCGAGCGCTTCACCGCCGACGGGCCGATCGCGCTGTTGCCGGGTCCGCATGATCGCTGCGTGCTGGTCTGGACCCGCCCGACCGATGTCGCCGATGCGCTGGTGGAACTGGACGAGGCGGCGTTTCTCGACCAGCTCAACGCCGGATTCGGTCGTCGGCTGGGTCGTCTGCACTCGCTGGGCGGCCGGCAGGCCTATCCGCTTTACCGGGTCATGGCCACGCGCCTGGCCGGCCCGCGCTCGGTGCTGATCGGCAATGCGGCGAACAACCTGCATCCGGTTGCCGGGCAGGGTTTCAATCTGGGGCTGCGTGATGCGGCCACGCTGGCCGAAATCCTCGCCGACGCGCTGGCCGCGGGCGGGGACATCGGCGCGGGCGACGTGCTGTCCGCCTACGCCCGGCGGCGCGAAACCGATCGTCGCGCCGTCGCCGGCATGACCCATGGCCTGATCCAGGTGTTTTCCAACCACACGCCGGGGCTGCGCACCGGGCGCAACCTGGGTCTGCTGACCACCGATTTGCTGCCCGGGCTCAAGCGCCGGATGGCCATCCGTTCCACCGGATTCGCCGGGCAGCCGCCCCGGCTCGCGCGCGGGCTGCCGGTGACGGCGGTGGAACCTGGCGAGCGGATGGTCTCGTGAGCGGCGCCATGGACTGCGATGTGCTTGTGGTTGGCGCCGGCGCGGTGGGCGCCGTGGCCGCGCTGGGACTGCGGCGCCAGGGCTACCGCGTCCGGGTACTGGATGCCGGGCAGCCCATGGAGGCGCCGACCGGTGAGGCCATCGATCCGCGGGTGTTCGCCCTGTCGCCGGCATCCATCGAGTTGCTGGAATCGCTGGATCTCTGGCCGCGGCTGGCGCCGCGCGCGCAAGGTTATGCGGGCATGACGGTCTGGGATGCGGTGTCCGGCTCGGACATCCGCTTCCGCGCGGCCGAATTCGGTCTGGATGGTCTGGGCGCGATCGTCGAAAACGCGGCGCTCGTGTCCGCGGCGCAGGCCGCGCTGGACGACGTGGAGTTCGGCGCTGCGCTGGCTGCGGTGGACGAAACAACCGATGCGGTCACCGTCACGACCGACGACGGTCGGCCGGTCCGTGCCCGCACACTGTTGCTGGCGGACGGCGCGAATTCGCCGGGTCGCCAGGCGCTGGGCATCGCGGTGTCGGGGCGCGGTTACGGCGGCCGGGCCATCGTTTGCCATTTGCGCAGCGAGCGGGGACACGATGTCACCGCCTGGCAGCGGTTCCTGCCGTCCGGGCCGGTGGCGCTGTTGCCGCTGTTCGACGGCCGCGTCTCGCTGGTCTGGTCGGCCGATGACGCGCTGGCCGATCGCCTGCTGGCGCTGGACGATGCCGCCTTCTCCGACGCCGTTACCGAGGCCACCGCCGGCCGGCTGGGGGCGCTGCACACGCCCACCCGTCGTTTTGCGTTTCCGCTCCGGCGCCAGACCGCGGAGCGCTTCACCACCCGCCGCTGCGTGCTGCTGGGAGATGCCGCGCATGTCGTGCATCCGCTGGCCGGGCAGGGCGTCAATCTCGGCTTTGATGACTTGCGCGCGCTGCTCGTGGCCATGCCCGATCCGGATGTCGGACTGCGCGCCGCGGCCCTGCGTCGCTACGAGCGTGCGCGCCGCGCTGACATTGCACAGATGAGTCAGGGTATCGACGGCCTGGACCGACTGTTCTCCACGGCGAACCCGGCGGTCTCCACCGTTCGCGGCTTCGGCTTGCATCTGGCTGATGTGGTCACGCCGCTCAAGCGCCGTTTCGCCGAGGTCGCCTTGGGTGTGAAACCGGGCTTTCCGAGCGCATCCGGTTGAACCGGATTGGCCATCTGGCGACTGCACGGTAAACTCCGCGTTCGATGATGACCCTGCGGGAGAGCGTCACCCTCGTGTGACCGCCGACGACGCAACTCGCCCGGAAACGCTCAGGCCAAAGGACCGCGGGGATTCAGTCGACTCTGGAGAGTGCCGGCATCGACCGGCCACCGAAGGGGCAGGAGCCGCGCAACGCGCTCCAATCTCTCAGGTAACAGGACAGAGGGGCATCGTATCGGCACAACCGTGTCGGGTGCCCGTCTTGAAACCTGGAGCCTGCATGTCCCGCAAGACAGCCTTGTTCGAACAGCATGAAGCCGCCGGTGCGAAGTTTGTCGACTTTGCCGGCTGGGACATGCCCATCCATTACGGCTCGCAGCTTGAAGAGCATCACGCCGTCCGCCAGGACGCCGGCATGTTCGACGTCTCGCACATGACCCCCGTGGATGTGCGCGGCGCGGGTGCGACCGAGTGGCTACGCCACCTGCTGGCCAACGACGTCGCCAAGCTGAAGACGCCCGGCAAGGCGCTCTACTCCTGCATGCTGACCGAGCAGGGCACGGTGATCGACGATCTGATCACCTACCGCATGACGGACGAGTGGTATCGCGTCGTCGTCAACGCCGGCACCACCGAGAAGGACGTGGCCTGGATGCAGCAGCAGGCGCCGGAAGGCATTAGCGTCGAGCCGCGTCACGAGCTTTGCATCCTCGCTGTTCAGGGTCCGCAGGCCGTGGCGAAGGCGGCGCCGCTGCTGGGCGATGCCGGCGCGGCGGCTGCCGCGCTGAAGCCGTTCAACGCGGTCTCCGAAGGCGACTGGTTCATTGGGCGCACCGGTTACACCGGCGAGGACGGCTTCGAGATCATCGGCCTGGCCGACGCGGTGCAGACGCTTTGGGATGGTCTGCTGGCGGCTGGGGTACGGCCTTGCGGCCTGGGCGCGCGCGACACGCTGCGCCTGGAGGCCGGCATGAATCTCTACGGCCAGGACATGGACGAATCCGTGACCCCGCTGGCCTCCGGGCTGGCCTGGACGGTGTCCTTCGACGATGCCGACCGCGACTTCATCGGCCGCGCGGCGCTGGAAGCCCAGCGCGCCGCCGGTGGCCTGCCGCGCTTCGTCGGCGTGCTGCTGGAGGGTCGTGGCGTGCTGCGTGCGCACATGGCTGTCGCCACGCCGCAGGGCGAGGGCGAGCTGACCAGCGGTGGCTTCTCGCCAACCATGGGTCGCAGTATCGGCCTGGCGCGCATTCCCGCGGGCGATGCCGAAACCGTCGACGTGATCATCCGCGGCAAGCCGGTTCCGGCCCGGATCGTGAATCCTCCCTTCGTGCGTCTGGGCAAGATTCGCGTGCCCGGCCTGAACGACTGATTTTTCCTACCTCTACACGACTTATCGTGCATCCGGAGAGCATCTGATGAGCGACATCCCACAAGATCTGAAATACGCCGAGTCCCATGAATGGGTGCGGGAAGAGGGTGGCGGTCTCGTCACCATCGGCATTTCCGACCATGCCCAGGAAGCCCTGGGTGACCTGGTCTATGTCGAAGTGCCGGACGTCGGCGCGACCGTGACCGTGGGCGATGCCTGCGCCGTGGTCGAGTCCGTGAAGGCGGCGTCCGACGTCTACAGCCCGGTCGATGGCGAGGTCGTCGCGGTGAACGAGGCGCTGGCCGATGCCCCCGAACTGATCAACAGCGAGCCTTACGGCGAGGGCTGGATCATGCAGGTGCGGTTGGCCGACGCCAACGCGCTGGACGATCTGCTGGACGCCGAAGGCTACGCCAACGCGATTGCCGACGACTGAGACCTGAGTGCCGATGCGGCCACCAGGCCGTGCGGCGCCTTCGATGAGCCGGCCCGCCCGGGCCGTTGCCTGACCCGGATTTCACCATGCCGTTTATTCCGCATACCGACACCGACGTCGAACAGATGCTGGGCGCCATTGGCGCGTCCAGCGTCGAAGCCCTGTTCGACGAAATTCCCGCCGCGCTGCGCTGCGGCCGTCTCGATCGCGTGCCCGAGCGCATGACCGAGATGGAGATCACGCGCCTGATGCACGAGCGTGCCGACGCCGATGGCCGGCCGCTGAACTTCATCGGCGCGGGTGCCTACGAGCACCATGTGCCGGCGGCGGTGTGGGAGATCGTCACCCGTGGCGAGTTCTACTCGGCCTACACGCCGTACCAGGCGGAGGCGAGCCAGGGCACCTTGCAGGTGATTTACGAGTTCCAGACGATGATGTGCGGGCTCACCGGGCTGGATGTGTCCAACGCTTCGCTCTACGACGGCGCGACCGCGCTGGCCGAGGCGCTGCTGATGGCCGTGCGGGCCAACCGCAAGTCCAAGAGCCATCGCATCCTGATGCCTCGCTCAGTGTCGCCGGTTTACCGGCAGGTCGTGCACGCGATCTGCGCGGCGCAGCAGCTGAAGCTGGTCGAGCTGGACTACGACCCAGCGACCGGTGCCACGCCCGAGGCCGCGCTGGCCGAGCACGCCGGTTCCGATATCGCCGCGGTGGTGATTCCGCATCCGAACTTCTTCGGCTGCTTCGAGGCCGTGGACAGCATGACGGACTGGGCGCATGCCAACGGCGCGCTGGCCGTCGCGGTGGTCAACCCGATCGCGCTGGCGCTGACCCGCGCGCCCGGTGAATGGGGCGAGCAGGGCGTGGACATCTGCTGCGGCGAAGGCCAGCCGCTGGGCTCACCGCTGTCGTCGGGCGGGCCGTACTTCGGTTTCATGACCTGCAAGCAGGCGCTGGTGCGTCAGCTTCCGGGCCGCATCGTCGGCCGTACGCTGGACATGGACGGCAAGCCCGGTTTCGCGCTGACCCTGCAGGCGCGCGAGCAGCACATCCGCCGCGGCAAGGCCACCTCGAACATCTGCACCAACCAGGGTTTGCTGGTCACGGCCGCGACGATCCACATGTCCATTCTCGGTCCGGTCGGATTGCAGCAGGTGGCCCGCGCGTCGATGGCGAACACGCGCAAGCTGGTCGCCGCGCTGACCGAGCTGCCGGGCATCGAACCCGTCTTCACCGGCGCGGGGTTCCACGAGGCCGTGCTGCGGTTCGATCAGCCGGTCCGGCCGCTGGTCGATGCGCTGGGTGAACGCGGAGTCATCGGCGGTTACGCGCTGGAAGGCGTTTATCCGGAGCTGACGAACTGCCTGCTGGTCTGCGCCACCGAGACCAAGACCGACGCCGACATCGACACTTACGTCCAGACGCTGGCCGCGCTGATGCGCCCGGCCAGCGCCGCCTGAGGCTCCCGCCATGACCGAATCGCTGATCTTCGAACACTCCCGTCCCGGGCGCTCGGCCTCCGCGCAGTATCCGGCCGGTGATTTCGACGTGGACCTGCCGGCCGGCCTGGAGAGAACCTCCGAGCTGGGCCTGCCCGAGGTCTCCGAGTTGCAGGCCGTGCGTCACTTCACCCGGCTGTCGCAGCTCAACTTCTCCATCGACACGCATTTCTACCCGCTGGGTTCGTGCACGATGAAGTACAACCCGCGCGCCTGTAACCGGTTGGCGATGCTGCCCGAGTTCCTGTCGCGCCATCCGCTGGCGCCGGTGTCGGCCAGCCAGGGTTTTCTCGCCTGCATGTACGACCTGCAGGAAATCCTCAAGGACGTGACCGGGATGAAGGGCGTGTCGCTGACGCCGATGGCGGGCGCGCAGGGCGAGTTCGCCGGTGTGGCGATGATCCGTGCCTACCACGATGCTCGCGGCGATACCGGGCGCACCGAGATTCTCGTGCCCGACGCCGCCCACGGCACCAACCCGGCGACCGCGACCATGTGTGGTTACGTGGCCCGCGAGATTCCCACCGATGACAACGGCGATGTCGATGTCGAGGCACTGAAGGCCGCGCTGGGCCCGCAGACCGCCGGCATCATGCTCACCAATCCGTCCACGCTGGGCGTGTTCGAGCGTCGCATCTCCGAGATTTCGAAGCTGGTCCATGAGGCCGGCGGCCTGCTGTACTACGACGGCGCCAACCTCAACGCCATTCTCGGCAAGGTGCGCCCGGGTGACATGGGTTTCGATGTCATCCACATGAATCTGCACAAGACCTTCTCGACGCCGCATGGCGGGGGCGGGCCCGGCTCCGGCGCGGTCGGCGTGTCCGAGCGCCTGCTGCCCTATATGCCGATTCCGGTGGTGGGCAAGGCGAACGACGACAGCTTCCGCTGGCTGGACGAGGACGATCTGCCACAGTCCATCGGTCGGCTGTCCGGCTTCATGGGCAATGCCGGCGTGCTGCTGCGCGCCTATGTCTACGCCCGGATGCTCGGCCGCGACGGCATGCACCGCGTGGCCGAATTCGCGGCGTTGAACGCCAACTACCTGATGGCGCGCCTGGAGCAGGCGGGTTTCGACCTGGCCTTCCCGGGGCGACGTGCCAGCCACGAGTTCATCGTCACCCTCAAGCGCCAGCACAAGTCGGTGGGCGTGACCGCCACCGATGTCGCCAAGCGCCTGCTGGACCACGGCTTCCATGCGCCAACGGTCTACTTCCCGCTGCTGGTCCCCGAGTGTCTGCTCATCGAGCCGACCGAGACCGAAAGCAAGGAGGCCCTGGATGCCTTCGTCGACGCGATGATCGCCATTGCGAAGGAAGCCGAGGACGACATCGAGCATTTGCGCGGCGCGCCGTACACCATGCCGGTGCGCAGGCTGGATGACGTGCGCGCGGCCCGTCAGCTTGACGTGCGCTACCAGCCGGACGACCAAGCCGCCTAGTACAGGACGGCGCCTTCGTGGCGCCGCGGCTGCCGATCGCGGAGCGGGATTTCGCGGGTCCGGGGGTGGTGGCGTCACGCGAACCTAGAACACGAACGCAAGGAGCGAATCACGTGACAGCCATCATCTGCGGCTCTCTGGCCTACGACAACATCATGGTCTTCCCCGGACGGTTCAGCGAGGAGATCCTGCCGGAGCGGGTGCATGCGCTGAACGTCGCCTTTCTGGTTCCGGAAATGCGCAAGCAGTTCGGGGGCTGCGCCGCCAACATCGTCTACGCGCTGCAGCAGCTCGGCGGCGACGGCAAGCCGATGGGTACGGTTGGTGACGATTTCGCGCCGTACACCACGCGCCTGACGTCACTGGGCATCAACCAGACCTACGTCAAGCACATTCCGGAGTCGTTCACGGCCCAGGCGTTCATCACCACCGATCTGGACGACAACCAGATCACCGCGTTCCACCCCGGCGCGATGAACTTTGCCCACGAGCAGGTCATCCCCGGTGAGGCAACGCTGGGCATCGTCGCGCCCGATGGTCGTGACGGCATGATCCAGCATGCCGCGCAATTCGCCGAGGCCGGCGTACCGTTCATCTTCGATCCGGGTCAGGGCCTGCCGATGTTCGACGGTGATGACCTCAAGCGCTTCATCGAGCAGGCGACCTATGTGGCGGTCAACGACTACGAGCAGGCGGTGATGACCGAGCGCACGGGCTGGCAGCCGGCCGAGATCGCCGAGCATGTCGAGGCGCTGATCGTCACCCGTGGCGCCAAGGGCTCGGAAATCTACACCGGCGGCCAGATGCTGCACATTCCCAGTGCCAAGGCCGATGCCGTGGTCGATCCGACCGGTTGTGGCGACGCCTATCGGGGCGGCCTGCTCTACGGATTGCAGAAGGGCTACGACTGGCCGGTGATCGGGCGCATCGCTTCGCTGATGGGTGCGATCAAGATCGCCCAGAACGGCCCGCAGAACTACAGCATTGACCTGGCCGACTTCGCCGCCCGCTACGAGCAGAACTTCGATCAGCCCTTCCCGGGCTGACGCAAGCACAGCAGCCGGGGACACCAGGCCCGGACCAGTTCCATGGGATCGGGGCAGCGCTGAAGCCAGGCGTCTGCCTCGGTCGCGAGGCAGACACCCGGAAAATCACCTCGGTGATCGCTGATGTCGGCGATGACCTGAAAGTGCAGATGCGGCGGCCAGCCGACGTTCTCGGCGGGTTCGCCCAGCCAGCCGATTCGCTGGCCGGCTTCGACAAGACGGCCGGGTTGCGTCAGGTCCAGTGATGGCCTCGCAAGGTGTCCGTACAGCGTGTGCAGCGTGGCGTCGCCGACCGTGTGGGTCAGGATGATCGTCGGGCCATAGTCACCAAATCGGGCGTTGTCGCCGGTGCTGTGGACCGTGCCGTCGGCAACCGCGTAAACCTCGGTGCCGGCCGGCAGCCAGAAGTCGATCCCGAGATGCACGGAACGTGTATTCGCGCCGTCGGAAAACACCGGGCTCATGGCGTAGATCGCGCGGTCCTCGGCATAGCCGCCCAGTGCCCAGTCGCAACCGGCGTCCCGGGCCTGCATGTCGATCCATCGTCCGAACGCCGCCGCGTCATCCACGGCGACATCTTGTAGTGACCGGTTCGCGTCGGACAGATCCAGCTGCAGCACGGGCCGCGCCATCAGTGTCGCCGGCAACGGTGATGTCCAGTCCAGCGATTGTCTGTCGAGTCGGAGCTGCCTGTGTGTCATGGAGTGACTCCGAAGGGAGCATCAGGCCGCAGCCCGTAATGATAGTGTGGCTGGTGGGTGCATTGCCTTTGACTGCGCCTCAGTTGAACACCGTCAGCAGTATGTACGGGACGCCACAGAACAATATCGGTATCGCCAAGACCGCACAGGTCGGGCAGCGAGCTGCCTGCCGTCCCAGCCAGATGCCGGCTGTCGCCGGGGCGAAGGCCCAGCGTCCGGTCGTGGAGGTGGCGAGCATCAGCAGTGCGATCAGGGCGCCCAGCCCGTTGAACATGGCGTGCACGATGGCCACTCGCGCAGCAAGTTCGGCATCCAGCCCGCTGAACGCGAGTGCGCCGAGCAGCGCGCTGAGCGTCGTGCCCAGATTCGCGCCGATGATGAACGCATAGGCGCGTCTGGCATCGGTCACACCGCCGGCGGCGCCCATCACCAGCAGGCTGGTCACGGCGGAGGAGGAACGCAGCGCTGCGGTGATCAGCGCTCCGTGCAACATGCCGCGCGGCGCGGATCGTCCCAGTACGGATGCCAGCGTGGTATCGGCGCGTCCGACGAAGGCCTGCTTCAGCAGATGGGTTGCGTAGGCCAGTCCGAGTATCAGGCAGGCACCTCCGGTCAGGGCCTGGAACACGCCGACCAGACCCGGGGGCAACCCCATGCTCGCGAAGCCGGCCCTGGTCAGGTGGCTGAGCGTGCGGGTCGCGACGCCCAGCACATCCAGGGTTGCGGGTTGCCAGCCGAAACCGGAAAACGCCGGGGCAAGATAGCCTGCCGTGCGGTTCAGCAGTCCCGTGGTCCATTCCAGCGGAATCAGGACCGCAGCCAACCCCAGATTGAACAGGCTGTGTGTGCTGGAGACCGCGAAGGCGGGCGCCAGTCGGGTGCGATTGATGCAGAAGGTCAGCGCCACGACATGGCCGGTCACGGTCGTGCCGATGTTGGCGCCGATGACAGCCGCGATCGCAACATCCATGGGCAGGCCTGTCGCCACCAGTGTGACGACCGTGGTCGTGACCACGGTGGATGACTGGATCAGCGCCGTGGCGACAATCCCGATTAGCAGTCCGACCACCGGGCTGGCGGCGCCATCCAGCGCCGCGAATGCACTGTCACCCGCGCTGGCCGCGAAACCTGCGCGCAGCAGGCGTTCGCCGATGAGGACGAGCAGCACACCTAGCGCAACATGTGCCCACAGCCTGCGGCGCCCGACGTCGTGGCCGTTCATGGTGAAGGCGCCTGATCGAGATGGTAGGCCGCGCGGTCGAATGCCGCGGCTAGATCGGGGTCACGAAAACCCACGCGGTAGCGCACGGGCTCGAAGGCATGCGTGGCGACCAGCTGGGGGGCGACGCCCATGCGCCGTGCCGCCTCGTCAGCGTAGTAGCGCAGGATCCGTTCGTCGCCAATCACGGCATCCACGCGACCGAGCACCAGTAGCATCGCCTGCTCCGATTGTTCCCGCAGTTCGCGGTAGTGCGGATTGGCTGCTGCCATGCTCTCGAATGCTTCGCCCAGAAGCTGCGACGCACCCTGAAATGCGATTACACGGAGCGCTTTCAGCGACTCCACGTTGTTCGGTGCCGGACCGTTCTCCCGAGTCAGTATCACGTTCTGATAGGTGAGCCGGGTTTCCGACACGGCAGGGATATCGGTCGCATCCGGAGGGACCAGAGCGGCAACGTCCACGGTGCCCAGATTCAGGGCATCGCTGAGCTGTGAAAAGGGCACGAAGACCGGCTGGATGTCCCGTCCCTGCAATCGGAGCAGCGTCTGAATTCGATCGAAATGCAGGCCAGCCTGCCGTTGTTCGTGGAAATACGGCGGCAGCGGCGGCATGGCGACGCGGATGGTCGCGTCCGTACGCTCGCATCCGGCGATCAGGATCGCCGCGCACAACAGCCAGCCGATGTGCTTCATGAAAACATGGCCAGCGTGCAGCAAAGCGCCGTCAGCGTCGTCACCGGCCAGTAAAGGGTCCGTGCGATGAAGTTGTCCTGGTGCCGCAGCCAGCGCCATTGCACGGTTTCCAGCGCGTGGGCGATGGACAGGATGACGACAATCAGGATCTGCCCATAGAGCAACAGGTAGTACATCTCCAGATAGATCAGCCCCTCGTAGGTTGAACTTTGACGGAGTCCGACGTGCAGGAACACGACCACGATGAGCAGTGGCAGCAGCGCGCGGATGATGTCGAACTGTTTGGAGCCGACAAACGAGACGGTCAGGATCAGGAATGCGATCACGGCGGTGACGATCACCGGTGTGACGGTTGCCATGAAGGGGCCAAACGAGCGACGCGACTGGGCGACTTCGAACGCCAGTTCGTGCACGCGGCCGGATTCCGCATCACGGGACACGCCGAACGATGTCTGGGTGACCATGCTGCGATGGACGAACCGGCTTTCGATCAGATGCCACTCGGCGACTTGCAGCGCGTTGTCGATGCCAGGCAATGCGCGGGGGCGGATGCTGGCGTAGGCGTCCAGATCGGGGATCAGGACGACATCCTGCGATGGGTCGGACGGTGCCATGCGAAGCCGCAGCACCGTGGAATCGAAGGGATAGTGCCGCAGGTCCGCGGTGTAGGGCAGCAGTACGCGGAAATGCCATCCGGTGACCTGACCGTCCGCCTCCTCACGTTGAAACGCCCGACGCCATGTCTGCTCCTTGGCCTGCACGAACCGAACCGGCGAGATCTCCGGCGCGGAGATGCTCAATCGCTGCCAGAGCGTTCCGGAGATGACCAGTTCCCTGTCGTTCTGTACCTGAATCGTGTTGATGAGCAGGCCTGTGGGCTGAAACAGCGGCGGGTTCTCACCCCGGGTCCGTCGATGCCCGTCGATCTCGGCAACCAGGTTCCGGACGGCGGTGCCGTCGGCGAGAACCGTGCTGCCGTCGGTGAGGTGATGGTCGTTGTCGGTCGGCGTGCTGACGACGATCGCTGTTGCGGCGACATAAAGACAGGACAGCCCGATGGCCGAACTCCAAACGGGAACGGGCCGGAAACCGGCAGCAAACAAGGCCAGGATGCAGGCGGCCGTCGCAGCCAGCAGAGCGGCAGGCAGGATTTGCCGCAGCGCACGGGATGACGTCGTATTGCTCGCTCGCAGGGCATCCGGCTGTTGCAAGGCTGCCAGCGTCCACTGTGTATGGGGGACTTGCTGGGTGTACAGCCACGCCGCTTCACCGGTGACCGGATGCGTGTAACTCCGGGGTCCATGCCTGCCGTTGATGGCGTCACTGACGACATGCCACAGGATCGGATCCGACGTGGCTTCCGCCACATCGAACAGATTGCTCAGCGAGCCCTCGAGGTCCCGGTCCGGGTGAATCAGGATGTCGCCGGAATCGTTGAATAGGAACGCATAGCCTCCGCGACCGAGCTGGATGCTCTCCATCGTGGCGCGGATGTCCCGCACGGAGAAACCGGCTGAGACGACACCAATTGGCACATCGTCGGTGCCGGTTATCGGCGTGCCGTAGTCGGCCACCATTTCACCCGATGCCTGCTGGACGAATGAACCGCCGAAGCGACGCCCGTGCGTCAGAGGCGCGTAGTACCAGTGATTGTCGGGGTCCAGATGGGCTGAATCGGGTCGCCGGACCGTGTGGATGGTGTCTCCGTCGCGCCAGGCGAGGAACTTCGCACCCGCCGCGTCGGGTCCTGTGCCGGGTTCGAATGCAACGATCAGCGTTGTCAGTCCGGCGGCATCCGCCAGCGCCTGGTGCATCAGGCTCAGCAACTCCGGCGTCTCGGGGCTGGTCAGACGGATGTTGTTCGCCAGCCGGTCCGCCGAGCGGACACCCTCGCCCAGGTAGGCTCCGATCTGCCGGCTGGCCCGGTCGTGATTGCTGGCCGCGGTTTTCTGACCCTGTGTCAGCAGCGATCGTGTCTCGTACAGAAACACCGCGCCGCGGGCAATACAGGCCGTGCCGAGGATCAGCAGCGCTGCCCAGCACAAGTAGCGCAGCATCCATCTCGCCGATCGTGGACGTATCACTGCGTCGTCACTGAGGGTCCGGTGGCTGACGATGGGCGTGTTCACCATGCGACACGTCGAAGGCGAACCCTGATCGTAGTTTGTCGCTTGTTAACGCAGCGTTTAGGGCGGGCCTGTGATGATCGCGTCATCGGGAAAACAGACGATCGCTGGAGAGTACTTGATGATCAGGCTGACGAGTTTGGTTGCAACCGGGATTTGCCTGGCGTTGGTTTCGGGGCAAAGTCCGGCTGAGGACGAGATTGTCGACCTGACGCATGCCTACGATGAGCAGACGATCTACTGGCCGACGGCCAGCGGTTTCGAACTGCATATCGATTCGCGAGGCATGTCGGACGCCGGGTTCTACTACGAAGCGAATAGCTTCGAGACGGCCGAACACGGCGGCACGCACCTGGATGCTCCGGTGCATTTCGCCAAAGGACGTGATAGCACCGACGAGATTCCCTTGCACAGACTGGTCGGCGATGGCGTGGTCATCGATGTTTCAGAGCAGGCCGAAGCAGATCGGGACTACGAGGTGACCATTGCTGACCTGAAGGCCTGGGAGCGTGCTCAGGGCGCAAGCCTGAACGGCAAGATCGTCCTGTTGCGTACGGGGTTTGCCAGATTCTGGCCCGATCGTGAGCGCTATATGGGTACTGCGGAGCGCGGCGCCAAGGCCGTTGCCAAGCTTCACTTTCCCGGGTTGAGCCCCGCTGCCGCGCAGTGGCTGGTGGATGAGCGCGAGATCAAATCTATCGGTCTGGATACTCCAAGCATCGATTTCGGGCAGTCGGTGCAATTTCAGACGCACAGGACTCTTTTTGAGGCGAATATTCCTGCGTTCGAAAATCTCGCGAACCTGGATGTTCTGCCCGCGTCCGGATTTCAGGTCATTGCGTTGCCGATGAAGATCGCTGGAGGTAGTGGTGGGCCGCTGCGCGCGATTGCGGTGATCCCGCGGTAGCGAACGATCGCACGAACAGGTGGCTATCAAGCACATGCCTATGGCTGTGGTGACCTGACGGTTCTCGCGTTTCGGAACCAATAGCGGCGCCAGGCCATCCAATCGGTTGCGGCGGAACGGATTGACCCGGTCGGTAACGGACGGGGCCATCCGCGGGAGGGTTCAAGTCGGAGGACGACCATGAACAGACTCACGCTGACATTCATCCTGGCTGCCATGACGGGCAGCGCATCTGCCCTGACCGTATCGGGCGTCGACGTGCCCGAGTCGGCCGATGTGGCGGGTGATGAACTGGTGCTGAACGGCGCCGGACTGCGCACCAAGTATGTCCTGGCCAATGTCTATGTCGCCGGCCTTTACCTGCCCGAGAAATCGACTGACGCCGACGCGATCATCAACTCCGACGAGCCGCGCCGCATCAGCCTGTTCATGAAGCGCGACCTGGACGGCGAGACGTTCATGAAGGCCTTCCACGAAGGCCTGGAGAACAACCTCGACGACAGCGAGCTTCAGGCGCTCGCGCCCCAAATCGAGAAGCTGGACGAGCTGTTCGGCGAGGTCGGCTCGCTGGGCGAGGGGGATCAGCTCGATCTGAGCTTCGCCGACGGTGGGACCGAGGTCACGCTGGATGGCCGGTCGCTGGATTCGGTGGACGGCGAGGCCATGCAGTCTGCGCTGATTCGCATCTGGCTGGGCGATGAGCCGGCGCAGGACGATCTGAAGGCGGCGATGCTCGGTCAGTAGGCGCTTCGGCGTCACCGCCGGAACGCTGGGATGTCCCGGCCCGCAGGCCGGGGCATTTCACATGCACATTCCCGCGCCGGTTACGCAAACGCCGCGACGGGCTGGCAGAATCGGCCCCCTTCGTGAGCCATCTCGGGAGAGCGCGTGACTGGGATCATCCAGGTCGATGGACTGAACAAGCTGTACCGCGGCGGTTTCCAGGCGCTGCGGGATGTGAATCTGAGCATCCGCAAGGGTGAGATCTTCGCGCTGCTGGGTCCGAATGGCGCGGGAAAGACCACGCTCATCAGCATCATCTGCGGCATTGTCACGCCGAGTTCCGGGACGGTGCTGGCGGACGGACATGACATCGTCAGCGACTACCGCGCGGCGCGGTCCAGGATCGGCCTGGTCCCGCAGGAGCTGACCACGGACGCCTTCGAATCGGTGTGGAACACGGTGAGCTTCAGTCGCGGCCTGTTCGGCAAGCCCCGCGACGACGCGCATATCGAAAAGGTTCTGCGTGACCTGTCGCTGTGGGACAAGCGCAACAATCGCCTGCTGGAACTCTCCGGCGGGATGAAGCGGCGCGTGATGATCGCCAAGGCCCTGTCCCACGAGCCGCAGATACTGTTCCTGGACGAGCCCACGGCTGGCGTGGACGTGGAGTTGCGGCGCGACATGTGGGAGATGGTCAGCAGCCTGCGCGAGGCCGGCGTGACCATCATTCTGACCACGCACTACATCGAGGAAGCCGAGGCCATGGCCGACCGGATCGGCGTGATTCGCAAGGGCGAGCTGATCCTGGTCGAGGACAAGACGACGCTGATGGACAAGCTGGGCCAGAAGGAGCTGCGACTGCAGCTGACCGAGCCGCTGGAGCGGATTCCCGACGCGCTGGGCAGGGCGGGCCTGAGTTTGTCCGATGACGGCTACCGGCTGACCTACAGCTACGACGCCCACAGCGAGCAGGGCAGCGTGGCGGCGGTGTTGCGTCAGCTCAACGAGCTGGGCATCGAGTTTTCCGACCTGCAATCACGCCAGTCCTCGCTGGAGGACATCTTCGTCAGTCTGGTTCACGAGGAGGTGGCATGAACTGGTATGCCATTCGCGCCATCTACGGATTCGAGATGGCGCGGACGCGCCGCACCCTGATGCAGTCCATCGCCTCGCCGGTGATCTCCACGTCGCTTTATTTCGTCGTATTCGGTTCGGCGATCGGCTCGCGCATGGTGGAGATCGACGGGATCAGCTACGGGGCGTTCATCATCCCCGGGCTGATCATGCTGTCGCTGCTCAACGAGAGCATTTCCAACGCCTCGTTCGGCATCTACTTTCCGCGCTTCTCCGGCACGATCTACGAAGTGCTGTCGGCACCGGTATCGCCGCTGGAAATCGTCATGGGTTATGTCGGCGCCGCGGCGTCAAAATCGGTGATCCTGGGTTTACTGATTCTGGCCACCGCGAGGCTGTTCGTGGACTACCACATCGCGCACCCGGTCTGGATGCTGGCCTTTCTGGTCACGACCGCGGTCACCTTCAGTCTGTTCGGGTTCATCATCGGCATCTGGGCCGACGGCTTCGAGAAGCTGCAGATTGTTCCGATGATGCTGGTGACGCCGCTGACCTTCCTTGGCGGCAGCTTCTACTCGATCAACATGTTGCCGCCGTTGTGGCAGACCATCACCTTGTTCAATCCGGTCGTCTACCTGATCAGCGCGTTCCGCTGGAGTTTCTACGGCGTCGCGGATGTCGCGGTCGGCGTCAGCATTGCCGCCATCCTTGGCTTCCTGCTGCTGTGCCTGGGCGGAATCTTCTGGATCTTCCGGACCGGGTATCGGCTCAAGCAGTGAGGCCCGTCGCCCCGAAATAGGCCGCCGAGTTCGGGTGCACGTCGCGGTCGTCGTCATCGGCGCCGATCCACCCATACGCGTCGTGCTGCTCGACCGGCAGCGTCTCCATGGCCGCAGGCGTGACCAGACCCGCCGGGACCCGGTAGGCGAGTACCACGTAGTGCGTGCTCACGCCGGGTTCCGATGCGAAATTCGTGTCGTACAAATGAGTGAACGCGCCGACTAGCCGCGCATCGTCCAGCTGTGCCTCGACACCCAGCTCGACCCGGCAAAGGCGGGCATACGCATCCTCCAGCCGCTCGTTCTTGTTGATCCGGCCGCCCGGCACGAACCAGGTGCCGCGGGCGGGTTCGTTGACCCGCTGCCCCATCAGAATCCGGCCATCGTTTTCGACGATCAGGTCGATGGAGACGAGGGGCGTGTGACGGACGACGTGGAGGAAATCGTCGCGGTTGAGCATTTGGGGGCGGCTGCCGGTGGTTCGGTCTGACAGAATACCGGGCGGAACCGGCCCGTGTCGGAACAGATTTCCGACGGAACGACGTGGCGGGCGAACAGGGGGATGGAAACAGTGAACGGCGATCAGCAGTTGCCGGAGAGAATCGGCAAGTTCAGCGTGCTGCGCGTACTGGGGGCGGGCGCGATGGGAACGGTCTATCTCGCGCGTGAGAGCGAGTCGGAACGGCTGGTCGCGCTCAAGGTCCTGAAATCCAGCGTGCCCGAATTCGGCCGACGATTCGCACGCGAGATTCGCGTGCTCGGCTCGCTGGAGAACGCGGGCATTGCACGGCTGTATGAAGCCGGTACTGCCGACGGCCCGAGCGGGTCCATTGCCTATTTCGCGATGGAGTATGTGCGCGGTCGCGATCTGCGCGAAGCCGCCATGGCGCTGCCGGTTGCCGAACGCCTTCGCCTCGTGGTCAGGATTGCAAGAGCGGTGCACGCCGCCCATCTCAAGGGCGTTGTTCACCGCGACCTCAAACCGGCGAACATCCTGGTCGGCGAGGATGGCGATCCGAAGGTGCTTGATTTCGGGGTTGCGCACGTCACTGAAGATGGCGCTACCCAGATGACCCGGGTTGGAGAGGTGCTGGGCACCTTGCCCTATATGAGTTTCGAGCAGATGGTCGGCGACGACGCTGCCATCGACGCGCGTTGCGACGTCTACGCGTTGGGTGTCATCACCTACGAGTTGATTGCTGGCGCACTGCCGTATCCGGACCTGCCTCGCAACAGCATCGCCGGCGCACTGGACCGACTACAGCGGGGCAGTCCAAAGCGGCTGTCCGCCAGTTCTCCGGTCGCACGCGGCGATCTCGAAACCATTGTCGCGAAGGCGATGGCGTTCGAGGCCGAGCAGCGATATGCCTCGGCGGATGAGTTCGCCAATGACCTTGAGCGCTATCTGTCGCACCAGCCGATCACGGCGCGTCCGCCGACCATCGGATATGTGGTCGGTCGGTTCGTGCGACGGCATCGTGCGCTGTCCGCCGTGGCGATGGTAGCGGTCGCAGCCGTGCTGATCGCGGCTGTCGTCGCGACTCACTTTGCGGTGTCGGAATCGCGCGCCCGTGCTTTGGCGGACACCAAGGCGGCGGAGACCGCGGCGATCAATGCGTTTTTGAGTGACATGCTGGTGGCGGCCAACCCCTCCAACGCGCTGGGGAAGGATGTGCGCGTCCTCGACGTCATCGATGCCGCGGAGATTGATTTACGCGCTGGCGCGGCCTTGCCTGAACGAGTTCGTTGGTCATTGCAGCGGCTGATCGGGCGGACTCGCGCGGGGCTGGGGGAATCCTCGCGCGGAATCGAGCTTTTGCAGTCGGTGCTCGAGACCGTCGAGTCCGCCGAGGGCATGAACAGTGAGACGGCGCTGGAGGTCAGGTTGGACCTTGCCAGTGCTTTCGAGTCTGCTGCCGACTACAAGGCGATGCGTGAAACGTTGGAGCATGGATCACTGACTGGCGGGCAGGACTCGAGGTTGCAGCTGCGCGCAGCACTGTTGCGGACACGCGCTCTCACCGGAGAGGGGCGCCTGGACGAGGCGGTCGAGCTGGGCGAGGTGACCCGACAGCGCGCCATCGAGCTATTCGGTGATTCCGACGACCTGGCCTTGGATGCGGGTTATTCGCTTGCCACGGCGTGGCGTGACGCGGGTGCGTACGCCGAGGGGATTGAACTGCTGCGCGAACTTGTTGCGGTGCTGGAGGACAAGCTGGGTGCTCAGCATCCTGATACCCAGGGTGCGACCAACCTGCTCGGGACGTTTCTGGAACTGAACGGCGAGTTGGATGCCGCGGAGGCGGTGCTGCGCGAGCAGCTCGAGATCGCGCAAGCCGTCTATCCGCCAGGGCACTATGCGATTGCAGACAATCAACTCAACCTGTCGGCCGTGCTCGGCAAGAAGAAGGAGTACGCCGAATCGCTGCAACTCGCGACCGCGGCGCGCGAGGCCTATGAAGCGGAGTTGGGTCTGGCGAACGTGCGGACATTGGCCGCCCTGAATTCGCAGGCTTACAGCATGGAAGAGCTTGGTCAGGTCGATGAAGCCGAGGAGACGTTGCGCACCATCATTCGCCTGCAGCCTCAGATTGGCGCGGCGCATGTGCAGGTGCTGGCACCCATCAACAATCTGGCCTATCTGCTGATGGGTGCGGGCCGCTATGACGATGCCAATCGGGAGTTCGCGCTGTTGATGGAGCGTGCGGTTGACGAGATCGGGGAATCCCATCCGCTGTTCGGCGTGTTCGAGGGTAATCAGGGCTGGTGCCTGGTGAGATCGGGCCGCCCTGGGGAAGGGCTGGAGGTGCTCGAACGAGCGGTTGTGCGGCTCGATGCCACGCTGGGGCCGGACCATGACCGAACGGTGTTGACCCGGAAACGAGTCGAGATCGCACGACAGCGACTTGCCGAGTCGGGCGCTTCGACCGACTGACATCGGTTGCCCGGTATGATCCGACCCTTCCGTTCTCCCGGCTCCGAGAATCATGGTCCAAGCCCTCACGCTGCGCCTCAGGCCCAACGCCGATCGCCGTCTGCGCATCGGTCACCTGTGGGTGTTCGCCAACGAGGTCGATGTGCAGCGCACGCCGTTGACCGCGTTCGAACCGGGTGCGCTGGCGCGTCTGGAGGATGCCCGGGGCAAGCCGCTGGGGCAGGTGTACGTGAACCCCGCGTCGCTGATCTGTGCGCGGGTGTTGACGCGCAACGCCAAGGCCCGCATCGACCAGGCCTGGTTCGCCGAGCGCATCCGTCAGGCGGCGCAGTTGCGCGAGCGCGTGTACCCAGGCGGTTTCTACCGGCTGCTGTTCGGGGAATCCGATGGCGTGCCGGGGTTGGTCGTCGACCGCTACGGCGACGTACTGGTTGCGCAGAGCACCACGGCGGGCATTGACGCACGGCGTGATGACGTCGAGGCGGCGCTGCGGGAAACGCTGAACCCCACGGGGATCTACTGGCGCTGCGATGCGCCGGTGCGTGCGCTTGAGGGCCTGGAGCCGATGACCTCGGAATGGGGCAGCGTGCCCGACGAAATCGAGGTCCCGGAGTCGGAGCGGCGGTTCGTCGTGGCGCTGAAGAGTGGGCAGAAGACCGGCTGGTATTTCGATCAGCGGGACAACCGGGCGCTGATCGCGCAGCTTGCGCGGGGACAGCGGGTGCTGGACGTGTTCAGCTACGTTGGTGGTTTTGGCGTCACCGCCGCCTGTGCCGGGGCGGCTTCGGTGACCTGCCTCGACGCCTCCGAATCCGCGCTGGCGCAGGCGCAGGCCAATGCGGCGCGGAACGGAGTGAGTGTCGATGTGCTGGCCGGCGATGCCCGGACCAGCCTGCAGCAGCTTGCCGACGCGCGGACGAAATTCGACCTGGTGATCGTCGATCCACCGGCGCTGATCAAGCGCAAGAAGGACATCGCGGCGGGTACGCGTCACTACCAGCAGCTCAACGCGTTGGCGATGCGGCTGCTCACGCCCGGGGGGCTGCTGCTGGCCGCGTCCTGCTCGCATCATCTTTCCGCCGACGCGATGCGCGGCGCCCTGCGCAAGGCGGCGTCGGAGGCGGGGCGGCGGCCGATGATTCTGGCGCAGCGTGGTGCGGCGCTGGATCATCCTGTGCATCCGGCCATTCCGGAAACCGAATACCTGAAGGCGTTTCTATGCGCGGTTGAAGGCTGACGACCAGCCCGAACCGGTCCGCCGCCACGGTCCTGTCACGCGGGGCACTACAATGTCCGCTCAGTTCACGGAATCCCAACATGCTCGTTCACCCGAATTTTGATCCGGTCGCGATCTCGCTCGGCCCGATCAAGGTGCACTGGTACGGATTGTCGTACCTCGCCGGATTCACGCTGGCCTGGGCATTGGGACGGTATCGGGCCAGCAAGCCCGACTGGCCGTGGACCAAGGACCAGATCTCCGACCTGCTGTTCTACGTGGTGCTGGGGATCATCCTCGGCGGCCGGCTGGGCAGCGTGTTCTTCTACAACTTCGAGGCGTTCCTGGCCGACCCGTCGATGATCTACAAGGTCTGGCAGGGGGGCATGAGCTTCCATGGTGGCCTGATCGGCGTGATCGTCTGCCTGATGTTCTTCGCCCGGAAGACCGGAAAGGCGTTCTGGGAGGTTGGCGACATGGTCGTCGTGCTGGCGCCGGCCGGTCTGTTCTGCGGCCGCATCGGCAACTTCATCAACGGCGAGCTGTGGGGCGGTCCGACCGATCTGCCCTGGGGCATGGTGTTCCACCATCCGGCCGCGGGGGAGATGCCCCGACACCCCTCCCAGCTCTACGAGGCCGGCCTGGAAGGACTGCTTCTGCTCGCGATCCTGTGGTTCTTCACCGCCCGGCCCAAGCCGCGCATGGCGGCGTCCGGCCTGTTCCTGCTGATGTACGCGGTGTTTCGTTCGCTGGTGGAATTCGTTCGCGAGCCCGATGCGCATATCGGCTACCTGGCCTGGGGCTGGCTCACGATGGGGCAGCTGTTGTCCGCGCCGATGGCCATCGCCGGCATTGTTTTGCTCGTGATCGCCTACACCCGCAAGATTTACGACCGTCCGCTCGGCAAGACCTGATGAAGCAATACCTTGATCTGATGCAGCATGTGCTGGATCACGGCACGGAAAAATCCGACCGCACCGGCACCGGCACGAAGTCCGTGTTCGGTTACCAGATGCGCTTCGACCTGTCGGAAGGCTTTCCGATGCTGACGACCAAGAAGCTGCATCTGCGCTCGATCATCCACGAGCTGCTGTGGTTCATCGCCGGCGAGACGAACACGGCGTATCTCAAGGCCAATGGCGTGTCGATCTGGGACGAGTGGGCGACCGAGTCCGGCGATCTCGGCCCGGTCTATGGCAAGCAGTGGCGGGCCTGGGAGGGTCCGAACGGCGTGGTCGTCGACCAGTTGGCCGAGCTGGTGCATAACCTCAAGCACAACCCTGATTCGCGACGCCACGTGCTGTCTGCCTGGAATCCGACGGTGTTGCCCGATCCGAGCAAGTCGCCGGTGGAGAACGCCGAGGCCGGTTTGCAGGCGCTGCCGCCTTGCCACTGCCTGTTCCAGTTCTATGTCGCCGACGGCAAGCTTTCCTGCCAGCTTTATCAGCGCAGCGCGGACATCTTCCTAGGGGTGCCGTTCAACATCGCCTCCTATGCGCTGCTGACGATGATGCTGGCCCAGGTCTGCGGCTACGAGCCGGGGGATTTCGTCCACACGCTGGGTGACGCGCACCTCTATCTGAATCACCTGGACCAGGCCGAGCTGCAGCTGACACGGGAACCGTATCCGCTGCCGACCATGCGGATCGAGCCCTCGGTGAGCAACATCGAGGATTTCCGCTTCGAGCATTTCACGCTGGAGGGCTATCAGAGCCATCCGCACATCAAGGCGCAGGTCTCGATTTGAAGCTGGTCGCGGTGGTGGCGGCCGACGAGCGCAACGTCATCGGTGTCGACGGCGATCTGCCCTGGCGCTTGCCGAACGACCTGAAGCACTTCAAGGCCGTGACCATGGGGCATCCGATCCTGATGGGGCGCAAGACCTACGAGTCCATCGGGCGACCCTTGCCCGGCCGCGACAATCTCGTGCTGACGCGGCAGCCGGACTGGCGGGCGGATGGCGTGACGGTGGTGACCAGCACCGATGCGGCGCTGGAGGCGGCGGGCACGGCCTCGGCGCTGATGATTGTCGGCGGCGGGGAGATCTACCGGGCGTTCTGGCCGCAGATCGCCGCCATCGAGTTCACCCGCGTGCACACCGAGGTTGACGGCGATACCCGCTTCCCCGCGTTCGGCGAACCGGAGTGGCGCTGTGTACATCGCGAGCGGCACGAGCGGGACGAGCGACATGCTCATGCCTACAGCTTCGAAACCTGGGAGCGGAACGGGTCCGGGTCGACCACGGACTGACGGTGCTCCGTCGACGAAACCCTCGCGCCGGGCGGTGGTCCGCGACTGCATGATCGAGCGTGCGTCAGCAGTGATCCTCCTGGTTCGTCTGGCGCTGCCGGTGGTCGCGGTCTGCCTGGCGGGCTGCATGGGCGCTCCGTATCCGACGGGTCGGCCCGCTGAACTGGTGCCCGGTGGTAGCAGCGTGGAGGCGCAGGTTCAGGGACGTCGCCTGCACTGGGTGGAGTCCGGTGACGCCGACGCCCCGCCCGTGTTGTTCATCCATGGCACACCCGGTAGCTGGGAGGCCTTTGCCGACTACCTGACCGCGCCGGCGCTGAGCGGCTACCGCCTGATTGCCGTCGACCGGCCCGGGTTTGGTGGCTCGTCGGCCGGAGGTGTTGAACCCGCGCTGTCGGCCCAGGCGGCCTATCTGGCCGAGGCCTTCGCGGAACTGCCGCCGATGATTGTCGTCGGACACAGCCTGGGTGGTTCCATCGCCATGCAGCTGGTCCGGGACGCACCGGATCGCGTCGCCGGAGTCGTGCTGGTCGCGGCTTCGCTGGAGCCGGCAGCCGAGGCGCCGCGCTGGTTCAACCGGCTCGCCAATTGGCCGCTGGTGCGGCGGATCGTGCCCGATTCACTGGCCCGGGCGAACGACGAAGTCCTCGCGCTGGAGCCGGAGTTGCGGGCGCTGTGGGCCGGCTGGACTCCACCGGAAACTCCCGTCATCCTGATCCAGGGCATGGAGGACTCGCTGGTGCGACCGTCGACCGCCGATTTCGCCGAATCCGTGCTGCACTCGGATTCAACCGTCATTCAACGTGTCGATCACGCAGGGCATTTCGTGTTGTGGGAGCAACCAGAGAGGGTCATCGACGCCATCCACACGCTGGCCGAGCCGTGAAGTGGTTGCCGGGACTGGTCCTCGGTCTGTGGTCGCTGGCCGTCGCCGCCGAGCAGCCGATTCCGGTCGAACTGGAGCAGTTGCCCGAACGTCATCCGATTGTTCGCGAGATCGTCTTCAAGGGTAACGAGATCACGCAGCGCAAGGTCCTTGCCCGCGAGATGCGCATCGAGGTCGGTGATCCGGCTGATCCCATTCACATCAAGGACAGCCGCCAGGCGATTCAGAACCTCGGGCTGTTCAAGCAGGTGATTGTCGAGCAGACACCCACCGACGGCGGCGTGGTGCTGATCTTCACCGTGGTGGAAAAGTGGTATCTGCTGCCGTATCCCCGGCTGGACTACAACAGCGATCGTGAATTCGCGTTCGGGTTCAAGCTGGACTGGTCAAACGTGTCCGGACTCAATCACCAGCTCGAAGCACTGGTGTCTCGTCAGCAGAACGCGGAGAAGGATCGCGGCGATGCCACCGAGTTCGAGTTCGACTATTTCGCGCCCTATGCCTGGGACACCGCGGTGGATTTCGGTGCCAGCGCCTCGCACGACATCACGCCGATCGAGGAAGACAACGCAGCGGGCGAGACCATCAGCTACAAGGAGGACTACTCCCGCTTCAGCGTGCTCGCGCTGCGCCGGTTGACACCGGGGCACGGCAGCCAGGGCTGGAGGATCGGCGGTGGCCTGCTGTGGCAGAACGAAACCCTGCGAGGCCCCGAGGCGCCGGAGGAGAACGGCATGGCGACGGCCGCGGTGCTCCAGGGGCGTTTCGAACGGCTGGACGACCGGCTCTACAGCTCGGCGGGATGGTTGTTCGGCTGGCGCGTCGAACTCGCCGCCGAGGATATCGCCTCGCACTACGACTACATCGATCTCCGGCTCAACTATTTCCGGTCGATTCCGTTGTGGGACGTGCCGCACCAGACGCTGCGCATCCTGTTCGATGTGGGTTCCTATCACGGTGGACCGCGTGACTTCGATGCCTACGGCCTGGGGGGTGGCAGCAATCTGCGCGGCTTCGACAAGGACGAATTCGAGGGCGATGCGTTCTGGCGCCTCAGTCTGGAGGTCCAGCGCCCGCTGTTCGGTTACAAGCCGGTGCGCGGACTGGTGGTGATGGACATGGGACGCACCTACGACGACTTCGACCGGTTCACGTTCAGCGACACCCAGATCGACGCGGGCATCGGCCTGCGCTGGCGGATTCAGACCTTCGTGAATCTGACCCTGGAACTGGGTTACGCCTGGCCGCTGACCCGAGGTGGGTCCGAGCCGTTCTTCGGCAAGCTTTAACCGGCGCGCGGGCCCCGTGCCGGCATGGCGGCCAGTGTTCAGCCAACCGGGCTATGCGATCATCCGCAGCCGAACTTTTCACGAGACTCATCATGTCGGATCTCAATGCCGCTTTCGAACAGGCCCAGAAGGACATCAAGACGCTGACCGAGCGTCCCAGTAACGACGATTTGCTTGAGCTCTATGCGCTGTTCAAGCAGGGCTCAGCGGGCGACGTGTCCGGCAAGCGTCCGGGCATGCTCGACATGGTCGGGCGCGCCAAGTACGACGCCTGGGCCAAGAAGAAGGGCACGGACAGCGAGACCGCCAAGCAGCAGTACATCGACAAGGTCCAGGCCATGCTCGGCTGATGTCGGCACCGTTCGACTGGAGTGATCCGTTCCGGCTGGACGACCAGCTGGATGCGGAGGAGCGGGGGATTCGCGACGCCGTTCGCAGTTACGCCCGCGAGCGGCTGATGCCGCGCATCGTGCCGGCGTTCCGGCACGGCGAGTTCGATCGCGAAGTCCTCCGCGAGATGGGTGGACTCGGCATGCTTGGCCTGTCGCTGGACTGGCCCGGCTGTCCAGGCGGCTCCCATGTCGCCTATGGGCTGGTGGCCCGGGAGGTCGAGGCGGTGGATTCCGGTTACCGCTCGGCGCTGTCGGTGCAGAGCAGTCTGGTCATGTATCCGATCCACGCGTTCGGCTCGGACGCTCAGCGCCAGCGCTGGTTGCCGGCGCTGGCATCCGGCGAGGCCGTCGGCTGCTTCGGCCTGACCGAACCGGATCATGGCTCCGACCCCGGAGGCATGACTACACGGGCACGTCCTGACGGCGACGGCTGGCGCCTGTCCGGCGCCAAGACCTGGATCACCAACGCGCCGATCGCCGACGTGCTGCTGGTCTGGGCCAAGGATGCCGACGACGTCATCCGCGGCTTTCTGGTCGAACGTGGTGCGGCCGGGCTGGACACGCCGGTGATCGAGGGCAAGTTCAGCATGCGCGCGTCGATCACCGGACAGATCGTGCTCGATGATGTGCGAGTCGGCCCCGACGCGCTGCTGCCCGGCGTCAGCGGGCTCAAGGGGCCCTTCTCCTGCCTGAACAAGGCGCGGTACGGCATCAGTTGGGGCGCGATGGGGGCGGCGGAAGCCTGCTGGCACGCGGCGCGTCAGTACGCGCTGGATCGCCGGCAATTCGACCGGCCGCTGGCTGCCACGCAGCTGGTCCAGAAGAAGCTGGCCGACATGCAGACCGAGATCGCGCTGGGCTTGCAGCTGTCGCTGCGGCTGGGCCGCCTGCTGGACGCCGGGCAGGGTGCGCCGGAAATGATCTCGCTGGCCAAGCGCAACGCCACCGGCAAGGCTCTGGACATCGCCCGCCTGGCGCGCGATGTCCACGGCGGTAACGGGATTGTCGACGAGTATCACGTGATCCGGCATCTGATGAACCTGGAAACCGTGAACACCTACGAGGGCACGCACGACATTCACGCGCTGATTCTCGGTCGCGCGCAGACCGGACTTCAG
>CALBOV010000231.1 GCA_937896565.1 uncultured Salinisphaerales bacterium
CGCCGACAGCCGCTGCCAATCGGCGCGCGTCGGCGTTCGCTGATCCGGCAGGGCGTCGAACGCGTCGCGTATGGTCTTGAGCGGCATGCCCGCGCGCTGCGCGACCTTGATCACCGCGACGCGCCGCAGCACCTCGCGGGCGTAGCGCCGCTGGTTGCCGGCGTTGCGCCAGGCCTTGATCAGCCCCTGCGCCTCGTAGAAATGCAGCGTGGAGACAGCCACGCCGGCGCGCTCGGCGACCTCGCCCACGGACAGCGGGCGTTGGGTGTCGATACGGGAGGATTGGGTACTCACCGGCTGAACCTCAATGAATGTCGAGGTTTCAGCGTCGCATATTCCCGCGCGGCGGGTCAGCGGGGTCGTCGGCTCAGTGCTTGGTCGGCGATGGCGGTTCCGCGCGCGCGGCGGTGAACAGGGCGCGAGCGTCGTCGGCCTCGTAGACGTAGGACTGCCCACAGAACTCGCAGGACGCTTCCACGCGTCCCTGCTCGGCGAGCAAGGCCTCGACGTCCTCTTCGCCCAGCGACAGCAGCAACGTGCCGATGCGCTCACGCGAACAGCGGCAGGTCAGCGTGACCTCGCGCGTGTCGTGGCGGCGCAACCCCAGGCTGGCGAACAGGCGATGCAGCAGCAGGTCCGGATCGGTGGCGAGCAGTTCGCCGTCGGCCAGCGTGTCGGCCAGCGCGGTCACCGTTTCGAACGCGTCATCCTCGGCCATCTCGCCCGGCAATCGCTGGACCAGCAGGCCCGTGGCCACGGCGTCATCGGCGGCAAGCCAGACACGCGTCGCAAGCTGCTCGGATTGCAGGAAATAGCGTTCGAGATCCTCTGCCAGCGACACACCGCCGGCCTCGACGATGGCCTGGTAGCGATCCATGCCGGATTCGGGATCGAGCAGCACGGCGCATTGCGCGCCGGCGACGGCCTGCGCCCAGTCCGCCGGCACCGGCTCGTCGCGGGTCTGCAACATCGAGCGCAGCTGCAACTGGTGGTCGATCTGCGCCACCAGCAGCGACAGATGCGCCCCGCCCTGCATCTGCAGATTCATCCGGCCGCGGAACTTGAGATTGGCCGCCAGCAGCGGCAAGGCCGCGGTTGCCTCGCCCAGCATGGTCCGCTCGGGGCCGCCAAGCCCCAGGCGCTGCCACCAGTTCAGCCAGGCCTGGTCCAGGCGCACCAGCGCGCCACGGACCGGCAGGTCGGCAAAGTCGAATCGAACGAGAACACCCACGCCGGCAACTACGCGTTCAGTTTTTCCTTGAGCAGACGATTGACCTCGGCCGGATTCGCCTTGCCCTTGGTCGCCTTCATCGCCTGGCCAACAAAGTAGCCGAACAGCTTGTCCTTGCCGCCGCGGTACTGCTCGAGCTGGGCCGGGTTGCTGGCAATCACCTCGTCCAGGATCTTGCCCAGCGCGTCCGGGTCGGTGATCTGCTTGAGCCCCTTGGCCTCGATGATGGCGTCGGCATCACCTTCGCCGGCCCACATCGCCACGAACACGTCCTTGGCGATCTTGCCGGAAATGGTGTCGTCGGCGATGCGCATCACCAGCCCCGCCAGCGCTTTGGCGTCGACCTTGGAATCAGCGATATCCAGGCCCTCGGCATTCAGCGACGCGGCCAGATCACCCATGACCCAGTTGGCCGCCAGCTTGGCGTTGACCGTGCCGGTGTATTCGACGACCTGTTCGTAGTAGTCAGCCAGTTCGCGGCTGGAGGTCAGCACGCCGGCGTCGTATTCGGACAGCGCGTACTGCTCGACGAAACGATCGCGCTTGGCGTCCGGCAACTCCGGCATGGTCGAGCGGATGCCGATGATGTCCGACTCGGTGGTCACCACGGGCAGCAGGTCCGGGTCCGGGAAGTAGCGGTAGTCGTTCGCCTCTTCCTTGGAGCGCATCGCCCGCGTCTCGCCGGTTTGCGTGTTGAACAGCCGGGTTTCCTGTACCACCTCGCCACCGGATTCGATCACGTCGATCTGGCGCTCGATCTCGTGGTTGATCGCCTTTTCGACGAAGCGGAACGAGTTCAGGTTCTTGGTCTCGGTCCGCGTGCCGAAGGTGTCGCTGCCCTTGGGTCGGATCGACACGTTGGCGTCGCAGCGGAACGAGCCCTCCTGCATGTTGCCGTCGCAGATCTCCAGGTAGCGGACCAGCGAGTGCAGCTTCTTCAGGTAGGCCACCGCCTCGGCCGCGGAACGGATATCCGGTTCGGAGACGATCTCGACCAGCGGCGTGCCAGCGCGGTTCAGGTCGATACCCGATCCGTCACCGAAACCCTCGTGGATCGACTTGCCGGCATCCTCTTCCAGATGCGCCCGGGTGATGCCGATGGTCTTGGTCTGCCCATCCACCTCGATA
Source organism: uncultured Salinisphaerales bacterium (assembly GCA_937896565.1). Classification (GTDB taxonomy): domain Bacteria; phylum Pseudomonadota; class Gammaproteobacteria; order Nevskiales; family OUC007; genus Abyssibacter. Next base: position 2,360 of record CALBOV010000231.1, read on the forward strand.
TCCAGCGTGCCGTTGGCGACGATCGGCAGCTCGTACTGGCTGATCTGATAGCCCTTCGGCAGGTCCGGATAGAAGTAGTGCTTGCGCGCGAACACGCAGCGCGGCGCGATCTCGGCACCGACGGCCAGGCCGAACTTCACCGCCATGCGCACGGCGTCGGCATTCAGCACCGGCAGCACGCCGGGCAGACCGAGATCGACCGCGCAGGCCTGGGTGTTCGGCTCCGCGCCGTAGGCGGTGGCCGCGCCGGAGAAAATCTTGCTCTGGGTCTGGAGCTGCACATGCACTTCCAGCCCGATGACGACTTCCCATTCCATGTTCAGAAGCCCTCCGCACGTGCGACGTGGTGGTCGGTCAGGCTCTGGAACTGGTGTGCCAGGTTCAGGATGCCCGTCTCGTCGAAGGCCTTGCCGATGAGCTGCACGCCAACCGGCTTGCCGTCGACCAGCCCCGCGGGCATCGACAGCGCCGGCAGGCCCGCGAGGTTCGCGGCGATGGTGTAGATGTCGTTCAGGTACATGGCCACCGGGTCGTCAGTCTTCTCGCCCAGCGCGAAGGCCGGACCCTGGGTCGTGGGCCCGATGATCGCGTCGACTTCCTCGAAGGCGCGGCTGAAGTCGTCGGCAATCAACTGCCGAACCTGCTGAGCCTTCAGATAGTAGGCGTCGTAGTAGCCGGCCGACAGCACATAGGTGCCGACCATGATGCGGCGCTGCACCTCGCGACCGAAACCCTCGCCGCGGGAGCGCTTGTATAGGGCTTCCAGCGACTCGACGCCCTCGGCGCGATGGCCGTAGCGCACGCCGTCGTAACGGGCCAGGTTGGAGCTCGCCTCGGCCGGCGCCACCACGTAGTAGGTCGGCACCGACAAATGCATGTTCGGCATCGACACCTCGACGATCTCGGCGCCCTGCTGGCGATAAATCTCCAGCGCGGCCTCCAGGGCGGCGCGCGTTCCATCGTCCAGACCCTCGGCGAGAAACTCCTTGGGCAGGCCCAGCTTGCGGCCGGCCAGCGGCGCATCCAGACCGGCGCGATAGTCCGGTACCGGCACGTCCACGGATGTGGAATCGGCGGGATCGAAGCCGGCCATGGCCTGCAACACGATCGCCGCATCCTCTGCGGTGCGGGTAATCGGCCCGGCCTGGTCCAGGCTGGAGGCGAACGCGATCATGCCGTAGCGCGAGCAACGCCCGTAGGTCGGTTTCAGACCGGTGAGATTGGTCAGCGCGGCCGGCTGGCGAATCGAGCCGCCGGTGTCGGTGCCGGTCGCGAATGGCGCGAGACCGCCGGCCACCGCCGCCACCGAACCGCCCGAGGAACCGCCGGGCACGAGGCCGGCATCCACGCCCCAGGGGTTCTTCACCGGGCCGAAGTAGCTGGTCTCGTTGGACGAACCCATGGCGAACTCGTCCATGTTGGTCTTGCCGAGCATGACCACACCGGCCGCGGCCAGCTGCCGGACCACGGTCGCGTCATAGGGCGCGACGAAGTTGCCGAGCATCTTCGAACCACAGGTCGTCAGCACGCCCTTGGTGCAGAAGATGTCCTTGTGCGCCATGGGCACGCCGGTCAGCGGACCGGCATCGCCGGCCGCGCGCGTCTGGTCGGCGGCATCGGCGGCCGCCAGCGCCTGCTCGGGCGTGACGGTGATGTAGCTGTTGAGCGCGGAATCGTGCTGCTCGATGCGGTCAAGAAAGTACTGCGTCAGTTCCCGGCTGGAGAACTGTCCGGATGCCAGGCCATCGGCCAGCCCGGCCACGGTCAGGGTATGAAAGCTCATTCGGCGACTCTCGCTTATTCGATGACGCGCGGCACGCGGTAAAGACCGCGCTCGGTGTCGGGCGCGTTGGACTGGAACAGTTCGCGCTGGTCGGTTTCGGTGACCTGATCGCGGCGCAGGCGCTGAACCATGTCCAGCGGATGCGCCATCGGCGTCACGTCGGCGGTATCGGCCTGGTTGAGCTGATCCACCATGGCGAGAATGTCATTGAGGTTGCCGGAGTACAGCTCCACATCGGCTTCGTCCAGTTCCAGACGCGCCAGATGCGCAACCGTGCGCAGCTGATCGTTGCTAAGACTCATGAATATGGCCTAAAGAAGGCGTGTTGACGCGGTGGCGCCGCGGCCCGGGGCCGCGAAACGGGCGAGAAACTTAGCATAGGGCCTGCTTGCCCAAAACCCTGCCCATTGGTAGATTTCGCGCCTTCATCGCGGGATACAACGATTCGTTCCCCAGCCCGCCCGCCCCACCACTGCCGGTTCTTGAGCCCATGCTGGACAACATCCGCGGGTTGTTCGTCAACGACCTGTCGATCGACCTGGGTACTGCGAACACCCTTGTTTATGTGCGCGACCAGGGCATCGTCCTGAACGAGCCTTCCGTCGTCGCCATTCGCACCGACGCGCGCGGCGCCAAGCGCATAGAAGCCGTCGGCATCGACGCGAAGCGCATGCTGGGTCGCACTCCGTCGAACATCAACACCATTCGTCCGCTGAAGGACGGCGTGATCGCCGACTTCATGGTGACGGAAAAAATGCTGCAGCATTTCATCCGCAAGGTGCACAAGCGGCGGATGTTTCGCCCCATCACCCGGGTGATCGTCTGCGTGCCCTACGGGTCGACGCAGGTCGAACGCCGCGCGATCCGCGAGTCGGTGACCAACGCCGGCGCCCGCAAGGTGATGCTGGTGGAAGAACCGGTCGCCGCGGCCATTGGCGCGGGCATTCCGGTCGGCGAGGCGCGCGGGTCCATGGTGCTGGACATCGGCGGGGGCACCTCGGAAGTCGCGGTGATCTCGCTCAACGGCATCGTCTACGCCGAATCGGTCCGCATCGGCGGTGACCGTTTCGACGAAGCGATCGTCAGCTATGTCCGTCGCCAGTACAACATGCTGATCGGCGAGGCCACGGCCGAGCGCATCAAGCACGAAATCGGCACCGCCTTCCCGGGCCACGAGGTCCAGGAAATCGACGTCGTCGGCCGTCATCTTTCGGCCGGCGTGCCCCGCAGCTTCACGCTGAACTCCAACGAGATTCTCGATGCCTTGCAGGAACCGCTGTACGGCATCGTCGGCGCGGTGAAGACGGCGCTGGAATCCACCCCGCCGGAGCTGGGCTCCGATGTCGCCGATCGCGGCATCGTCCTCACCGGTGGCGGCGCGCTGCTCCGCGATCTGGACAAGCTGATCTCCGAGGA
>CALBOV010000232.1 GCA_937896565.1 uncultured Salinisphaerales bacterium
GGACCGGGGCGGTATTCCCGCAATCCTGCGTTGTCGCTCGCTCATCTGGAATGACCAAATCGCACTCACTCCGCCTAGTCTTGCGGGAATACCGACGCCGTCTTGATGATGCGAATAGATCAGAGCTTCCTTAGGTTACGCCCTCGCCGGCGCCGCATCGAATCCTGGTCAAACCGCCGGAGACCACCACGCTGGCCGCCCACGGATCGGCGTTTCCCGTGAGCATCGGCAATTCCGGCGGAATCTTCAATCCGGACCAGGCTCGCCCGATTTCGCCAGGAGCTGCCGGGGATCGTCGCGCGCCTGGCCGGGCGTCATGCCGAACCAGCGACGGAAGGCGCGCGTGAAGGCGGTCTGATCGGAAAAACCCAGCATGAAGGCAAGCTCAGCTCCGGATAGCGCCTCGTTGGTCATCAGATCCAGGGCGAGCTCCTTGCGGGTGTCGTCGATCAGGCGGTTGAAGGTCCAACCCTCTTCGCCCAGACGGCGCTGCAGGGTGCGCGGGGTTAGCTCGACGACGCTGGCGGCGCTCTCCAACTGACAGCCACCGGAGGTCAGCTGCTTGCGCAGCCAGTGACGCAACCTGCCCTCCAGCGTCGTCTCGCGCGCGTACTCGTCCAGCAGCCGATGCGCGTAACGATCCATCTGCGCGCGCAGACCGGGATCGGCCTGCGCGATTCGCGTCGACAGCAGCGAGGCGGGGAATTCCAGCGCGGTCTGCCCGGTCTCGAACCGGACCGGACAGCGGAAGATCGACTCGTGAACACGGGTACTTGCCGGCCGCGCATGCGGCAGCAGCACCAGATCGGGATTGGACGCATTGGCGGTGATCCAGCGGGCGTATGTCACCCAGCCGGCGAGATTGTGCTCGGCCAGCTGCCGCGTCGGCGGCACCTCGGTCACCCAGCGCAAGCGCAGTCGCCCACCATCCACCGGTTCCAGGCGCGCCTCGCCGATGTCCGCAACCAGCGCCTGATAGCGCAGATGCCGCGCCAGCGCATCGGCCAGGGTGTCGCAGCTCATCACCACGTAGCCCAGCACGCCGTAGTGGCCCGGCTTGATCGCGGCGCCGACCTTCAGACCGAGGTCCGGTTCACCCAGCAGCGTGGCCGCGGCATCGAACAGCCGCGCGAACAGCGCCGCCGGAACCCGGGCATGGGTATCGTCCAGCGTGGCGCGCGTGAGTCCCGTGGCGGTCATCAGCGACCGGATGTCACCGCCCGCCTGCTCGACGTAATCGAGCACGGACTGTACATAGGCAACCGAGACGCTGGCGGTCACGCGCCTGCCTTCGTGAGCGCGCTGGCATGCGCGGTCAAGACGCGGGCACCGCCGGTCAAGACGTTCGCGCTATCGTTACGCAGACTGATTACCCACAGGAGACTTGTATGCCCAAGCAGCGCATCGCTGTTGTTCAGGAATTCCCCGCACCGCGCGAAACCGTGTTCGCTCACCTGACGGACCATAACAAGGTTGGAGCGATTCTCGGTGCCAAGATGGTTCGCATCAAGGACGGGGAAGACGCCGAGAACGGATTGCACTCGGTTCGCAAGGTCACGATCGGCCCGATGTCCTTCGAGGAAACCGTGGTGCGCTTCGAAGCCCCGGAGCGCATGGAATACACGGTGACCACCAAGGCGCCGATCAAGAACCACCGCGGGATCATGCTGTTCGAGGAAACCGCGACCGGCTCGCGCCTGCACTACGAAGTCCTGTTTGACGGCCGTTTGCCGTTCACGGGCGGCCTGATCCGCAGGCAGCTCGAAGCCGCGTTTCGCAAGGGGCTGCGCCGTTACGCGGAGTCTCTGAAGTAACAGAATCGTGCGCAGGTGACGCGGCGCACGATCCATGGAGGAATGATGGAATCGCTGATCCTGCTCGCACTCGCCCCCGTCTTCTACGGCTGCATGCTGTGGGAAGCGCTTTACTGGCGTCGTCGCGGCGTGGCGATGTACACATGGCGTGACACGCTCTCCAACATCAGCCTGGCCGGAATGCACCAGGTTGCCGACGGGCTGGCCTGGCTGGTGCTGCTGGGCCTGTACACGCTGGTCTACCAGTTCCGCCTGTTAGACCTGCAAACCGGCGCATGGACCATCGCGGCACTGTTCATCGCCCAGGATTTCTTCTACTACTGGTTCCATCGCGTCAGCCATGGCATGCGCTGGATGTGGGCCTCGCACGTCACCCACCATTCATCCGAGCGACTGAACCTGTCGACGGCATTCCGCCAGAGTCTCACCTACCCGATTTCGGGGATGTGGGTGTTCTGGCTGCCGCTGGCCTGGATCGGCTTCGAACCGCACTGGGTCGTACTGGTCGTGGGGATCAACCTCGCCTACCAGTTCTTCGTTCACACGCAGGCGGTTCACAAGCTGCACCCGGCGATCGAGTTCGTGTTCAACACGCCGTCGCACCATCGCGTGCATCACGCGCGTAACGAGTGCTACGTGGACCGCAATTTCGGCGGTGTGCTGATCCTCTGGGACCGGTTGTTCGGCACGTTCGTCGAGGAACGCGACGACGAGCCCTGCGTATACGGCATCACCCGGCGCCAAATCCGCACGCACAATCCGATCACGCTGACGTTCCAGGAATGGGCGTACATGTTCCGTCAGGCCAGCCGCGACGGGCTGACCTGGGGACAGCGGCTGCGCTACCTGTGGGGTCACCCGGACTGGGAGGCGCCGGGCGCCGCGACTCAGTCAAACAGGCCGGAGATCCAGACGACCGGCCAGCCGGTCAGCACGCTCAACAAACCCGCGTAAACCCCGGCCAGCGCATCATCCAGCATGATGCCGGTACCCCCGCCCACGTGGCGGTCGATCCAGCGGATGGGCCAGGGCTTGATGATGTCGAAGACACGGAACCAGACGAAGGTGATCAGCGCCCAGGCCCAGGCCGGCAGCACGCCGAACATGTCCTGAACGCCCATGTTCAGGGGGATTAGCGCGATCAGGATGCCGACGATCTCATCCCAGACGATCCCCGGGTCGTCATGCACGCGCAGCATCCGGGCACTGGCGCCGCAGATGTAGAGCCCGAACAGGAAGCCCAGCACGACCACGGCCCAGAACAGCTCGCGCGGCAGCCAACCCACCAGGGCGAACACCACCAGGCCGACCAGACTGCCGAAGGTGCCCGGCGCCACCGGTGCCAGGCCGCTGCCAAACCCGAAGGCCCAGAAATGCACGGGGGTGGTGAGGATCAGACGATGCGGCGGACGTGGTTTCATGCGTGGAGCTCGGCGCGATCGCTAAAAATGACGATAGCCGGAGGATACGGGATCGATCCGCGGTGCGTCGCCGGCCCAGTGTATGCCCGGCAAATCCGTGGCCCGGCCGAGCTCGACCGGCGTCAGCCCCTGCTCGCGCCAGAGTTCCAGCAGCGTGCGCACATGCACCGGAGACACCGCGACCAGCAATTCGTAGTCGTCACCACCGGCCCACATCCACTCGGCGGCGGTCGTGCCGCAGCGGCTGGCGGCCTGACGCAGGCCGTCGTCCGGCGTCAACGCGTTGGCGTTCAGACGAGCGCCCACGCCCGAGGCATCCAGCACATGACGCAGATCGGCCAGCACGCCGTCGGAGACGTCGATCGCGGCGCGGGCAAGCCCCCGGGCGGCGCGACCGGCGGCGACCCTGGCATCGGGCCGGTCCAGTCGATGCAGCAGTTCTGCGGGCACATCCGCTTCGGCGCCCTGCTCCAGCAGCGCCAACGCCGCCGCGGCCTGCCCGGTCACACCGGTCAGCAGCAGATGATCACCGGAACGCGCCGCGCGGCGTGTCAGCGGCGCCTCAAGACATTCGCCGAGCGCCGTCACGCCAATGGTCAGTGGCCCGCGCGTGATGTCGCCGCCGACCAGATCCGCGTCACACTCGGCGATGGCCGCGCGAAAACCCGCCGCGAATGCGGCGACCCAGTCGTCGTCCGCCTCCGGCAGGGTCAGCGCCAGCGTCAGCCAGCGGGGAAACGCGCCCATCGCGGCGAGATCACTGAGATTGACCATGGCCGCCTTCCAGCCCAGCGATTCGGCGGAAGCACCGGCGCGGAAGTGGCGCCCCACCACCACCACGACCAGCGGATACAGCACCAATGGATAAGCCACA
>CALBOV010000233.1 GCA_937896565.1 uncultured Salinisphaerales bacterium
GCCCGCTAGTGGGGTTCTTGGGCTTGAACTCGAATCTGGGGGGCAGCACCTGCTCCATGAGCAAACTCGCCGCTATGGCCTTGAGCGTGTCGTTTACGGCCTCGGTGACAGCCTCTTCGGAGGCATCAGGCTCGGCGATCAGGTTGGTGAAGCGGGCGCGGGTCTTGTTCGGCGCATCACGCGTTGCACGACCGATGATCTGGACGATCTCGGTTAGGCTGGATCGGTACCCCACCGTCAAGGCGTGCTCGCACCAGATCCAGTCAAAGCCCTCCTTCGCCATGCCCAACGCAATGATCATGTCCACGTACTCGCGGTCGGTTTTCATTGCCGGTGCCCGCAGGCTGGCCTGAACGCGGGACTGGTGGTCAGGATCTACCAGGTCGGCGATCTTCAGCGTTCGGCCATCGCTAGTCTTGACCAACTGAAAGCCGGTGGCCGGGTCCGTGCCCTGCCATTCGCCCAGCTCATGCAGGATGTGCTCGACCTCACGAATCTTGTCCTTCGTGCTTTCCCGCGAGTTAACGCTCGGGATGTGAATGATGGTCTTCTCATCCGGATCCAGCACCTTGAGGATGTCCTCGGTGTACGAGCCTGAGTAGAAGAAGTAACCAATATCGAGCTGTTTCAGGTATTCATAGCCATTGAGCTGCTCGTAGTAGGTGTAGGTCACCGTATCGAACTTGGCTTCGTTCTCCGGCGCCAGCACTGCCATGGCATCGCCACGGAAGTACGAACCCGTCATCGCGACGATGTGCACCTTGTCGCGCTCGATGAACTGGCCCAATTGCGTTCCGAGCCTGTTTTCCTCGTCGGCAGATACGTGATGAAACTCGTCCACCGCGATCAGGCGGTTGTCGAAGATCTCAATGCCGAACTGCTCGACTGCGAAGCGGAACGTTGCATGGGTGCACACCAGCGCCTTGTCGTCGCTTTGAAGAAAAGACCCGACCGCGCGAACCTTGCTCCCGTCTTCGCCGGGCGCGTCACAGAGGTTCCACTTTGGCTCCACATGCCAGTCCGCCCAGAATCCATATCGACTGAGCGGCTCGTCGTGAAAGCTGGCGCCGATGGATTTTTCCGGCACCACGATAATGGCTTGCTGCAACCCCTGGTTATTGAGCTTGTCGAGGGCGACAAACATGAGCGCACGACTCTTTCCGGATGCCGGCGGAGACTTGATCAGTAGATACTGTTCGCCGCGACGCTCGTAAGCCCTTTCTTGCATTGGACGCATCCCGAACTCGTTGCTTCGGTTCGATTTTCCGTTTCTTGCGTATGTAACCGAAACGCTCGGCACTGATGTGATTGAATTAGAACTCATATCTGCATTTTTCCGCATTCCTATCTACGCAAGGCCGAGTGATCATTGCTCATCGATACGACCATACAGCCGCCCACTCCCCATTTCGCGAACTTGATCGAGTCGCTTGCCAAAAGACTTGTCGAAGTCTTCGGGCTCCAATGCTTGAATTTTGAAACCGTTGCCCGACCGCCTGAAGACCAGAACTTTTCCGTCGTAAAGGTCAAATCCATGAGTCTCCGGAATTGGAAGTGTGATCTTCTCCATCGAGTTGTTGCCGAACCTCAAGCTTCTTGTCACCAAGTCGCCCGTCGGCGTATCAAAAGTAATCTCGCCGATTACAGAGTTTCGCTGAAGGTTTTGGGGATACGCCAAGCCGAAATACCGCCCCATACCCCTCGGGAGGTCAATCTGATTTCCCGGCCGCTCAGGTCCTCGATTTCGAGTTACGTAGCCTGCTTCGATCCAGAACTGGACGTCTCGATCTTCATCGACATCCAGCCCAACCTCCACGATCTCGCTTCCGAAACAGTCATGCCAGCGTTCTTCGTAATCATCAACGATTTCTTCAATCGCAGTAGCATCGTCCCAAAGCTCGTTCACGGTTGAAACGCTACGCTCAAAGGCTGCAGCGTAAGCGTCCTGCCCCTCGACAATTACCGTAGCCCCTGCTTCTAGGCTTCGCCGGAGGCCATTTGAGGAAAAGTTGCCCGACCCCACCACCATTCCGAATCTAGCTGAGGCAGGATTCGACACAATGGACATCTTTGCGTGGAAGTCCCGCCTGGGAACGAACCCAGGACTTTCCAATACCCAGCTTCCATCCACAATCCGTATTTCTGTGTTGGCCTTACCACATATCCTCCGCAACGCGTCGGGATGAGTCCGTCCATAATCAATGCCAAACAACCAGCGCGTGGGAGTCCGATTCCAGAACTCCTCGCCCACAGCCAAGTCGAACGACGCCACTCCTGACTGAGTCGCGTATGCAAACACTCCGATAAACTCCCCCAGACCCACCTCCGCACAAATTCGTAGAATCTCAGCCAACGTTGTCGGCTCATCGGCACTTCGGTGTAAAAAAGTCTTCACCCTCACTCTGGTCTCCTCGGCAAGCAACGCATTCGCCCTTTTTGCACAATCTACTTAGTGTTGGCTGAGTAGAGATCGAACAACTTTTCCAGACGCTCAGTATCGTTGGCGAACCTCCGGCCAATGTAGATTCGCTCCACCAATTCATCATTCACCTGGTGAGCGCGGAGAAGGTCCTCTGGCATAGATTCTCCGCCATATAGGTCAGCGAGAGTGTTAGGAAACAGCGACTCCCTAGCGATCAAAATGTTGGTTGCGCTATTCGTCAAATCATCGCGATTTTTTTGGGTCAATTTTGGAACGGGAAAAGTGTTCCAACCCATCGTGTTTGAGTACCGGAAGTCCGTTTTCATCTTTCCGCATACCGTGGCAATCCAAACCAGATGCAGGCGAGACGCGATAAACGACATATTCCAGAGTGGCGCATCGTACAATGCGAACAGTAGGTCGCTGATAATTGTATTGGCGTCCAATAGAGCAACAGGCAGGTACTGGCGTCGCTCAGAAGACACTTTTGCAACGGCTAAAGAGTGCTTCTTCGCCACCCCCGCAATCTGCACGAATCGATGAGGCCGGGCTGCGAAATCCTGCGTAGATTTCGCGGCGCTACTCAGCCTAAACGCAGCAA
>CALBOV010000234.1 GCA_937896565.1 uncultured Salinisphaerales bacterium
ATTGCAAAGAGCAGATAAGAGCTGGCCCCAGCTAAAAGCACTGGGGCCAAGGTTTTACTTTTGTTGAATTCGGTGATTTTTCTATTAACGTGGTATCGGGTTTAATTGGCTGTTAGTCAACTTGGATTATTTTGGTAATGGCGGAGTAAGTTACATTTAACCACTCCGACACATCGTCCCACGTTGACGCGGAGGCTGGTGCGGCGGAGAAAATAAATGCTGCGGCAACAAACGCGCTAAGCACTTTGGTATTTTTCTTCAATTCAGTTCTCCCAAGTAAAAAGGTCTGCGACGGAGGTCGCTTTGGAAAGCTATCATCAATGATCAGCTTTCTCAAGAATCTCGTTCATTGGCGCTTTACTTGCTCTAGAGTGTTTGCGTGCTCCTAAGTCGTAGTGCCGTATTTCGCCGGTTGGAGTCTAATGGGCGCAGGTGCGGAGTGGCTCAGTCCGCTGTACGCGCGTTCCTCCACTTTTACGACTCTGGATGGGTGTCTCTACTTCTCAAAGTTTGTGCCCCGTAAAGCGTTCGTTGAACCTCCACATCAAGGCGTTCACGTCTCGACTATGTGGGTGGGGAAGGGGGCGGCCTAACGAAATGGCCGAGGGTGTGGTCGTCGGGCCCTAGACTAGTCGGTCAACTCGGATTTCGGTCTGATACTTTGTGGCTGTGATTTTTAAGGTCTGTTAACGGAATCCCCGTCAGCTCGGCCAGCCGCGCCGCGCCGTCACGCACCGCCTGATCCGATTCGAAGCCGCCTCCGACCTTGAGTCGACGACCGTCGCTGGTGTTGACGAACAGGTCGTACCAGACTGTGACCTTGGTGCCGGACTGCATGCTGCCGGCGCGTGACCAGCTGAAGTGGGTGACCGTCTCGCGTGAGACCTGACGGGTGCGGATCGGCAGGTTGAAGCAGAAGAGACGGGTGGCGACGACGGACTTGTCGAACAGCACGATGCGGCGCTGTCCCCACCAGACCAGGCCGGCCGCGATCATCATCAACCCGAACAGGGCGAAGACCGTCGCCATGATCCAGGGAATCCATTCGAACAGGCTGCCGCCGGGCGCCCCCTCCACCGCGACCAGGAACCCGGCTCCGCCCAGCGAGACGAGGCCGAAGACGATCATCGCCAGTGCCCCCTTCCAGCCGCGACCGGATTTGAAGTCCAGGGTCACGCGATCGCCGGACCGGAAGATGTTCATCAGCCGTTCCAGCGCGGCGAAATGGCCACGGTTGTCGATGCGCGTCTGACGCCCGGCAAGACGGTTGTTGGCGTCCCCCGCGAACGCCGGGATGTCGTACTGCCGAACGAGATCCGCGCCGGGCTGACGGATCTCCAGGCGCAGCAACCAGTCGTGGTACTCCCGGGCCCGGGGTTCCGAGACCGGCAGTCCTTCCGGCACCTCGAAGTGGAACCACAGTTGCTGCTCGCCCGGTTGCATCGCTTGCAGCGACAGGCTGTGTGTCCACACCGGTCGCATCGTGTTGTGGCGATTGCCCCGCCGGTGATGCCGGCAGGTCAGCGTGACGGTGATGCGGTGATCCCGCTCCAGCGGCTTGCGCAGTTCGAAGTAACCGGCGATGTCGCCGCCGACGGCGCCTGGCCAGGGGTCCAGCACCGCGTTGATCTCGCCGAAGCGGCGCCAGGCGTTCAGCTCGCGCAGCGCGAGCGCCCAGAGTCCCAGGCCGACCACATCGAACAGCAGGACGGCGAGGATCGGCCAGTTGCCCTTGCCCAGTTCATCCGGGATGGCCAGCGTCGCCGGCGCCGCCAGCCCCAGTACGACGACACCGAAGCCGAATGCCCAGAGGTGGTTCCGGTTCGCGCCGCTGGCGATCGTCGAGCTGCGCCAACGCTTGTCACGCGTCCACCAGTTCCTCTCCTCCATTCCCCGCCCCTTGCTTCAGTGTTGGCTGCGATCCCGTCTACAGCATGCCGCTCCCCAGACCGGCCGCCATCGCCGCTCCGAGATCATGACAATCATCGACGAACGAGGCCTGAAACTCGCCGCGACAGATCAGAGGCTCGGCCACCGCCTTCCAGCGCAGGCCGGTGACGATGCGCTCGACGCCGGCCACGGTGCCGGTGCCGTCATTGCCGGCGCGGACCACCAGGGCGTAGGGCAGGCCTTGCTTGTGATCCAGCGTCGGGTAGTAGTTGCGATCAAAGAAGTCCTTCATCGCTCCGCTCATGTAGGCGAGATTTTCCGGCGTCAGCAGCAGGATGCCGTCGGCCTCCAGTACGTGTTCCGGTTGGGTCTCGAACGGCGACTGGCTGACCACGCGTACCTGATCCTCGCCGCCGGCCTTGGCGCCGGTGCGCAGCGCGGCCAGCAGCCGCCGAAGATTCGGCGAGACGGCGTGGGCGATGATCAGAAGTGTCTTCATGCGTATGGATCTGTGTTGTCAGCCGATGGGCGCTGCGTCCCCGCCGGGTTCCTGGCTGGGCGTCCATGCGATACTCGCCACCATGGCATCGAATATGCAATTCGTGCCGACACTCATTGCCTGCCTCCGTCCCTGGACGCCGAGGCCATCTCACATTGGAGCCCAGATGCGAATCATCATTGTATCGATGCTCGCCGCCCTGCTTGCTGCCTGCGGCCAGTCATCCACCGAACCCGCCGAGCAGGCCGCCGCGAAGGCGGAGCCCGGCCAGACCGAAACCGACCGGATCAACGCCTGGTTCGAGGAGAAGTTCGAAGAGGAACTTCAGTACAGCCCCATCCAGATGACCTTTCTCGGTCGCAAGGATCGCTACGGGGAGCTCGGCGATTTCTCCGAGGCTGGTGCTCGCAAGCAGCTGGACTGGCGCAAGGCCGCAACCGAGGAGATGACGTCGACCTTCGACTACGACGCGCTCAGCGACGAGGCGAAGATGTCCTACGACATCTGGGCCTACGAGACCCAGCAGGCCGAGGCCGGCTGGAAGTACCGCTACAACGGGTATCCGTTCAACCAGATGCAGGGCATGCACACGTTCCTGCCGACCTTCCTGATCAGCTTTCACAAGGTCGACGATGCCGCCGACATGGAAGCCTACATCTCGCGTGTCAACGAATTGCCGGCCGCGTTTGGCGAGCTGATCAAGTTCGCCAAGGCATCTGCCGAGAAGGGCATCCGTCCGCCCAAGTTCGCGCACGAGGCGGTCATCAAGGAATCGAAGAAGCTCATCGCCGGGGCGCCGTTCGATGATGGCGAGGACTCCTCGATCTGGGCCGACATGCAGTCCGAGATCGACACGCTGGCCGAAAAGGGCGAGGTCGACGAGGAGCAGGCCAAGCAGCTCAAGGCCGACGCCGAAAAGGCGCTGCTGGAGAGCTTCAAGCCCGCCTACGATGCCGTGATCGCCTGGGTCGAGTCCGACCTGCCCAACGCGGGGGAGAATCCGTCCGGTGTCGGCTCCACCCAGCCGAACGGGGAGGAGTTCTACAAGTACCGGTTGTGGACGCAGACCACGACCGACATGACGGCGGACGAGATTCACCAGATCGGTCTGGACGAAGTGGAACGCCTGCGCGGCGAGATGATCGCCCTCAAGGAGCGCGTGGAGTTCGACGGGGATCTGGACGCCTTCTTCGAGTTCCTGAACGAGGATTCCCAGTTCCGGTTCCCGAACACCGACGAAGGGCGACAGATGTACATCGCCGAGGCGACCGCCGCGATCGATAACATCAAGCAGCACCTGCCCGACTACTTCGGGCGTCTGCCCAAGGCGGATCTGGTGGTCAAGCGCGTGGAGCCGTTCCGTGAGCAGGACGGCGCGGCGCAGCACTACTTCCCGGGCACGCCGGACGGTTCGCGGCCCGGCACCTACTACGCCCATCTGTCCGACATGGATGCCATGCCGATACCGGAGCTGGAGGTGATCGCCTATCACGAGGGGATTCCCGGGCATCACATGCAGATCTCGATCGCGCAGGAGCTGAAGGACGTCCCGATGTTCCGCACGCAGACCGGCTTCACCGCCTATGTCGAGGGCTGGGCGCTGTACTCGGAATGGCTCGCCAAGGAGATGCCGGGCACCTACGAGAACCCGTATTCGGAGTTCGGGCAGCTGTCATCGGAGATCTGGCGCGCCATCCGTCTGGTCGTGGACACCGGCATGCACGCCAAGGGCTGGACCGAGGAACAGGCGGTCGAGTATTTCGACAACAACTCGCCGGTGCCGCTGACGTCCATCAAGTCGGAAATCCAGCGTTATCTGGTGATTCCGGGGCAGGCCACGTCCTACAAGATCGGCATGCTCAAGATTCAGGAGCTGCGCCGTGAAGCCGAGGCGGAACTGGGTGATGCGTTTGACATCAAGGGTTTCCACGACACCGTGCTGGGCGGCGGTGCGCTGCCGCTGGAGTTGCTGGAGCGGCGTGTGAACATGTGGATCGAAAGCCAGAAGGCGGCGGCAGCCGGCTGACCGCTGTCGATCGGATCAAGAGCCCCCGGTGATCTCGGTCACCGGGGGCTTTTTTCGCGTGCCGGTTCGGTGCGCCGAACACGGGTGGCCATCGATTCCGGGCAGCGATGGCATAATCTCGCGACTTCTCTACCAACCTGCCCATTCATGTCGCATCCGATTTTCAAAGACCAGCTCCGGTCCCTGGACAACCAAGCCCTTGCCAGCACGCTCGATTGTCTGGCCGAAACCTGCAAGGACATCAGCCAGCAGCTCAAGCGCGGCGAGCTTGCCGGCATCCTCGGCGCGGCGGGCAACGAGAACGTGCAGGGTGAGGAGCAGAAGAAGCTGGACGTGATCGCCAACGACCTGATCAAGCAGGCGCTGGCGGGCTGTGATGCGGTACGGGGTCTTGCCTCGGAAGAGGAAGATGACGTGGTCGGCCTGTCCGAGGCGCCGGGTCTGCTGGTGACCTTCGATCCGCTGGACGGCTCATCCAACATCGACATCAATTCGATGGTCGGTACCATCTTCTCGATTCTCCCCAGCGATACCACCGGTCCGGTCACGGAGGCCGAGTTCCTGAAGCCCGGGCGTGAGCAGGTCGCGGCCGGTTACGTGCTCTACGGTCCGTCGACCATGCTCGCGGTGACCACCGGTGATGGTGTGGAGATGTACACGCTGGATCCGGTCAGCGGTGATTTCATGCTGACCCGCGAAGCGCATATCCCGCAGACCGCGAAGGAATTCGCGATCAACATGAGCAACCAGCGCTTCTGGGCATCATCGGTGCAGGATTACATCGCCGAACTGTTGCAGGGGGCCGAAGGGCCGCGTGGCAAGAACTACAACATGCGCTGGGTCGCGGCGATGGTCGCCGACGTGCACCGCGTGCTGTGCCGCGGCGGGGTGTTCATGTACCCCTGGGATGCCCGTGATCCGAACAAGCCCGGCAAGCTGCGGCTGATGTACGAGGCCAACCCCATGGCCTTTCTGGTGGAACAGGCAGGCGGCCAGTGCTGCACGCCGGAGGGTCCGATTCTCGACCTCCAGCCTGAGGAGATTCACCAACGCGTGCCGGTGATTCTCGGTGCAGCGGAGGAAGTGACGCGCTGCGTGTCCATGCACGCCGACGTGGCCGCCTGATCGTCAGTCGTCACTGCTGGTGAGATGCGCGGTCGGCGATCCCAGCGCCGGCCGTGTCACCCGGCGGACCAGCTTGGTGAGGCCGGATTCGGCGTCCGCGACCTGGGTCTCGGCGTCGCGGACGGCGCTTTCCCAGGCCGGCGCGAAACCCGGCGCCCGTTCCAGCAGCAGGTGCACCGCGCGGTCGTAAACCTGCAACAGCCGCGCTTCCGCCTTGCCGGGTTTCTGCTGCAGGGTGGCGATGGAGACCCGCAGGTTCTCGTTCTTCTCGCGTAGCGAATCCAGTTCCGCGTTCAGCGTGTCGTTGCCGGCGGCGGTGATCTTGAGCTGCTGGCCCAGGTGCTTGTTCAGATCCGCAAGTTCACCATTCAGGCGCTTGATGTTGCGTTTCTGTTCACGTCGCTGGACATGCCCGGAACGCCAGATCATCACGCAGAGCACCAGCCCGGCGATCAGTCCCCAGGTGAACGGGTGGGAGAGGATGTCGAGCAGAAAATCCCGCATGGCGGCCCGCCTTGTTCGCGTCGAGTGGCTGTCACATCAGACTGAAGCAGGGCGGGCCGGTTCAACAACCCATGTTGTCGATCGATGCGCTCAGGGGTCGACCGCGAGCGCGTCCGGGGTGCTGATGCCCAGTTGCGACAGCATGAACGTGTACTCCAGCGCCACTTCCTCGAACTTGCGGTAGCGACCGGACTTGCCGCCGTGGCCGGCGTCCATGTTCATGTGCAGCAGCAGCCAGTTGTCGTCGGTCTTGCGGTGACGCAGGCGGGCGACCCACTTGGCCGGCTCGAAGTACTGGACCTGGGAATCCCACAGGCCGCCGGTCACCAGCATCGCCGGGTAGTCCTGCTCGGCCACGTTGTCGTAGGGCGAGTAGGCCAGCATGGTGTCGTAGTGGGGCTGGTGCTTGGGGTTGCCCCACTCGTCGAATTCGTTGGTGGTCAGCGGGATGCTCTCGTCCAGCATGGTGGTGACCACGTCGACGAAGGGCACGTCGGCGATGATGCCGCGGTACAGGTCCGGCCGCATGTTCGCGACCGCGCCGACCAGCAGTCCGCCCGCGCTGCCGCCGGCCGCGAAGACCTTGTCCTTGGCGCCGTAGCCGGCCTCGACCAGATGTTCGGTCACGTCGATGAAATCGGTGAACGTGTTCATCTTGTTGCCGAGCTTGCCGTCTTCGTACCAGTGGCGCCCCATCTCCTGACCGCCGCGGATATGCGCCATCGCGAACACGAATCCGCGATCCAGCAGCGACAGCCGAGAGACCGACAGGTACGGCGTCAGCGAATGCCCGTAGGAGCCGTAGCCGTAGACAAGCAGCGGATTCTTGCCGGGCTGACGCAGGTTCTTGCGGTAGACGATGGAGACCGGCACCTCGGTGCCATCGCGCGCGGTGGCGCGGATGTATTCGGAGGTGTAGGCGTCCGGGTCGAAATCGCCTTCCACCGGCTGTACCTTGAGCACGCGTTTTTCACCGGTCGCCATGTTGTAGTCGATGGTCGTGGTCGGCGTGGTCAGCGTGTCGATGTCGTAGCGCATCCACGGCCAGTCGTACTCGGCCGAGCCGATCAGGCTGGCCGCATAGGTCGGCTCGCTGGCGTCGATGGTGACCGCTTCGCCACCGTCCCAGGGCATGACGCGAATCTTGCGCAGGCCGTCGCGGCGTTCGTTGACGGCCAGGTAGTCCTTGAATACCTCGAAGGATTCGATCAGCACGGTGTCGCTGGTGGGGATCAGTTCCTTCCAGGTGGACTTGTCGGCGCTGGTTTCGGGCGCCACGCTCATCAGGCGGAAGTTCTTGGCCTGCCAGTTGGTCAGGATGATGAACCGTCCGTCGTGGTCGGCGACCTCGTATTCGTGATCGTCCTCGCGCGGGAGTACCGGGCGGAAGGTCAGTGTCGGATCGTCGGCGCGTGCGTAGCGGTATTCGGTCTGCTGGGTGCTGTACAGGCCGATGTACAGGAACTCGTTCGACTTCCCGCGGCCGATGCCCATGTAGTAGCTGTCGTCCGGCTCCTCGTAGATCAGCTTGTCCTCGCCGGTGGACCCCAGTACGTGTTCACGCACGCGCTTGCCCAGCAGCGTGGTGGGGTCCTTCTCCACGTACAGCACCGACTGGTTGCCGTCGGTCCAGACCAGATTCGCGTTGATGTTCTCGACCGCGTCGTCCAGCCACTCGCCGGTCTCCAGGTTCTTCACCCGCAGCACGTACTGACGCCGGCCCACGGTGTCCTCGGCGACCGCCATCAGGCGGTTGTCCGGGCTGATGACGTAGGTGCCCAGGGCGTAGAAGTCGGCGCTCTCGGCGCGCTGGTTCTGGTCGATCAGGATTTCTTCCGGTGCATCCATCGACCCCTTGCGCCGCGCCATGATCGCGTAGTCCCGGCCGGGCTCGAAGCGCGAGTAGTACCAATAGCCGTTCTCGTAGGTCGGCGGGCTGGCGTCATCGCTTTTCAGGCGGCCGACGATTTCCTGGTAGAGCGTTTCACGCAGTTCGGAATAGGGCGCGAGCTTGGCTTCGGTATAGGCGTTCTCGGCCTCCAGGTGGGCCAGCATCTCCGGGTCCTCGCGACTGTCGTCGCGCAACCAGTAATACGGGTCGATGCGATCACCCTGCGGGGATTCGACGGTGTAAGGGCGGCGGTCAGCGATCGGAGGCATGAGGGAGGTGGATTGTTCTGGCGAATGCGGCGTGCTCGCACAACCGGCCAGCGTGGCCGCGAAAGCACCGAGGAATGCGAGCGAAGTCAGCTTCATGGTGTTGGATACCCGAATAAACAAGTGACCCGGCATCGCCGTCACGACGTCAGGGGCAAATCATCAGGATGCGGCAGATCGCTCCAGGGTCGCGGCCGGCGTCACCGGAATTCACCGGATCGTCACCGATTGGCCGTCATACTGTAGCGCGATAACAACGCGCCGCTGGCGCCAGAACGCGGTCCATCAAACCGCGCCCCTTCTCAAGGAGCCAAGCATGACTGAATTCACCGCTGCCGACATCGGGTCGTCGGTGCCGCGCCGGGGTACGCGATTCAGCCGCTGGCTGGGGCGACGGATTCTCGCCGCGCTGGGACTGAAGATCACCGGCCATCTGCCGGACCATCCGAAGATGATGGTCATCGGCGCGCCGCATACCTCGAACTGGGATGGCGTCATGGCCATCGGCATGGCGTTGGCGCTTTCGATCGACGTGCGGGTGGTCGCCAAGCAGTCGCTGTTCCGCTGGCCCTTCGCGGGGCTGCTGCGCTGGATGGGCGTGATCGGTATCGATCGGACGGCACCGGGTGGTGTCGTGGGCGAGCTCACCGCGCTGTATCAGTCGGCCGATCAGCTTTACGTGTGCATGTCGCCCGAGGGGACCCGGGCTGGCGCGGATAGCTGGAAGACCGGATTTCACCGCATCGCGCTCGCGGCCGGTGTGCCTGTGCTGGTGCTGGTGTTCGATTGGGGGCGCGGCTGCATTCACATCGCGGATTGCTTCGAGCCAGGGCCGGACGTGCAGCAGGATCTGACCCGTATCCTGGGGCACATGCGCGGCGTGCAGCCACGGATTCCGGTCCGGCTGTCCAGGCCGATTCGCGAGCTATCGGATCAGCCGGTGGCGTCCGATGTCGATCTCGCAGCCTGAACAGGGTCACTGATTTCAGCGGGTGCCCCGGGTAGTCTGAGCGCCTCTTTGAGGTGAATGGGCACGACGCGGGCATGGGGAATCAGCACAACACGCCGGAGCGCTGGCGCCGGGTCTCCGCGCTGTTCGACGCCGCCTGGGAGTTGCCGGCCGCATCGCGTGAGTCCTATGTGCGCGAGCAGGTCGGTGACGACACCGAACTGCTGGACGAGGTGCTGCTGCTGCTCGCCGAGGCTGGCGAGTCGGATGCCGACGACACCCGGTTCCTGACCGGTGCGGCGTCCCGGGAAACGCCTGTTTATCAGCCTCTGGTTCCGGGGAGCCGCGTCGATGTCTGGGAAGTCCGTTCGCTGCTTGGACGCGGCGGCATGGGCGAGGTCTACGAGGTGCAGCGGGCCGATGGCGCCTATCAGCAACGCGCCGCCCTGAAGCTGGTCAGCCTGCAGTCGCCCGCCGCGATCTTGCGGTTCCACGCCGAGCGCCGGATTCTGGCCGATCTCCAGCATCCGGGCATTGCCGGCATCATCGATGGCGGCAGCACGGACGATGGGCGGCCGTACATGGTGATGGAGTTCGTGGAGGGCGAGCCGATCACCGCCTACTGCGAGCGTCGGCGCCTGGGCCTGAAGGATCGGCTGGCGCTGTTCCTGGATGCCTGTGATGCGCTGGCGCATGCTCACGGCCGGCTGGTCGTGCACCGGGACATCAAGCCCGGCAACCTGTTCGTGACCGGCGACGGGCGCGTCAAGCTGCTGGATTTCGGCATCGCCAAGGTGCTCAGCGCCGCCGTCGACGATCAGACGCGCACCCAGCTTGTGCTCACGCCGGTTTACGCGGCACCCGAGCAGCTTGCCAATCGTCCCGTGGGCACCGCGACTGACATCTACTCGATGGGCGCGCTGCTGTTCCATCTGCTGAGTGGGCGGCCTCCGGTTGATGCGGACACGACGTCGATGTCTGCGCTGGTCAGCCAGGTGCTGGATGCGGACTTTCCCGCCGCCTCGCTGGTTGCGTCGACGCGGCGGGATGCGCCGGTGTCAGGTACCCAGCTGGCCGGTGATCTCGACGCCATTCTCGCCCGTTGTCTGCGGCGCGATCCCGATGCCCGTTACGCCAGCATCGACGCGTTGGCCGACGACATCCGCGCCTTTCGGGATCATCGACCGGTTAGCGCGCGGGCGGGCAGTCGCGCCTACCGGACCCGCCAGTTCTTCCGGCGCTATGCCTGGCAGTCGGTCGCGGTGGCGACGCTGTTTCTGGTGTTGCTGACCGGAATCCTGACCAGCCTCTGGTTCGCTGCGCAGGCGCGCGATGCGCTGAATGAATCCCGAGTGGCGCGGGAGCAGGCGGAAACCGCGCTGGCCAGCGCGCGGCGGGCCGCGGCATCCGCCGCCAATCGCGCGCAGCAGAAAACCCAGTTGACCGAAGCCTTCGTGCGCGTGCTTGGCAAGGCGCAGTCCGAGGAGCCGGGCGGGGAGGAGGTGCGCGCGTTTCTGGAGGCACGCCGGCAGGATGCGCTGCGGGCACAGGCCGAGGGATCGAAGGATGCGGAGGCCTTGCTGATCGCGCTGGGTGAGGTCTACGTGCAGCGTGGCGAACCCGGCACCGTGGTCGAGATGCTCACGCCGTTGCTGGAACGTTCCGACGTCTCTCCGCGGAACCGCGCCGCCGCCAATGCGCTAGTCGGGTCCGCGTATCTCAATCAGGGCGAGCTGGAGTCCGCGATCGCGCCGCTGGAAGCGTCCATTGCCTACTACCGGGACGAGCCTGGTTTCGAGCCCGAATACGTGAAGATGATCAGCTTGCTGGCCCATGCCAGACGCGATCCCGAAGCGCGGCGGGCCGCGAACGAGGTGATGCTGAGGTTTCTGGGCAAGGAGAATCCCGTGTCACCCTACGACGGTCGGTTGAAGGGGTTTCTGTGGTCCGAGCTGGGCTTCAACTACCTGCGCTTGAGTGAACTGGAACAGGCCGAGCACGCCATGGCGCAGGCGAAATTGTTCTACCAGGCCGCCGATGGCCCGGCCGCGTCGGATCTCGGCATCATCCTGACCAATCTCGGGGGCATCCGATATCGGCTCGGCAAGCTGGAGGAGGCCGTCGAGACGTTCCGTGAATCCGCGGACTACATCCGAACGACGGCGGGTCCGGGGATGAACCTGGCCAATGCGCAGCGCTTTCTCGCGAGCATGCTGATCAAGCTGGACCGGGCCGACGAATCCCTGATGTTGCTGGACGAGGTCAAGGCTCAGGTCGAAGCGGCCGGACTGGAAACCGGCGCGCTGTACTTCGTCGCCGCCAACACGCGGACACGTGCCTTGCTCACCGACGGTCAGATGGCGGCCGCGGAAGCCCATGCTCACGACGTGATCAGGAGTATCGAGTCCGTTCGGCCGGATGACGCGGCCAATGTCGGTTCGGCCCATTACGAACTGGCGAATGTGCTGGCGGCGACCGACCGCGCGGATGAAGCGCTGGACGTGCTCACGCGGTCCGACACGATCTTCCAGGCGCTGGGTGAGCGGCGTGATCAAGCGATGGCCAGGAACAACAAACTGCGCGCCAGCCTGGAAGCGCCGGTTGCTCAGGCCGAGGCGTCGTCGAGCAAGCCGATAGTCAACGACACCAGCGCCAGCCAGTAGGTCGTGAGGATGACGTAGCGGGCGGCGTCGAATGGCATCAGAAAACGGTCGACGGCGATCAGACTGTCGCTGCATGCGAACAGCAGCGCGCCGCCGGCGATGGCCACCTGCCGCGTCATGGAGCCCTGCACGCACAGCGCCCGCCAGATCATCAGGCTGATCACCGCGATATAGACGAGCACCGGTACGGTCAGCGCGCCCAGCTTTGGCCAGAGCACCCACAGGAACAGTGCGGCATAGACGCCGACCGCGATGGCCGGCCACCAGCGTGTGTGGTTGGGCGGGGTCAGGAAGGCCAGGATGAACAGCACGTGGGCGATCAGAAACGCCGACAGCCCCAGCGCAAACCAGGGGATGCCCAGGTCCGGCGCGAGGTAACGCCCCTCCAGAATCAGATCGCCCAACGCGCAACAAAGCAGCGCCGCCGTTCCGATACCGCGCAGGCGGCCGGTCGCCCGGATCGCGATGGTTGCGGCGAGCACCAGCGCCGGGATCGGCTTGATCAGCAGCACCAGCATCGGCAGTTCACGGAAGACCGCGCCCAGGCACAGCAGGGCGGCGCCCAGGACGATGCCCAACGCCCGGACCGGAAGATTTCGCATGGATTGGCTCCCCAATATTCGGGTCACACGATAACCCGCCGTCAGGTATTCGCCGACGGTTCGCTGGCCCGCATCGGGCAGGCCCGCTATCGTCGCTGTCCGGGGCGACACCACCCGACCGACAAGGACGACGCAGCACCATGACACGTTTCATCGCGGGCATTCTGGGCATCGGTCTGCTTTTCAGCGGCCTCGTGCGGGCCGAAGAGCGCAGCCTGATCGATCTCTACACCCATCTGCACACCCACCCGGAGCTGTCGTTTCACGAGGCCGAGACGGCCGCGACGGTGGCCGGTGAACTGGAGGCGCTGGGCTTTGAGGTGACGACCGATGTTGGCGGTCACGGGCTGGTCGGCGTGCTGAAGAACGGCGACGGACCGACCGTGTTGCTGCGCACCGATCTGGATGCGCTGCCGGTGAAGGAACAGACCGGCAAGGCTTACGCCAGCACCGTGACCACCACCGATGATGACGGCAACACGGTGCCGGTGATGCATGCCTGCGGGCACGACGTGCACATGACGGTGTTCATCGGGACGGCGCGCAAGCTCGTTGCGGCGAAAGACCAGTGGGCGGGCACGCTGGTGATGATCGGTCAGCCGGCGGAGGAGCGGGGCGCCGGGGCGCGGGCGATGCTCGCCGACGGGCTGTTCGAGCGCTTTCCGCGCCCAGACTACAACCTCGCGCTGCATGTCAGCGCCGGCCTGCCGGCGGGCACCGTCGGCTACACCGAGGGTTACGCGCTGGCCAGTGTCGATTCCGTCGACATCACCGTTCACGGGGTGGGTGGTCATGGCGCCTATCCGCATACGACCAAGGACCCGGTGATGCTGTCGGCCCAGATCATCACCGCGTTGCAGACACTGGTGGCGCGCGTGATCCCGCC
>CALBOV010000235.1 GCA_937896565.1 uncultured Salinisphaerales bacterium
CCCGGCGATGCGCTGTGCGATGGCCTCCGGCTCCACGTGGTGCGGCGCGTGTCCGATTCCCGGAAGGGTTTCCACCTCCGCATCCGGCAGCAGCGCCGTGAGCCGCTGACCATGGTTCCAGAACGGTACCACCGCATCGTCCTCACCGTGCAGCACGTACAACGGCCGCCGGATTTGCGGATACCGCGTGCTTTGCGTCTGCAGGTAGGCGTTGAGCATTACCAGGTCGCGGGCATTGGACCAGAACGCGCGCGGCCGCAGCGCCAGCGCCGCGCCGATGCGTTCGGCGTAGCCGTCCGGCACCGGATTCGGGCGGAAGATCTTCGCGATGGCCGCGGGCATCAGCGCAGGCCCCAGCAGCGGGACGATGGCGTGACAGAACAGCCAACCGATGACCGGCACGCGCGCCAGATGCGTGGCCCAGCCAATCCCGCCGACCCAGTGGCTGGCGACGCCGGCCAAACTGACGCCGCCGGCAACACGGCCCGGCTGGTCGGTCAGCGCGGCCAGCACCACGGACCCGGCCCAGGAATGCCCGACGATCACGGGATTGGGCGCATCCAGTTCCTCGGCCAGATTCAGCACGAAATCCGCGAGGTCGCCCGGGTTGAGCCAGTGGTCCGAACCCGGGCTGTAGCCGAGTCCGGGCCGGTCGATGGCGATCACGCGAAACTCGCGGGCCAGGATCGGCAGAATGCTCTGCGTCCAGTCGCGCAGATTGGAACTGGCGCCGTGCAGCAGGATCAGCGGCGGGCCTTCACCGGCCTCGACGATATGCACCTCGCGCCCGTCCAGCCGGCGGATCTCGCCAATCGGCGGATACGCCCGCTCGATCAGACCCGCTCGTCGATGCCCCGCCCAGAGCAGCAGGACGAGAACAATCCCCAGCCAGACCATGCCGTGGTCGCTCTACGAGCGGTTGATTGCCTTCGAACCAATGTCGCGACGCAAGTGCACCCGATCCCAGGTGATGCGATCGGCCGCGGCGTAGGCGGCGCGCTGCGCCTCGGCCACATCGGCGCCCAGCGCCGTCACGCACAGCACGCGGCCACCGGCGGTAACGATGTCGCCGTCGTCGTTCTGAGCGGTGCCGGCATGAAACACTTTCGCGCCCGAATCGGCGGCGGCGGCCAGTCCGTGGATCGGCACACCCTTGTCATAGGCGCCGGGGTAACCGCCCGCCGCCATGACCACGCCCAGCGCCGCCTGCTCGCTCCAGCGCGCGCTCATCAGTCCCAGATGACCGTCGACCGCGGCCAGACAGAGGTCGAACAGGTCGCTTTCCAGGCGCACCAGCAGCGGCTGGGTTTCCGGGTCACCCAGCCGGCAGTTGAACTCCAGCACCTTGATGTTGCCGTCGCCGTCGACCATGAGTCCGGCGTAGAGAAAACCGAGGTACTCGATTCCGTCCGCCGCGAACCCGGCCAGCGCGCGGTCGATCACTTCGTGGCGAATCTTGTCGTGCACCGCCGGCGTGACCACCGGCGCCGGCGAGTAGGCGCCCATGCCGCCGGTGTTGGGACCCTTGTCGCCGTCCAGCGCAGGCTTGTGGTCCTGGGACGAGGCGAATTCCACCACGGCCTGGCCTGCGGCCATGACGATGAAGCTGGCCTCTTCGCCGGGCAGGAATTCCTCGATGACGACCTTGGCGCCAGCGGTGCCGAAGCTGCCGTCGTCCAGCATGTCGCGCACGGCGGCTTCGGCCTCGTCCACGGTCTGCGCCACCACCACACCCTTGCCGGCGGCCAGACCATCGGCCTTGACCACGATCGGAGCACCCTGCTCACGAACATAGGCCAGCGCGGCGGCGGTGTCGGTGAATTCAGCGTAGGCGGCCGTCGGAATGCCGTGGCGCTCCATGAACGCCTTGGCGAACGCCTTGCTGGACTCAAGCTGCGCGGCCGCCTGCGTCGGCCCGAAACAGCGCAGCCCGGCGTCGCGGAACCGGTCGACGATGCCCGCCGCCAGCGGCGCCTCCGGGCCGACCACGGTCAGCACCACGGCTTCGCGATTCGCGAGAGCCAGCAGGCCATCGATGTCATCGGCGGCGATGTCGACATTTTCGCAAAGCGGCTCGGGGGCCGTGCCCGCGTTTCCGGGAGCGACCAGCACGCGATCCACTTTCGGGGACTGGGCGAGCTTCCAGGCCAGTGCGTGCTCGCGGCCTCCGCCGCCAACGACGAGAACGGTGTGTTCAGGCATATCGGTAGAGGTCCGGCGGACCGAAAACCAGCAGGCAAATGGCGCGCGAGTTTAGCACCGCCTTGACGCCGCCGGCTGCCCGAATCAGAGTCGGCTGAACGCTTTTCAGGGGAATGGCATGCGTTCGCGACTGCTGGGTTTGGCACCGGGTCTGGTGCTGATGTGGTTTCTGGCCTCGGCGACGTCGATGGCGGCGGAGCCCGCCGACGACCCCAATCGCTGGGATTTGAGGGATCTGTTCCCCGATGTTGCTGCCTGGAACGCCGAACGGACCAAGGTCGAGGACTACTTCGACGCACTGGCCGAGTGCGAGGGCCGGCTGGGCAACCCCAAGGGCCTGAACACCTGTCTGGAGCGCTATCACACCGCATTGCGGCGCCTGTTCCGAGTCGGCGTCTACGCCGGCCTGCTCGCCGATCAGGACACCAGCCAGTCCATTCCGCTAGAGATGCGCCAGCAGGTGCGCCGGCTCTATACCCGGTTCGGCGAGGTGACCAGCTACATGGCGCCGGAGATCATCGCGCTGGGCGAGGAGACGATCGAGGACTTCAAGCAGCGCGCGCCGCGTCTGGAACGCTACGACCGCCTGCTGGAGGTCACGCTGCGACAGGCGCCGCATACGCTCGACCCTGCCCGCGAGGCGTTGCTGGCGTCCGCCGGCGCCATGGGTGGCACGCCATCGGCCATCTACCGGGTGCTGGCCAACGCCAACATTCCGTGGCCCACCATCGAGCTGTCCGACGGCGAATCGGTCCGGCTCTCGCAATCCGGCTACACGAAATACCGCCAGATCCCCGACCGTGCGGACCGCAAGAAGGTCTTCGACGCGTTCTGGTCCACGTGGAAGGACTACGAGCAGACCATGGGCGAAACCTTCCACGCCCATCTGCAGCAGGCGAAGTTCTTCGCCGACGCCCGCGACTACGACAGCACACTGGCGGCCGCGCTGGGCGGCACACATGTTCCGGAGGCGGTCTACCGCAATCTGGTCCGGCAGGTGAACGACAATCTCGACACGCTGCACCGCTACCTCAAGCTGCGCGAACGCATCCTGGGCCTGGAGCAGATCGAGTACTACGACATCTACCCGCCGCTGGTGGAGCTGGAGACCGACTACCCCATCGAGACGGGCAAACCGCTGGTCATCAACGCCATGGCGCCGCTGGGCGAGGACTACGTCGCCAAGCTCACGCGCGGCCTCAATGCACGCTGGATGGACCTCTACCCGCGTGACAACAAGGTTTCCGGGGCCTACATGTCGGGCTCGGCCTACGATGTTCATCCCTACGTGCTGATGAACTACAACGACGACTTCGAGTCGGTCTCGACCCTGGCGCACGAATGGGGCCACGCCGTGCACACCATGCTGTCGACCGAAGGGCAGCCCTTCGAGACCGCCCGCTATCCGATCTTCCTCGCCGAGATCGCCTCGACGGTCAACGAAGTGCTGCTGGTCGACGACCGGATGCAGGTCGCCGAGACGGATGAGGAAAAGCTCTACTACCTGGGCTTTCTGCTGGAGCAGTGGCGCGGCACCTTCTTCCGCCAGGCGATGTTCGCCGAGTACGAGCTGGAGGTGCACGAGGCCTTCGCCGCCGGCACACCGCTGTCAGGCGCCCGGCTGTCGGACATGTACGGGAACATCCTCAAGCGCTATCACGGCCACGACGAGGGCGTGATGCACATCGATCCGCTGTTCCATGTCGAGTGGGCCTACATCCCTCACTTCTACCGCAACTTCTACGTCTATCAGTACGCGACCTCGATCACCGCCGGCGCCGCCTTCGCGGAAAAGATTCTCGCCGGCGACACCGAGGCGCGCGATGCCTATCTGGATCTGCTGCGCGCAGGCGGTAGCGACGATCCGCACGACCTGCTGGTCAAGGCCGGCGTGGACATGACCACGGCCGCGCCCTACGACGCGGTGTTCCGCACACTCAATGACGTGATGGACCAGATCGAAACGATCCTGGACGCACGGGAGCGCTGAGATGGCCCGGGGCTTCGTGCAACGCATCGTCGGCGCCGCCCGGCTCGACATCCCGACCTTCGAGGAGGTCGAGCACGATCGCTCCGCCACCATCCAGGCCGGCGGCGTGGTCGTGCTGGTCGCGATCGCCTCGGGCCTGGGGCTGCTGAAGGCCGGCGGCCTGGCGACCCTGCTGATCGCCATGCTCAGCGCCGTGCTGGGCTGGATTGTCTGGGCGGCGGTCATCTACGTGGTCGGCGCCAAGCTGCTGCCGGAATCCGGCACCCGGGCCAACGTCGGCCAGTTGCTGCGAACCCTGGGCTTCGCGCAGTCACCCGGCCTGCTGCGCGTCTTCGGATTTCTGCCGATGGTCGGCGGACTCGTCTACCTCTTGGCCACGTTGTGGACCATCGCCTGCACGGTGATCGCGGTACGCCAGGCGCTGGACTACCGCAGCACCGGTCGCGCGATTGGCGTCACCCTGCTTGGTTTCGTGACCAACGCACTGGTGTGGTGGTTGCTCAAGGGCCTCACCGGCACATAAACCGGGGCGGCGGAAAACCAGTTCTCATCCGCCTCGCGACCCTTTTTCACCGCATCGCATCCTGGGGTTGTGAGCAGTCGATTTGACATCCCGATTTCCGAGCTGACGCTGGCCGCGCTGCGCCGCGGCGACATGCGTGCGCAGGAATCGATCTACCGCACGTTCGAGCAACCCGTGTTCGAACTGGCCAATCGCATGTCGGGATGCAGCCACCTGGCGGCCGACATCACCCAGGACACGTTCATGCGCGCCTTCGCCAAGGTGAAGTCCTTCCGCGGTGAGTCGCCGTTCTGGGGTTGGCTGCGCCAGATCGCGGTGCGCGAAACCCTGCAGGTGCTGCGCAAGCGCAAGCGCTGGACGGCGCTGATCCCCGAGGCGCACGAATCCGCCGCCGCGGCTCCGGACAGCGACGACACCCTGCTGGAACAGGCACTCACGCTGCTGCCCGACACGGCCCGAGCCGTGGTGTGGCTTTATCACGTCGAGGGCTACACCCATCCCGAAATCGCGGACCTGATGGGCAAGACCCCCAGCTTTTCGAAGTCCCAGTTATCCCGCGCCCACGCCAAGCTGCGCGGCATCCTGCATCCGGATGCCGTAGCTCCCGCGTCCGGCGCCACCTCTCGTCAATCGGAGAACCAGCCATGTCTGAAGCCTTTGAGCGCGAGCTGAGCTCGCGGCTGCAGGCCTTGGCCGCCTGCACGCCCCCACCGGACGGGTGGGAACAGTTCCAGCAACGCCGACGTCGTCGCCTGGCGCGTCCGCCGCTGGCCATCGCCGCCACCGTGGCCGGCGCCGCCATCCTGGTCGCCGCCCTTTGGTCCGAGCCGGAAGCGATCCCGACCGTGCGGTCCGACGAGGTTCAGGCGAGTGCGTCACCAAACCCGCTGCCCACGCTGATCGCGCAGTCACAGGCACTGGAGAACCAGTGGCGTCAGCGCAAGGTGAGCCTGAACGGTGGCAACGACGCGCAGCGGATCGCCCGCCTTGAGGGTGGCTTGGCCATGATCGACGTGCAGCTCAATGCCGCGGCACCCGGCTCACCCGAAGAACTCGCGCTCTGGCGCAACCGTGTCCAGCTGATGTCGGCGCTGGTCGCGACCCCGCAAACCAACCCCGGACTCCGGACCGCTTCTTACGAGGTCCCGTTATGAACAAGAACAACAGCACCCCCATCCAGGCGGTGACGCGGCTGGCCCCGCGCATCGCCACCCATCCGGCCGGCTGGCTGGCACTGGGTTTCACGGTGGCCGCGATCACTCTGAGCCCGAGGGCGACGGCGGGCGACCGTGACACCGAGGTCAGCCAGGCCCGGGCCGAAATCGAAGCGCGCCGCGCGGAAATTCAGCGCCATCGTGCCGAGATCGAATCCGAGCGCGACGAAACGATCGCTCGCGAAATCGAGAGCGCCGAACGCGCCCTGGAGCACGCGGAGAACGAGCTTCAGCTCGCCGCCGAACGGCTGGCCGAACTGTCGCTGAAGCACGAGGCCAATGCGCCGCGCGCCTTCGCCTACCGCCTGCTGGGTGGACGCAAGCGCGCCATGCTGGGCGTGACGGTGCGGACCGCCGATGACGAATCCGGCGTCCACGTCAACGGCGTCACCCCCGGCGGCCCGGCCGAAAAGGCGGGCATCCATGCCGGCGACATCATCACCGCGGCCAACGGAGAGCGCTTCCAGGGCGAGAAGGCGCTCAAGGGACTGTCGGAGTTCATGGAAGCGCTGGAACCTGGCGATGAAGTCGAGTTGGCGGTGCTGCGCGGAGGCAAGCGCAAGCAGATCAAGGTGAAGACCGATGACCTGTCCTGGCCCAGCGCCGCGCTCGCCGCCGCCCCGCCGGTGCCTCCCGTGCCGGGGGTCAGCGTGTTCAATACCGACGATGGCGACGTGCATTGCGCCGAAGGTCTGGTCATGGACCTGCAGGATCTCGGCAACGGCCGTCGGGTGATCCGCATCGATCCACCGGTCGCGCCACGACCGCCCCTGCCGCCGGTTCCACCGTCCGCGGAGGTCGCCAGCGTGGGCGCCGGTCTGACCCTGGCCCAGCTCAACAAGGATCTCGGCAGTTACTTCGGAACCAACACGGGCGTGCTGGTGGTGGCCTCCGGCGACCGACGGACGATGGACCTGGAGCCCGGCGACGTGATCCAGTCGGTCAACGGCCAGTCGGTCTCGCGACCCAATGACGTGATCCGCCAGCTCAAGCGCGTCGAGGTCGGCGACGCCGTCACCCTCGACGTGATGCGCCGCGGCGCCCGGCAAATGGTGACGGCCGCACGCCCGGACCAGATGTTCAACCACGTGCACGTGCAGTCCTACGCGTCGAACGCCGACTGATTGCAGCCCCGTCACGAAGCAGAAGGCCCGGTGTTGCACCGGGCCTTTTTCGTTGGGGGCGAGGTTGCCGCGGGGCCGATCGGTTAGAATCGGCCGCATGGAAATCCGCCTGAACGGACATGCTTTCGACGCGCCCGAGCCCTGCACCCTGCAGGATTTGGTGGAGCGTCTGGGCCTCGCGGGCAAGCGCCTGGCCATCGAGGTCAACGGCGATATCGTGACCCGCAGCGCCCATGCCACCCACCAGGTGCAACCGGGTGACGCCATCGAGATCGTCCACGCCATCGGCGGAGGCTGATCTCCGGACCCTCACCCGCGGAACTGCACACCCGCCCGCAGTTCTGCCAAAGTAACCGCCCCATTGACCGACGAGTGTTCGCATGGCTTTCGGTACCGACGACCCCAATACAGACACGCTGACCATCGCCAGCCGCAGCTATCAATCGCGCCTGCTGGTCGGCACCGGCAAGTACGCATCGCTGGAGGAAACCGGCGAGGCGATTCGCGCATCGGGCGCGGAAATCGTCACCGTGGCGATCCGCCGCACCAACATCGGTCAGTCTCCGGACGAGCCCAACCTGCTGGACGTGGTCCCGCCCGACCGCTACACGATCCTGCCCAACACCGCCGGCTGCTACACCGCGGACGACGCCGTGCGCACCTGCCAGCTCGCCCGCGAGCTGCTGGATGGCCACAACCTGGTCAAGCTGGAAGTGCTGGGTGACCAGAAGACGCTGTTCCCCGACGTGCCCGCCACGCTGGAGGCCGCCAGGACACTGATCGACGACGGATTCGACGTGATGGTCTACACCTCCGACGACCCCATCGTCGCCAAGCGCCTGGAGGAGATGGGCTGCGTCGCGGTGATGCCACTGGCGGCGCCGATCGGCTCCGGCCTGGGCATCCAGAACCGCTACAACCTGCTGAGCATCATCGAGAACGCCGAGGTTCCGATTCTGGTCGACGCCGGCGTCGGCACCGCCTCCGATGCCGCGATCGCCATGGAACTCGGCTGCGACGGCGTGCTGATGAACACCGCCATCGCCGAGGCCCGCGACCCGGTGATGATGGCCCGCGCGATGAAGCTTGGCATCGAGGCGGGCCGGCTGGCCTACCGTGCCGGCCGCATGCCGCGCCGCCGCTATGCCAGCGCCTCCTCGCCGTTGACCGACCTCGTTGAATGAGCGACACGGCATCCCGTCGCAACTCCGATGCGGAGTCGCCGGCGCATCACCGCCGGATTCGCAGCTTTGTCCGTCGCGAAGGCCGGCTGACGCCAGCGCAATCCCGCGCGCTGGACGAGCTGATGCCGCGTTACGGCGTGA
>CALBOV010000236.1 GCA_937896565.1 uncultured Salinisphaerales bacterium
CGATGCCCTGACCGATGGGCGCGAGCTGATTGGCCTCGTCCCAGCCGATCAGCGGGCGGATGGTCTGCGGCCAGTCCTGCTCGGCGGCGGTATCTGTCTCGGCGGCATTTTCCAGTGCTTCCGCCTGCTCCCACAGCGGGTGACGCGGCGCACCGAACACGCGGGCGGTGACGCCCAGGTGTTCGCCCAGCAGCCGGGTCTCTCCACCGTTGAGACGCGCCAAGGCCGCCCGACGATCCTTGTCCAGTGGCGATTCGCGCAGCAGCAGGCACTGGTCATCCAGCACGACGCCGGCCGCACCGGCCAGGCGGCAGGCCGCGGCGGTGTTCAGGCCCACGCCACCGCGGACGAACAGCGGCCGCCTGGTCAGTTTGCGGGCCTTCTGCAGCAGGATGTAGGCGGTGTCATCGCCGACGAAGCCGGGCGCCTCGTGCCCCTTGAGGACATAGCCGTCCGGTTCGCTGGTGCAGGCGTCGAGCTGTTCGGCGTCGGTGACTTCGATCCAGACGTGCCCGGCACCTTCGCCGCGCATTTGCACCAGCGCCTGGCAGGTCTGCTGCACGTCGCCGTGGACCAGCACGATCGACAGTGACCGGGGCTTGGCAGCCTTGAGCAGTTCCGAGGCGAGATCGGCCTGCGAGGGCAGGATTCGCAGGCCGACGTTGCCGTCCGTGGCGTCCAGCGCCCGCGTCAGGTCGCGGCGGATCGCGGCGGGGTCGGTGCAGAACTCGGCGTCGATCAGGCCGATGCCACCGGCCCGGGCGGCCGAGACGGCGATTGCCGGATGGTCGAATCCGGCCGGGCTGAGGCAGATGATGTCGAACGTGGACTGGGTCATTGGAGCAGACTCCTGGGTCGCCCTGGCTCAGGGACGACGGTCTTCGAGAAAGAATGTGCGAGAAGGTCCCGGGTTCCGGGTCCGGCCGGCGCCGCGTGCTTGACGGTGGTCATGAGGCGGTGTCCCGGGCGGTGGATTCATTCGAGGCCAGCGACTGTGAGCGCGGCATCATCTGGCGGAAGCGCATGGCGAAATCGCGCTGGCGCATCCGGGTTTCGCGATCGGGCAGCGTGAACTCCGGACGCAGCAGCATGCGGATGCGCGATGCGGCATCACGCAGCGAGGCGTCGTCCTGGCGATCAAGCAGTGCCGAGAGTTCGGGGTCGCGACGGATCAGCGAGTCGTCGAAGCGCAATGCGGTCCGGAAGGCCTTGCGCGCCTGGTCGTGGCGGCCCAGTCCGAACAGGATCAGCCCGTGGCGCTGATGCACCGAATGGGCACGAATCCGAGCCTCCAGGATGGGTTCGAGCGCGGCCAGCGCTTCGCGGTAGCGCGCCTGGTCGATCAGCGCGTCTGCCAGAGCGTAGCGGGCGCGGTCGAACCGCGGTTGCTGCGCCAGTGCCTCTTCATAGGCGGCCTGGGCGTCGGCGGGGCGATTCAGCAGGCGATAGGTATCACCGACCAGGGCATGAAATCTCGCGGGACGAGGTGCTTCTCGGGCCGCGGCCTCGAATACCTTCACCGCATCCTTGTACTTGCCTGCCGCCGCGAGTGTCCGGCCCAGGCGCAGTCGCGCGACCAGCGATTCAGGGCGGTCCTTGACCACCGCCTTGAGCAGGCGGATACCCTTGCGGATTCGCCCGTCGTCCAGATAGATCTCGGCGAGCATGAGCCGTGCCGCGATGTCTCGGGGGCGGATATCCAGGACATCCTTGAGGGCGGCTTCCGCCGCCTCGACATCGTTCTCCTCGATCGCGAGCACGCCCAGCATCAACTGTCCGCCGGCGAGATTCGGGTCCATGTCCAGCGCGGCGTCAACGTGCTCGCGGGCGACGTCGTGGGCATCCTGCTCATAGTGGATGCGGCCGATCTGGAGACGGGCGGGGGCAAGCCGGGGATTGATCTCGAGCGCGGCCTCGCAGGCCTCGATCGCATCCTCGTAGCGTCTGCCGCGGGCGAAGATCGTGCCGAGCAGCAGATGTCCGAATGCGAAGCGGGGCTGCTCGTCCAGGCGTTCACGCACGACGGCCTCGGCGCGGTCGAGTTGACCGGCGCGGATAAACCCCGAAATCTCGCGGACAAGCATCAGCGAGCTTTCGTCTGTCGGGGTCTCGAAGTCGTCGTCCAAGGGCATTGATGCGAGCAGAAAAAATGGTACGACGCTAGTCAAGCGCGTGGGACTTGGTTCCAGCAATGGGAAATTTCTGACACGCCCGTAGGACGGCCGCCGAAGGCCCTGAGAGCTTGAAGGAACGTGGCGGCCGCAATACCGGACACACGCGACAAGAAATCATCAATGTCGGTGAAATGCGGCTAAATGAGGTTAAAATCGATGAAATTTCGCTCTCATTCCGGGGCGCCGGGAAGGGTGCCGCGCGGCCGCTGATCGGTGTCCGATTCGCCGGAGAGGACAAGCAAACCTCCGGTTGGCTATACTTTTGCCTCGCACGTATCCAGCACCGTCTCGGTGTGGATCGCGCAACGCGGCCACCGAAGAGTGGCCGTCGTTTTGTCGGTTTCGACGAGCACGTTGTACCGCCGGCCAATGAACAGTCAGGTTGAAGCAGGAGAGGTGGCAGAGCGGTTGAATGCACCGGTCTTGAAAACCGGCAAGGGTTCACGCCCTTCGTGGGTTCGAATCCCACCCTCTCCGCCACTGAGCCGATCTTGATGATGGATCACTCTTCCGATTCACCAGCTCCACCTTCCGGGAATTGCTGGAAGCCGCCGGCCGGCGGCTTCCCGCAGGTCCCGGATTTCACCCAACATCAGAACTAGGGACGATTTCTCATGAATGCAGACACGTTGATCAAGACCGCGCAGGCGATGGTTGTGCCCGGCAAGGGTGTGCTCGCGGCTGACGAGAGCACCGGTACGATCAAGAAGCGCTTCGACTCGATCAATGTCGAGTCCGTCGAGGAAACGCGTCGCGCTTACCGCGACATGCTGTTCACCACCGCCGGCATGGAAGACTTTGTCAGCGGCGTCATCCTGTTCGAGGAGACGCTGTTCCAGAAAGCCTCCGACGGTACGCCGTTCTCGAAGCTGCTGGCCGACAAGGGCGTGATCCCGGGCATCAAGGTCGACAAGGGCGCCAAGGATCTGGCCGGCGCCCCGGGCGAGAAGGTGACCGAGGGGCTGGACGGCCTGCGTGAGCGCCTGATCGAGTACCGCGAAGCCGGTGCCCGTTTCGCCAAGTGGCGCGCGGTGATCACCATTGGTGACGGAATCCCGACCGACTACTGCATCCAGGCCAACGCCCACGCGCTGGCCCGCTATGCCGCGCTGTGCCAGGAGCAGGACATCGTGCCGATCGTCGAGCCGGAAGTGCTGATGGATGCCGACAACACGCTGGAGGTCTGCGAGGACGTGACGTCCCGCACGCTGCAGGCGGTCTTCGCCGAGCTGGATCTGCAGGGCGTGCTGCTGGAAGGCATGCTGCTGAAGCCGAACATGGTGATCTCCGGCAAGAAATGCCCGACCCAGGCCGACGTCCAGACCGTTGCCGAAGCCACGGTTCGCACGCTCAAGCGCTACGTGCCGAGCGCGGTGCCGGGCATCGTGTTCCTGTCCGGCGGTCAGTCCGACGAGCTGGCGACCGCGCATCTGGATGCGATGAACAAGCTGGGCCCGCTGCCGTGGGCGCTGTCGTTCTCCTACGGCCGTGCCCTGCAGGCGCCGGCACTGGCCGCCTGGAGCGGCAAGAACGAGAACGTCGCCGCCGGTCAGCGCGCGTTCTTCCATCGCGCCAAGTGCAACTCCGCCGCCGCCAAGGGCGAGTACAGCAGCGCGATGGAACAGGCGGCCTGAGGCAGGCTGCGTGCAGCTCGACGGCCAGCGGGTCTGGATCACCGGCGCCTCCTCCGGCATCGGTGCCTCGCTGGCCGTCGCGTTTTCCAACGCGGGTGCTCAGGTCATCCTGAGCGCCCGTCGTCAACCGGAACTGGAGCAGGTCGCCGCGCGATGTGGTGACACTGCCGACATCCAGCTGCTGGATGTTGCCGATCAGGCGTCCGTCGAATCCGCCGCCAACGCGGTGCAGCAGCGTCATGGCGGGGTCGACATCCTCGTCAACAATGCCGGCATCACGCAGCGATCCAAGGCGATCGACACCGACATGGCGGTCTACCGGCGGCTGATGGAGGTGAACCTGTTCGGCACTATCGCGCTGACCTCCGCCGTGCTGCCCGGCATGCTCGACCGCGGTTCGGGTCAGATCGTGGCGATCGCCAGCGTTGCCGGAAAGATCGGCGTGCCGTTTCGCACCGGCTACTGCGCCGCCAAGCACGCGGTGGTCGGCTACTGCGATGCGCTGCGGGCGGAGGTGCAGGACCAGGGCGTCGGCGTGCTGGTCGTCTGCCCCGGCTTCGTCAACACGCCGCTGTCCTACGCCGCGTTGCAGGGGGACGGAAAGGCCCACGGCGCGATGGATTCCGACCTGGCTTCCGGCATTGCGCCGGAGATCGTGGCGGACCGGACGCTGCGCGCCATCGAGCGTGGACAGCCCGAGATTCTCGTCGGCGGCAAGGAAATTCTCGGGGTTCAGCTCAAGCGTGTCGCCCCGCGTCTGGTCAATCGCGTGACTCGCCGGATCGCCCGCCAGCGGAGCTGATGCGGTCGACGACGGCCTGGCCGTCGCAAGCCCAATCCCGTTGTGCAATCCTTGTGATCCTGACGTCGCCGACCATGGTGGCGCGACGGTCACGGCAGCATTGACGGGGTGCGGCGAGGATGGACGCTCAGAGCATACTGGCCAACAGTCCGGCGTTTTCGGGGCTGAACAGCAAGTCATTGAGCCTGCTGGCCGACGCCGCGGAAAAGCGGTTGCTGCGTCCGGGTCATGTCCTGTTCGAGGCTGGCGACCTGGCCGAATCCTTCCATGTGATCGGGACCGGGCGGCTGTTGCTGTTGCGTCCGGAGCACGGAGGGCTGCATCTGCTGCGCGAGCTGGCGCGCGGCGAGGTTGTCGGTGGTGTGTCGATGATGACCGGCGAGCGTCGGCTGACGCGAGTCGAAGTGCTGCGCGAAAGCGTGGTCGTCACGATTTCCAAACCGGCCTTCGAGCGGATCGCGGTCAAGCACCCCCACGAAGCCATCGAGATCATCCGGTTTCTGGTCGGGCGACTGGTCCGGACGCTCAATGCCGGCGGCGAGGCCTCCAGCGCCCAGTCGCTCGCGACCATCGCGCTGGTTCCCGGGCATCCCGGCATGGACCTGACGGCGGTGGCGAACGCCGTCGCCAAGGCCATGGCGGAGCAGGGGCCGACCTTACGTCTGACCGCCGATCGCGTGGATCGGGCGTTGGGCGAGGGTGCGGCCGACAGTCAGCTGGACAACGCCGAGCTGTCCGAACGGGTCGCGGCCTGGCTCAGCGAGCTGGAGACGCAGTACCGCTATCTGATCTATGCCACCGACGGTGATGATTCGCACTGGTCGCGCCGATGCATCCGCCAGGCCGACCGCGTACTGGTGGTCGTGGACGGTGCGGCGTCGGCGCGGATGACGCCCGAAATCCAGGCGTTTCAAGCGATTCGTGGTCGCGCCAGTGCTGAACTGTGCATCGCCCACTACGACGCCGAGAAGACACGCGCCGATCCGGGTGCCTGGTCGGAGCTTTGCGGCACCGAATCGGTGCTGCATGCGACGCTGGATCGTCCGGAAACCTTCGAGCGCCTGGTACGCCTGATCACCGGGCGTGGGCTGGGGCTGGTGCTGGGTGGCGGCGGCGCCCGGGGCTTTGCGCATCTGGGCCTCTGGCGGGCGCTGGAAGCCCAGGGCATCGAGTGCGACGTACTGGGCGGGGCGAGCATGGGCGCCTACGTCGCGGCGCTGATGGCGATTGGCATGGACAGCCAGAATGCCGCGGCGAACCTGCGCGAGACCTTCGTCGACAACAACTACCTCAACGACTACGTGATGCCGCGCGTGGGTCTGATCGGCGGGCGCAAGTTTCTGCGTCGGCTCGATCAGGTGTTCGGTGACACGCGGATCGAGGAGCTGCACATCCCGTACTTCTGCGTCAGCACCAATCTGTCGCAGGGCGAGTCCGTGGCGCATCGCTGGGGCACGTTGCGCGACTGGCTGGCGGCGAGCATGGCCGTGCCCGGCATCGTGCCGCCCCTGGTCTGGCAGGGGGAACTGCTTTGCGACGGCGGGGTGCTGAACAGCCTGCCGGTGGACAAGATGCGGGAGCTGGGGCGCGGTCCGATCATGTCCTGCGACGTCAGCAACCGGGAGCAGTTCGTCATTGGCCAGCAGGCTGAGGACACGCCCGAACCGCTGCGCTGGCAGCGCGGGGTTGAACGATTCCCCGGCATCTTCCGGTTGCTGCATCGTGCCGCCACCGTGGTCAGTTCCGAGACGATCTCGAGCCGAGAGACCGATGCGGAGTGCTATATCCACATGCCCGTGTCAGGGATCGGCATGTTCGACTGGGATCGGATGGACGAGATCATCCAGTCGGCCTACGACTACGCGATGCCACGGCTCGATGCCTTCCTTGCCTCGGACGAGGGCACGCTGACACAGCGGCAGGCCGCGGGGCGTCATGCCGCCATGCTGGCTGCCGGGTAGGTGCGAAGACCCGACTGGGGCTCGCTCGCGTCGTGGCGGCGGGGACGTGTTGAACCGATTGTCCGGACGAACTGAAGTGGCGGGTTTCCCGCCGACGGGCGAGTGACTTTCGTCTCGGCGAAAGTCACCAAAGCCATGTGCACCCGCAACGGGGTGGGGCGAGGCGGCGTCGCGACGTGATGGTCAGTCGAAGGAGGTCAGGAACTGCAGCCCGACGTCGTCGGTGTAGCAGTCCAGCGCACGGGACTTGATGAAGCCGCAGTGGCCGCCGAATTCGGTGACCTCGAGGCTGACGCCGGACGGCAGGTGCAGGTTCGCGAAATCATCGATCGGGATCACCGGATCGTCCTCGGCGGTGAGGATGTGCGTCGGCACGGTCAGCCCCCCCAGCGCGCGGCCGGTCAGCGTGTAGGCGGCCAGATAATCGCGATAGTCGTCGTAGGGCGTGAACCGGGGGGCAAACAGTTCGGTCGCGTTTTCCAGCGTCGGTGCCTCGCGCATGTCGTCGAGGTCGTGCACGCCGGGAAAAGCGGCTTCCTTGGCGCGCAGGGACCGGACCCACTTGCGCCGGAAATAGGTGCGGTAAAGCGCCGCGCCCTCGTCGATGGCTCGCGTGGTCGCTAGCGGGTTGATGGCTGGGCTTACCGCCAGCAGACCGCGGATCGACAGGCCTGCCTCGACGGCGGCCGCCGCGGTGCGCAGCGCCATGTTGCCGCCCATGGAAAACCCCATCAGGAACGGGTTGTCGCCGCCGGGCAGGCGGCCGGCGATATCGCGCAACGCGCCCACCGGATCGGATAGCCGGGTCGACACGAAAGGTTCGCGGTTGAGGTGATGGGAAAAGCCGTGGTCACGCAGGTTCAGGCGGACGATGGAGTAACCCGCATCCCAGAGCCTGGAGGCCATCGAGAACAGGTACACCGAGTCATGGCAGCCCTCCCAGCCGTGAATCAGCACGACCAGCCCACGACTCGCGGTGTCGCCGGGTTGCGGGCTGCTGTGGGCGTAGAGCCGAACGCCATCGCCGCAGTCCAGCGTCAGCCGTCGGCTGGAGGCCTGCATGCCAGGGCTGCGTGAGGCGATCAGGCGTCGGCGCAGGGACGTCGAGGCCAGAACGCTTTGCAGATGGGGATTGCGTAGCCAGCCCGGCGGCTGGTACGCCTGACTGCCGACTCGGATGTCGTCAGCGGTCGTGTTCATGTCGTCGGCGAAGCGAGCAGGCGCTCCATGATCTCCCGGTACACCGCGGTCAGTTTCGGCAGGTCGGCGATGCGAACACATTCGTCGATCTGGTGAATGGTCGCGTTGACCGGGCCGATCTCCACCACCTCGGTGCCAAGCTGGGCGATGAAGCGACCGTCGGAGGTGCCGCCAGCGGTGGATTCCGCGGGCGTCAGGCCGGTGACGGCGTTGATGGCTTCGATGCCGGCGCTGCGCAGCGGGCCTGGGTGGGTCAGGAACGGTTCGCCGGACAGCCACCAGTCGAGCCGGTAGCTGAGCCGATGCGCGTCGAGGATGTCGACCACGCGCTTGCGGATGGTGCCGGCGTCGAGTTCGGTGGAATAGCGCAGGTTGAAGTCGAATTCCGCGGTGCCCGGGACCACGTTGCTGGCGCCGGTGCCGGCGCGGACGTTGGTGATCTGGAACGAGGTGGGCGGAAACTCCGCGTTGCCCTCGTCCCAGCGCAGTCGGGCGAGTTCGTCCATCGCGGCCAGCGCCCGATGCACCGGGTTGTCGGCCAGATGCGGGTAGGCGACATGGCCCTGGCGTCCGATCACGGTCAGGGTGGCGCCGATGGAGCCGCGACGGCCGACCATCATGCGATCGCCGAACGCGTCGACGCTGGAACACTCGCCGACCACGCAGAACTCGATGGTCTCGCCGCGCTCGCGGAAATGCTCGACGACGCGCCGGATGCCGTCTCGCGCCGCGCCTTCCTCGTCGCTGGTCACCAGCATGGCCAGGCGACCGCGGTGATCGGGGTGGGCCGCGACGAATGCCTCCAGTGCGACGATCATGGAGGACAGGCCGGATTTCATGTCGGCGGCGCCACGTCCGAACAGATGCCCGTCACGTTCGGTGGGCTCGAAGGGCGGCGAGGTCCACTGATCCGCGGGGCCGCTGGGCACCACGTCGGTGTGGCCGGCGAAGCAGAGCGTCGGCGCGCCGGTACCGCGCGTCGCCCAGAGATTGGCGACGTCGCCGAATGGCAGATGCTCGATGGTGAAGCCGATTGCTTCCAGGCGGCTGGCGATCAGGTCCTGGCAGCCGGCGTCGATCGGCGTCACCGATTCGCGCCGGATCAGCTGTTCCAGCAGCGCCTGCTCCGGTGTCTGCGACGCGCTGGGGCGGACCGCCGCCAGGCTCATTCGGTGGCCGCCTCGCGCAGCAGCGTGTTGATGCCGACCTTGGCGCGCGTGCGTTCGTCCACGCGCTTGACGATGACCGCGCAGTTCAGGCTGTAGCGTCCACCGTCCTTCGGCAGGGAGCCTGGCACCACGACGGCGCCGGCGGGCACGCGTCCGAAGCTGATCGTGTCGGCCTCGCGGTCGTAGATCGGCGTGGACTGGCTGATGAACACGCCCATCGCCAGCACCGCGCCGCGTTCCACGATCACGCCCTCGACGACCTCGGAACGGGCGCCGAGAAAGCAGTCGTCCTCGATGATCACCGGAGCGGCCTGGAGCGGTTCCAGCACACCGCCGATACCGACGCCACCGGACAGGTGCACGTTGGCGCCGATCTGCGCGCAGGAGCCGACCGTGGCCCAGGTGTCGACCATGGTGCCGGGACCGACATAGGCGCCGATGTTGACGTAGCTCGGCATCAGCACCGCCCCGGGGGCGACATGCACGCCGCGACGAACCATGGCGGGGGGCACGACGCGGACGCCGTCGCGGCGGAAATCCTCGTCACTGTAGTCCGCGTACTTGCCCGGCACCTTGTCGAAGTAACGGGTCTCGCCGCCCTCGATCAGGTGGTTGTCGTACAGGCGGAAGGACAGCAGCACGGCTTTCTTGGCCCATTCGTTGACGACCCAGCCACCTTCGGCGGGTTCGGCGACGCGCAGCGTGCCGGCGTCCAGCAGTCCCAGCGTCTGTTCGACCGCATCGCGCAGGTCGGCGGGTGCGTTGTCCGGGCTCAGCGTGGCGCGGTCGTCGAAAGCGGCGGTGATTCGTGATTCCAGTGCGGTCAGGTCGGTCATTGTTACTCGATGTAGGCGACGGCTTCGTCGGTGCTCAGGTGGTCCTCGCTTTGCAACACACGAGTCAGTACGCGTCGAAGTTCATTGAAAACGGCGGGGTCCTGGATGGGGCGGTGCCGGCTGTCGGTGATGAAGAAGACATCCTCGGCGCGTTCGCCGATGGTGCCGATCTTCGCGGCGACCAGCAGAATGCCGCGTTTGCGGAACACGCGGCCAACGATGGACAGCAGGCCGGGGCGGTCGCCGGTGACCAGCTCCATGATGGTGCGGCCCTGCTCCGGGTCGTTGCTGAAATACACCTGCGTCGGTGTGCGGAAGTGGCGCAGCTGGCGGGAAACCCGGCGCGTCACGTTGACGCTGGAGATGTCCGGGTTGGACAGTACCGAGGTCAGCGCGCCGACGATCTCGTCCTTGCGATGCGGCTCGGAGATCGGCGAGCCGTCGCCCTCGCAGATCGCGTAACTGTCGAAGGCGTAGCCGTCCTCGGTGGTTTCCAGGCGGGCGTCGAGCACGGTCAGGCCGAGCTGGGCGAGCACGCCCGTGGTCACGGCGAACAGGTGATCCTGGTCGCGCATGTAGATGAACACGGTGACGCCGCCGCCGCTGGTTTCCCCCAGCGTGACCAGCGGTGAACCATTGGCGTGATTCAGGATCGCCAGCGTGTGATGCGCGATCTCCTCGTCGGAGTGACGCAGGAAGTAGTCATCGCCCAGCCGTGCCCACAGCGCCTTGATGTCGTCCGGGTCGGCCGCAGCGCCGATGACCTGCATGGCCGCGTCCTGCGATTCGCGGGCCAGCACGTCCTTTTCCAGCGGATTGGTCAGTCCGCGGGACAGCAGACGGCAGGTAGCGAGATAAAGGTCCTTGAGCAGGCTTTCGCGCCAGGAGTTCCACAGCGCCGGATTGGTCGCGCGGATGTCGCAGGCGGTCATCAGCAGCAGGTAGTCCAGGTGCGTGCGGTCCTTCACGGTGGCGGCGAACTCGCGCAGCACCGTCGGATCGGTGATGTCCTTGCGCTGCGCGGTGATGGACATCAGCAGGTGCTGGCGTACCAGCCAGGCGACCAGTTCGCAGTCCCACTGGGGCAGGCCGTGATCCTGGCAGAACTGGAGGGCGTCTTCGGCGCCCAGTTCCGAGTGGTCACCGCCACGGCCCTTGGCGATATCGTGAAACAGCCCACCCAGATAAAGCAGTTCCGGCTTCGGGATCCGGTCCATGATCTCGCTGAAGAACGGATGCTCGTCGCGGAACTGCGGCATGGCCAGCCGACGCATGTTGCGGATGACGAACAGCGTGTGCTCGTCCACGGTCAGCGTGTGGAACAGGTCGTACTGCATCCGGCCGTTGCTGTTGCCGAAGGCGGGGATGTAACGCCCCAGCACGCCGTAGCGGTTCATCCGGCGCAACGCGCGGGTCAGGCCACCCGGCTGGCGCATGATTTCCATGAACAGCGACTTGGCGCGAATGTCCGCGCGGACCCGGTCGTTGATCAGCTTGCGGTCGCGGCGGATCAGTCGCAGCGTCTGCGCGCGGATGCCGCGCAGCTCGGTGCGCTTCTGCAGCAGCAGGAAGATTTCCAGCAAGGCCTGCGGCTGGCGCCGGAACACGCCGGGATCAACGACCTCGATGTAGCCGTGTCGGGACTGGAACCGGCGGTTGATGCGCGTCGGTTTGCCCACGTCATCCGGGTGCAGGATGCTTTCCTCGAACAACTGCAGCATCAGATCGTTCAGGCAGGACAGCGCCTTGATCTGCCGGTAGTACAGCTGCATGAACTGTTCGACGGCGCGGTTGTGCGACTGGTCGACAAACCCGAACAACTCGGCAATCCGCACCTGGTAGTCGAACAGCAGGCGATCCTCGTGGCGGTCGGCGATCAGGTGCAGCGCGAAGCGCACGCGCCACAGGAAATCCTGGCCGGCCACCAGTTCGGCGCATTCCTGCGCCGTCAGCAGGCCGTGACGCTTGAGATCGTTCAGTGTCGCGCCTGGAAACTGGCGCTTGGCGACCCACAGAATCGTGTGGATATCGCGCAGCCCGCCCGGGCTTTCCTTCACGTTCGGTTCGAGCTTGTAGCCCGAATCGTCGAACTTGGCGTGGCGGGCGAGCTGCTCGTTCTGCTTGGCGGTGAAGAACCGCTCGGTCGGCCAGATCTTGTCCGGCGCGGTCTGGCGCTGCATGTCCAGATGGAGCTTGACGTCGCCGGCGATCAGCCGCGCCTCCATCAGGTTGGTCATGATGGTGATGTCGCCGGCGGCCTGCTCGCGACATTCATTGGCGAAGCGAACGCTGTGGCCGACATTCAGACGCAGATCCC
>CALBOV010000237.1 GCA_937896565.1 uncultured Salinisphaerales bacterium
CCGATCTGGTCGACAGCCTCGCACGCTACGTCGAGGACGTGCAGGAAAACGGCAAGAAGAACGCGACCCGCAAGGCCTCGCAGGCGGTGCTCAACGCCATCGCGCCCGGCCTGCCGGAACTGCTGGGCGGCTCGGCTGATCTGACCGGCTCCAACGGCACGATCTGGAAGG
Source organism: uncultured Salinisphaerales bacterium (assembly GCA_937896565.1). Taxonomy (GTDB): domain Bacteria; phylum Pseudomonadota; class Gammaproteobacteria; order Nevskiales; family OUC007; genus Abyssibacter. The sequence goes on from CALBOV010000237.1 coordinate 172, forward strand.
GCGTGGAACCGGTGACACCGGAGACGGTCAAGGGTCAGTACATCTACTACGGCGTGCGCGAGTTCGGCATGACCGCGATCGGCAACGGACTGCGGCTGCACGGTGGCTTCATCCCGTTTTCCGGCACCTTCCTGACGTTCTCGGACTACGCGCGCAACGCCGTGCGCCTGGCCGCGCTGATGGCTGTGCAGAACATTCTGGTCTACACCCACGACTCCATCGGTCTGGGCGAGGATGGCCCGACGCACCAGCCGATCGAGCATGTCGGCAGCCTGCGCCTGATGCCCAATCTGGACGTCTGGCGTCCCTGCGACGACGTGGAAACCGCGGTGGCCTGGGAATCCGCGCTGCTGCGGCAGGACGGCCCCTCCGCGCTGGCGCTGACCCGGCAGAACATCGAGCATCAGCGGCGCAGCGCCGAACAGCTCGCCGCGGTGCGTCGCGGCGCCTACGTGCTGTGGGAGCCCGCCGCCGATCCGGTCGCGGTGGTGATCGGTACCGGTTCGGAAGTCGAGCTGGCGGTCGAGGCCGCCAAGACGCTGAGCGACGACGGCGTGCCCACCCGCGTGGTGTCCATGCCCTGCGAGGAGGCATTCCTGCGCCAGACCGAGGCCTACCGCGCCGCCGTGTTGCCGGCATCGGTGACCGCGCGCGTGGCCATCGAGGCGGGCGCCACCGGGACCTGGTGGCGCTGGGTCGGTTCGGCCGGCGCGGTGCTCGGCATCGACAGTTACGGCGTGTCCGCCCCGGCGGGAGACGCCTTCCAGCATTTTGACCTGACGTCGGATCGCGTAGTGAAGACTGTGCGCGATCTGTTGAAGTAACCAGACATCAAAGGAGAGAAAAGCATGGCAACGAAGATCGCGATCAACGGTTATGGCCGTATCGGCCGCAATGTCCTGCGTGCGCTGTATGAATCCGGCCGCACCGATGAAATCCAGATCGTGGCGATCAACGACCTGGGTGACGCGAACACCAACGCGCATCTGACCCAGTACGACACCGCCCACGGCAAGTTCCCGGGCACGGTGACCGTCGAGGGCGATTACATCGTCGTCAACGGCGACAAGATCAAGGTGCTGGCCAATCGCAACCCGGCCGAACTGCCGTGGGGCGAACTGGGTGTGGACGTGGTGCTGGAATGCACCGGCTTCTTCGCCACCAAGGACAAGGCCATGGCCCACATCCAGGGTGGTGCGAAGCACGTTGTCGTGTCGCAGCCGGCCGGTTCCGACGTCAAGACCATCGTCTACGGCGTCAACCACGAAACGCTGGAAGCCTCCGACCAGATCGTCAGCAACGCTTCCTGCACCACGAACTGTCTGGCGCCGGTCGCCAAGGCCCTGCAGGATACGGTGGGCATCGAATCCGGTCTGATGACCACGATTCACGCCTTCACCAACGACCAGGTGCTGACCGACGTCTATCACTCGGATCTGCGCCGTGCCCGTTCGGCCACGCAGTCGATGATTCCGACCAAGACCGGCGCCGCCGCTGCTGTCGGCCTGGTGCTGCCGGAACTCAAGGGCAAGCTGGACGGCTTCGCCATCCGCGTGCCGACGATCAACGTGTCGCTGGTCGACCTGACCTTCAAGCCGTCGCGTGCGACCTCCGTCGACGAGATCCACAAGATCATGAAGGCGGCGTCCGAGTCCGGCCCGCTGTCGGCCGTGCTGAACTACAACGACGCGCCGCTGGTGTCGATCGACTTCAACCACGATCCCGCGTCCAGCACCTACGATGCCGGTCTGACCCGCGAGATCGACGGCGGTCTGATCAAGGTCTGCTCGTGGTACGACAACGAGTGGGGCTACAGCAACCGCATGCTCGACACCACGCTGGCCTTGGCGAAAGCCTGAGCGCGGCGCCGTCTGTCACCCAATCTCGGCGTTGCGAAGACGCGCTGAGTGCTCACGGAGCAACAGTCCGCTCCGCGCTCAGCGCGTCTCCGCGCCTTGACCTTGGGCGGCAGACGGCACCTTTCGCGAGGGTGAAACGCTCTCGAGAATGCATGACGTGACGTCGATTCATGGCGTCGAAACCGCAAGCCCTCAGGGCTCACCGCAGTTCCATCATCACGGCGTTGGCATGACGAGCTGCCCGCGCCCGCCGCCTGCCGGATGCGGGCGGCCTGCTTCGAGGAGCACCGCATGAAACGCATGACTGACCTGGATCTCGCCGGCAAGCGGGTCCTGATCCGTGAAGATCTCAACGTGCCGCTGGACGGCGACCGCATTACCTCCGATGCCCGACTCAGGGCGGCGCTGCCGACCATCCGCGCCGCGCGCGATGCCGGTGCCCGGGTGATGGTGATGTCGCATCTCGGCCGCCCGACCGAGGGTCAGCCGGAGGCGAAGTACAGCCTGCAACCGGTGGCGCAGTGGCTGTCGCAGGCACTGGGTGCGCCGGTGCCGCTGATCACCGACTGGCTGACCATGGATGCGCCGCATCCCGGCGACGTGGTGCTGTGCGAGAACGTTCGCTTCCTGGAAGGGGAGAAGAAGGACGACGAGACGCTGGCCAAACGCATGGCGGCGCTTTGCGACATCTACGTGATGGACGCTTTCGGCACGGCGCATCGCGCCCAGGCCTCGACCCACGGTGTCGGCAAGTTCGCCCCCGCCGCCTGCGCCGGTCCGCTGCTCGCGGCCGAGATGGATGCGCTGGGCAAGGCGCTGGACAACCCGGCGCGGCCGCTGGTTGCGATCATCGGCGGCTCCAAGGTTTCGACCAAGCTGGGCGTGATCGAGTCGCTGATCGACAAGGTGGACCAGTTGGTGCTGGGCGGCGGCATCGCCAACACCTTTCTCGCCGCGACCGGTGTCAGTGTAGGCGCCTCGCTGCATGAGCCGGACCTGATCGACACGGCCAAGCGCATCATGGAGGCGGTCAAGGCCAAGGGCGGCGACATTCCGCTGCCCACCGATGTGGTCGTCGCCAGCGAGTTTTCCGCCGACGCGGAAGCCACCGTGAAGCCGGCCGACCAGATCGGTGACAAGGACATGGTGCTGGATGTCGGCCCGGACACGCAGAAGACGCTGGCCGCGCTGCTGGACGGCGCCGGCACCATCGTCTGGAACGGGCCGGTTGGCGTGTTCGAATTCGACGCCTTTGCCGGCGGCACCGAGGCGATGTCGAAGGCCATCGCGGCATCGGATGCGTTTTCCATCGCAGGTGGTGGTGACACCCTGGCGGCGATCGACAAGTACGGTATCGCCGATCAGGTGTCCTACATCTCCACCGGCGGTGGCGCGTTTCTCGAGCTGCTGGAAGGCAAGACTCTGCCGGCCATCGCCATGCTGGAGGCGCGGGCCTAGACCGGCCGCCCGATCAGGGGGCGATGGCGATGCAGGGCATGCGACGGTGGACGACGCGCGCGGTTGTCGTCCTCGCCGTGCTGCTGATCGCCGTCGTCCTGCTCGCCTGGGGCGTGTTGCGGGCCAGCCTCCCCAAGCTTGATGGCGAGCTCGCGCTCGCCGGCCTGCGCGAGCCGGTCACGGTCGAGCGCGATGGCCAGGGTGTTCCCACGCTGACCGGCGACGACCGACTTGATCTCGCCCGCGCCACCGGCTTTCTGCATGCGCAGGATCGCTTCTTCCAGATGGACTTGCTGCGCCGCGCCGCGGCCGGGGAACTGGCCGGCCTGGTCGGTGCCGCGGCGCTGCCGCTGGACCGCAAGGTGGCGCCCGAGCAGCTTCGCGCCGTAGCCACGCGGGGGCTGGCTGACGCGCAGCCGCCGATTCGCGCGCTGCTGGAAGCCTACGCCGAGGGTGTCAACGCCGGCCTTGGTGAACTTGGCGCACGTCCCTTCGAATACTGGATGCTGCGCACCGAGCCTCAACTCTGGCAGGCGCAGGACAGTCTGCTGGTGGCGCTGAGCATGTTCATGGACCTGACCGACCGCACCGCGCGCAAGGAGCGTGACGATGCGGTGCTGCGTCGGGTGCTGGGCGACGAGGCCGCCGCGTTCCTGGCGCCCCAGGGCGGTCCCTGGGATGCGCCGTTGCTGGGCGAGCCACTGCCCGCGCCGGTGGTTCCGTCGGCGGCGCAGTGGACCGCATCGGTCGGAGAGTCGCTGGCCGCGGTAACGCCGCTGGAGCCGCTGCGTGGCAGCAACAACTGGGCGGTCTCCGGCCGGCTGACTCCGCATGGCGGCGCCATCGTCGCCGACGACATGCACCTCGGACTCGGGCTGCCGAACATCTGGTATCGCGTGCGCCTGCATCTGCGCGGAGCCTCCGGCTTCGACATCACCGGTGTCACGCTGCCGGGACTGCCCGCGATCATCGCCGGCAGCAACGGGCACATCGCCTGGGGCTTCACCAACAGCTACGGCGACTACTCCGACATCGTCACGCTGGCGCCGGAGCAGATCGAAACCCTGCGGCTCGAGCTGCCGGTGCAGGGCGGCGAACCGGAAGTGCTGACGGTGCGGACCTCGGCGTTCGGTCCCGTGCATCACGATCCACTGCTGGGCGATTACGCCGTGCAGTGGACGGCGCGCGAGCCCGGCGGGCTCAACCTGAACCTGCTGCTGATGGAGCAGGTTCAGAGTGTCGACGAGGCCATCGCGGTTGCGCACCGTGCCGGCATCCCGCCGCAGAACATGATGATCGCCGGCGCCGATGGCCGGATCGCCTGGACCATCGCCGGCCGGATTCCGGTTCGTCGCGGATTCAGCGGCGACCGTCCTGCCTTGCGTACGGACGCGATTGGCTGGGATGGATGGCTTCCCGACGACGCGGTTCCGCGGATCGTGGCGCCGGATAGCGGCCGTTTGTGGACGGCGAACGCGCGCACGGTCTCCGGTGAGGCGCTGGCCCGGGTGGGCAACGGGGGTTATGCGCTGGGCGCACGGGCCGGGCAGATCCGCGACGATCTGTTCGCTCGCGATGCGCACGATGAAGCGTCGATGCACGACATCGTGCTGGATGATCGCGCGTTGTTTCTGGAGCGCTGGCGCAGGCTGATGTTGGCGCAGCTGCCCGACGGCGACGCCGCTGGCGCGCTCCTGCGCGAGGAGGGGATGCGCGCGTCGGTGGACGACGCCGGGTATCCGCTGGTGCGCGCGTTCCACAATGCCGTCACGGACCGGGTCTGGACCGCGCTGACGGCGCCGGTGCGTGAGGCCGTGCCGGATGCCCCGGTGCGGCGTTCGCATCAGTTCGAGCATGCGCTGTGGGCGCTGATCGAACAGCGGCCGGCGCATCTGCTGCCGGCCGGCGTGGCCGACTGGGATGCGCTGCTGAGCGAAGTCGCGCGGCAGGTGATTGATTCGGCAAAGGCCGACGGGCCGCTGGCCGAGCAGACCTGGGGGGAGGCGAACCGCGCGGAGATCGAGCATCCGCTGGCGGGTTTTCTGCCGTCCTGGCTCGGGCGCCATCTGAAGGCGCCGGCGGTGCCGCAGGCCGGCGACCGCGACATGCCTCGCGTGGCGCGCCCGGGCTTTGGTGCCTCGGAACGCTTTGCCGTGTCACCGGGTCACGAAGCGGCCGGATACTTTACGATGCCGGGAGGGCAGAGCGGACATCCGCTGTCGCCGTGGTTCCTCGCCGGCTTTCAAGACTGGGCGGAAGGGCGCCGCGCGCCGTTCTTGCCAGGGACCACCGAACACCAGTTGATACTGACACCATGACCAATCGATTCGAGGGAACGGAACAATACGTCGCCACTGACGACCTGAAGCTGGCGGTCAACGCTGCGGTCGCGCTGGAGCGGCCGCTGCTGATCAAGGGCGAGCCCGGCACGGGCAAGACGCTGCTGGCCCAGGAGGTCGCGCGGTCGCTGGGCAAGCCGCTGTTCGAGTGGCACATCAAGTCGACGACCAAGGCGCAGCAGGGCCTGTACGAATATGACGCGGTGTCCCGCCTGCGCGATTCACAGCTTGGCGAGGAGAAGGTCCACGATATTGCCAACTACATCGTCAAAGGCGCGTTGTGGGAGTGCTTTTCCTGCGACGAGCAGCCGGTGCTGCTGATCGACGAGATCGACAAGGCGGACATCGAGTTTCCCAACGATCTGTTGCGCGAACTCGATCGCATGGAGTTCGACGTCTACGAAACCCGCGAGACGATCCGGGCGACGCACCGGCCGATCATCATCATCACGTCGAACAACGAGAAGGAACTGCCGGACGCGTTTCTGCGTCGCTGCTTCTTCCACTACATCCGCTTTCCGGACAAGGACACGATGCAGGCCATCGTCGACGTGCATTTCCCCAAGCTGAAGCCGGAACTGCTGCGAGTGGCGATGGAAATCTTCTTCGACCTGCGCGAGGCGCCGGGGCTGAAGAAGAAACCGTCGACCTCGGAACTGATCGACTGGCTCAAGCTGTTGCTGGCCGAGGACATCGACGCCACGACGCTGCGCGAGAGCAGCGCGAAGAAATCGCTGCCGCCACTCTACGGCGCCCTGATCAAGAACGAGCAGGACATCCATCTGTTCGAAAAGCTGGTCTTCATGTCGAGGCGCGGCGCGTAAGCGCAGTCCATCCGGAACGGAACGATCGCAGGAGGGCAGGGATGCACCGACTCGTCCAGATGACACTTTGCGCCGGTCTGGCGCTGGCGCCGCTGACGGTTGTGGCTGACGCGAAGGAACGTGACTGGCATGGTGAAGTGGCGTTCGGGCAGTGGAGTTACGACGCCAGCGGCAGTGTCAGGGACACGACGGATCAGATCAGCTTCTCCGACCTGTCACGTGACGACGAGGATCAGGGCTATCTGCGCCTGGGTCTGAGCTTTCCCCATCGCTGGGCTCCGGATGTGCTGCTCGAACGTCAGGGGCTGGATGCGGGGGCCACGGCCGAATCCGACGGATTTCTGATCATTCCCGGCTCCACTGGCCGCGCCTCCGCGGAGTTCGACGTGACCGCGCTGTCCGTCACCCTGCCGTTGATCGAGGATGGCGTGCGTCTCGGCGTGGGCGTCATGGTCGAGAATCTCGATGGTGTCGTTACGCGTCAGGAGGACGGCGAGCTGGCCGAGACCGATCGCTACGACGAGATTTATCCGCTGGGTCTGCTCCGCCTGGATGTCGCGCCGTTTGGTCCGATCACGCTGCGCTTCGAAACCGCCTATGTGGCGTCCGGTGATGATCGCGCCATTCACGCTCGCGGAACGCTGTTGTGGCCGGTGCTGCGTCCGCTGGGTCTGGAACTGGGCATCCAGTCCAGGCGCTATCGATTCACGACCAGCCACTACGCCGTTGATGCCGAGTTCAAGGGTGGTTACATGGGGATGTTGCTGAAGTTCTGAGGCGGCATCAGGCTTGTCCGAGCACGCCGGTTTGCGCGGTGCTCGCTCCATGGTCGATGAGAGCGCATCGGCAGGCTGCGGTTTCCGACCGATTTCGTCGCCTGCAAACGACAAATTCGTTCAGAGTCAACCGAATCGTTGACCGTTCGTCGGATGTAACGGAAACGTATCTGGTTTTTTCAGGCGCACGCGTAGAATGCGAGGAGTTGGCGAATACCCGCCGGCATTGTTCACGCTGAAATGAGCAGCGTAGTTTGAAAGAGAGAAGGAATGTCTGACGAAATTGAAGGTACCGTCAAGTGGTTCAATGACGAGAAGGGATTCGGATTTGTCGAACGCGCAGGCGGCAAAGACGTGTTTGTTCATTTCAGCGCAATCAATGGCTCCGGTCGTCGCACGCTGCATGAAGGCCAGAAGGTCACGATGCGTGTCGTGCAGGGCCAGAAGGGACCTCAGGCGGAGAACGTCACTCCGCTCTGATCAGTTCCCTGACAGAGTCATCGAAAAAGGCGGGTTTCGACCCGCCTTTTTTGTGTCCGGGTGTTTTCCGCGCATGCGTCCATTTCCGGAAATTCGAAATGGCCCTAAACCAGTATCGCGGGGCCAGGGTTTCATGCGTTGAATTGCCGCAACCCCGGGAAAGGGGGCTTGGGCATCGGTGTCAGCTCCCCCGATGGTCAGGTCATGCGTGGTCCGGTGATTTGCGCAGCCAGCTGTGGAGAGGCGCGAGCAGTGGCGGGCACAAAAAAGGCGTCAAGCTCGCGCTTGACGCCTTTTGTCGACACGGACTGACGGATCAGAACAGCAGGCTGACGCCCAGCTTCACGTCGGTCAGGTCCAGTTCGTTGTCGTTGTCGTCCTCAAGCGTGCTGACCCGGTAGTCGGCGAACAGCCCGAAGTTCGGCGTGATGTCGAACGCGACGCTGAGGAGATATTCCAGGCCATCCACGTCGTCCAGCGACAGATAGCCCAGCTGGCCGTTGAAGCGCAGTTGCTCGGAGGCTGCCAGGATCAGGCCGCCGTGCAGGCCGAAACCGTCCTCGTCGTCACCGTCGATCTCGACCTGCAGGTATTCACCCTGGCCGTAGAACGTCATGCCGTTCGTGGATTCCATGGTGTGGAAACCGCCGCCGAAGCGAAGCTGATCGATCTCGATGTCGAAGTCATCGGTTTCAGCGCTCTGGAACTCGCCCGTCAGGAACGCCTGATCGGCAACGCGGAATGCGCCGGAAATACCGAAGCCGTCGCCGTCGTCGTCACCGCTGCCGCCGGGTGTCGAGATTTCGAGATCCGATGCCAGGAAATAGACATCGACGTGCTGAAAGGGATCGGACGCCTGTCCGGCAAGAGGGAGGGCGAGCAGGGCGGACCCCAGCAAAATCTTCTTCATGTTGACTCCTTAAAGTCCCAACCGCAGATGTGCGTTCGATTGCCCCACATTGGGGCGCGCACGTTGTTGTCTGTGCGACATCCCTTGTTCACGGTAGTGATGAACAAAGACGTCCACGTTGCACTTCCGTTTCAAAATCAAGACAAAACGTCTCGAACGGATAGCGTCGGTAGAGTATCGGCTCGCTGGCGGGGAGTGCAACAGAAAACGCCCCATGAAGGGGCGTTTTCTGATCAATTTGGGTCGGTGCCCGGTTGCGGGCGCCGCCGATGGCCCGGTTACTCGAAGTTGGGCGTGTAAAGCGGTTCGTTCTGCGAAGCGAACCAGGCAGCGAGGTGCTTGATGTCGTCCTTCGACAGGTTGGAGGCGAAGCCACTCATGATCGCGTTGTTGCGCTGACCGGTCTTGTACGCGTTGAGCGCATGGGCCAGGTAGTCCGGATGCTGGCCGGCCAGGATCGGGTACTGGGTAATGCTGGGTGCGCCGGTGGCTCCATGGCAGGCCGTGCAGGTCTGGGCCAGCTGCTCACCCTTCTTGGGGTCGCCGGCCGGAACGATGTCGGGATCGTCCGACGCCGCCGGTGCCTGGGTGACGTAGGCGGCGATATCGCGAATCTGCTGATCCGTGAGCGATGCCGCCTGTGCGGTCATGGTGGGATGCGAACGCTGACCGGACTTGTAGGCGGTCAACGCGCTGACGATGTATTCGGGGTGCTGCCCGCCCAGCCGCGGAACACGAAATGTGGGATACGCGTTGGTGTAGCCGGGGATGCCGTGGCAGCCAGCGCAGGTGTGCGCCAGAGCCTGGCCGTTGTCGGCATTCCCGTCCTGGGCCCAAACCGTGGAGACAGAGGCCAGCGCGACCGCGCAGGCGAATTTCGCAAGTCGAGTCATCGGATTTCGTCGTCGAGAAAGTCTTTGGCAAGCGCTGCCGGCGGCCCGCAATGGTCCGGCAAGCATCTGATGGAGTCAATGACGAAGGATACCATCGATTGGCGGTTGCGGCCCGACCGGACGCAGCCGCTTTGTCGCCGGAACCTGTCGCGCGGGGGCAGTCGCGCTCGTCACGGAAATCGCACCGGGCTGCGCTATCATCGGCCGCCGCAATCATTGGGAGTACGCGCATGCTCTATGCCGCAACCGCGGTCACGGCGGCACTGAACGGGCTGCTGATCCTCATTCTCGCGGCCCGCGTGTCGCAGTTGCGGATTCGCTATCAGGTCGCGCTCGGGGACGGCGGCCAGGCCATGCTGCTGCGCGCGACGCGCACGCATGCGAACGCGACCGAGCACGTGCCGATCTTCCTGATCATGCTGTTGCTGCTTGAGCACAATGCGCCCGGCATCGGCGTGTGGCTGCTGGGTTCGGCCTTCGTCATCGGGCGTCTGGTGTTCTCCTACGGCCTGCTCGGCAGTGCCATCAATCGCAAGCGTCAGGTTGGCGCCGCGATCACCTATCTCTGCCAACTGGTCGCCGCGCTGTGGCTACTGCTGCTGTTCGTGATGCGAGGCACGGCTTGAGTGGAGCCGACGAACCCGATGCCGACGTCGCCGCCGTCGATCTGGGTTCCAACAGTTTTCACATGATCGTCGCGAAGCCGCGGGGGCATGAGATCACCGTGGTCGACAGGTTGCGCGAGCCGGTGCGGCTTGCGGCGGGCCTGGACGAGCAGAAGCGGCTGTCGGCCGAGGCGCAGCAGCGTGCGGTGGATTGTCTGGAACGCTTTGGTCAGCGCCTGCGCGCGATCCGTCCCGGTCGCGCGCGCGTGGTCGGCACGAACACGTTGCGGCGGATGCGTGATCCGGGGTCTTTTCTCGCGGCGGCGGAGCGCGCCCTGGGGCATCCGGTCGAGGTGATTTCCGGCGTCGAGGAAGCCCGCCTGATCTACGGTGGCGTGGTGCATGGCATGGGCGCCGACCAGCCGCGGCGACTGGTGATCGATATCGGTGGCGGAAGCACCGAGGTGATCATCGGCGAGCGTGATGAGCCCCGGTTGCTGGAATCGGTGCGCATGGGCTGCGTCTCCTACTCGGAGCGTTTCTTCGCGGGCGGTGAAATCTCCCGCAAGCGGTTCATGGCGGCACGCATGGCGGCGCGGCTGGAAGCGGAATATCTGGCGGCCGAGTATCGCGGTCGTGGCTGGGACGTCTGTATTGGCGCCTCCGGCACGGTGCGCGCCATCGCCAAGGTCATCGCCGGTTGCGGCTGGGCCGATGGCGAGGTGACGCCTGACGGCCTGGCTCGCGCGGGCGATCTCATCGTCAAGCTGGGCAGCATCGATGCGCTGGACCTCGACGGGCTGCGGGACGATCGCAAGCCGATCTTCCCGGGCGGGCTGGCGGTGCTCACCGGCCTGTTCGACGCGCTGGGCATCCGGCGCATGACCGTCTCGGACCGGGCGTTGCGAGAGGGTGTCGTCTACGACCTGCTCGGGCGCCTGAGCGATCATGACGTGCGACACGACACCGTGGCCGGGCTTGCGCGGCGCTTCGGTGTCGACGAAGCGCATGCCGACCAGGTTCGCGCGACCGCGCTGTCCATCCTGCAGGAAGCCGGTGAAGGCTGGTCCGGGCTGGCGGCCGACCCGGATTGCCGTCAGCTGTTGATCTGGGCGTCGTTACTGCACGAGATCGGCCTGTTCGTGGCCCATGGCTCGTATCACAAGCACGGCGAATATCTCGTCCGCAATGGCGATCTCCACGGCTTTTCCCAGCTGGACCAGCGCATGCTGGCCGCCCTCGTGCGCCTGCACCGCGGCAAGTTTCGTCAGGCCGCGCTGGATGATGTGCCGGAGGGGTGGCGGGATCGCCTGAGCCGGCTGGCGATCATTCTGCGTCTGGCCGTGATCCTGCGGCGGGGTCGCTCGGCCGATGCCATTCCCCCGGTCAGGATCGAGGCGAGCGCCGATCAGGTGACGGTGGAGTTCGATGCCCAATGGCTGGCCGACCATGCGCTCACTCGCGCCGGCCTGGAGCGTGAGCAGGATTTGCTCAAGCAGGCCGGGTTCAGGTTGCGGGTGCTGGAAAGCTAGCCGCCGATCTGCCCGGGCGTCGGCTTCTCAGCCCTCCATCAGGACCTGCTGGGCGCTGACCAGGTCGTCGCCGGCCACGTCGCGTTGATAGGTGCCCTCTGGCGTCAGCTCCCAGGACTGGGAGTTGTCCCGCAGGTAGAGATCCAGTTCGGCAAGAACGCGTTTCGCGAGCTTCTTGTCCAGGATCGGGAACGCGGTTTCGACGCGGCGGAACAGGTTGCGTTCCATCCAGTCGGCGCTGGCGCAGTACAGGTCGGGCTTGCCGTTGTTGGCGAAGTAGTAGACGCGGGTGTGCTCGAGAAACCGGCCGATGATGGAGCGCACGCGAATGTGGTCGGACAGTCCCGGCACGCCCGGTCGCAGGCAGCACATGCCGCGGATGATCAGATCGATCTCGACCCCGGCTTGCGATGCCTCGTACAGGGCATCGATGACCGACCGCTCGGTCAGCGAGTTCATCTTGGCGATGATCCGGCCGCCGCGCCCTGTGCGCGCATGCTCGGTCTCGCGCGCGATGAACGCCATGATGCCGGGATGCAGCGAGAACGGTGATTGCAGCAGCTTGTCCAGCTTGAGCACCTTCCCCAGGCTGGTCAGTTGCAGGAAGACGCGGTGGACGTCCTCGCCGATCGCGGGGTCCGCGGTGAACAGGCCGTAGTCGGTGTACAGACGTGCGGTGCGCGGGTGGTAGTTGCCGGTGGACAGGTGACAGTAGTGCGTCAGACGGCCTTTCTCCCGGCGCACGATCAGCACCATCTTGGCGTGGGCCTTGTGACCGACCACACCGTAAACCACATGCGCGCCGGCTTCCTGCAATGCCTCGGCCAGACCGATGTTGTCCGCCTCGTCGAAGCGCGCGCGCAGTTCGACCACCACCGTGACCTCCTTGCCGGCGTGGGCCGCCTTGATCAGGGCGTCGACGACGGCCGAGTCGGTGCCGGTGCGGTAAAGCGTCTGCTTGATCGCCAGCACGTCGGGGTCCTTCGCCGCCGCGCGCAGAAACTCCACGACGGGCGCGAAGGAATCGAAGGGGTGGTGCAGCAGGATGTCCTTGCGGCTGATGGTGTCGAAGATCCGGTCCTGCCCCATGCTGGTCGACAACCTCGACGTGAACGGCGGGTACTTCAGGTCCGGGCGATCGACCATGTCGCCCAACGCCATCAGGCGGTTGAGGTTGACTGGCCCGTCGACCCGGAACAGGTCCTCCTCGGTCAGGCCCAGCTTGTCGAGCAGGTACTGCCAGACACCATCCGGACAGTTGTGGGCGACCTCCAGGCGGACCTCATCGCCGTACTGGCGCTGCGGCAGTTCCCCTTCCAGCGCCAGCAGCAGATCGTCGACCTCTTCCTCGTCGACGAACAGCTCGGAATTGCGGGTGACCCGGAACTGGTAGCAGCCGGAGACCGTCATGCCGGGGAACAGCTCGTCCACGTAGGCGTGAATCACCGAGGACAGAAACACGAAATCGTTCGGGCCGGCGCCCTCGACGTCCGGCGGAATCTGGATCAGTCGCGGCAGCGAGCGCGGCGCTCCGACCACGGCGAAGCGGGCCGTGCGGCCGAACGCGTCCTTGCCGTCCAGCGACACGACGAAGTTCAGGCTCTTGTTGATGATGCGCGGGAACGGGTGCGCCGGGTCCAGTCCGATCGGGGAGAGCACCGGCAGCAGCTCGTTGTGAAAGTAGTTCCGCAACCAGTCGTCCTGCGCTGCGTTGGAGACCCAGTCCACGCGTCGCACGAAGCGGATGTTCTCCTGTTCCAGCGCCGGGATCAGCACCGAGTTCAGGGTGCCGTACTGGTCGGCGACCAGGGCGTGGGCGCGCTCGCTGATCTGCGACAGCAGCGTCGTGGGGAGGATGTTGTCGGGCCCCGCCTGCACCGCGCCCACCTCGGCCATCTGCTTGAGCCCGGCGACGCGAACCTCGTAGAACTCATCTAGGTTCGAACAGGAAATGCAGAGGAACTTCATCCGCTCAATCAGCGGAACACGCTCGTCCTTGGCCTGTTCCAGCACGCGCTGGTTGAATTCCAGCAGTGACAGCCAGCGATTGATGTAGCGGTCCGGCGTGAAGGTGTCCGTTCCGTTGTTTGCGATGTCGTTCATGACAACGTGCTCGATATCCTGGTTCGACGGTGAACGAGACCGTTCAGCATATGATGCGGTGGGGTGGCCATGCACCGATGATCCGGGTCCGGTGATGACGTGCAAGCCGGCCAGAGACTGCGAGTGCTGTGTGACAGGTTGATTAAGCCGACAGGTGTCGGGCTTGGCACCGGTCGCGATTCCGTGTTTTCTTGCACCGGCCTCTGTCACCGCGCTGTCAAATGGGGTTGGCAGGCTTGCGCGTCCGAAGAAGGAGAACCGAATGAAACACTCTCGACTGGCGTATTCACTGGCGGCGGTCTCGACGCTGGCCGCGGCGGGTTGCGCCATTCCGCACAGCTACAAGGGCACCGATGCCGAGATCGTGGAGACGGCGCCCGCGAAGCCGGTGATGGACGTTTCCGATTACTACGAGGCGCACCACGAGGGACGCATCTACGTCTTCGATGATTTCGCGACCTACAAGGCGTTTCTGGATTACGGCCACACGGCCTACCGGCTGGTGCGCATCGGTGAAGGGCCGGACGGCGAGACCATCGTGTTCGGTCTGACCGACGACGACAAGGCCAAGCGCGAGGGCATCGCATCGGTTGCGCTTTATGACGGCGAGGTCTCGGGCGCCGAGAACTTCTACGGGGAAGTGCTCTACGACGGCCGCTTCTACGTGTTCGATCGCTGGGAGGACTTGCAGGCGTTCAAGGGTTCCTGGGATGCGCCCTACCGGTTCACCGAAATCGGCGCCGGTCCCGGCAGCCGCACGATCGTGTACGTGCTGCATGACGGCAACAAGGAAGTGCGGCCCGATGCGTTGATCGGCCGCTTCAAGAAGCGGCACGGGTTGCCGATCCGGGCCTACTAGCGGGCGGCGGCTCGCGTCAGGCGACGCGATCCAGCACCAGCACGCGCTCGGGGTAGTCGGTGAAGATGCCGTCGACGCCGAGCGCGCGAACGCGCTCGATCTCCACCGGATGGTTGACGGTGTAGACGTACACCGCCAGCCCGCGTGCTCGGGCGTCCTCAATCATGTTCGGCGCGAGGAACTCGTGCGACAGGTGAACCGAGATGGCGCCCAGTGCCTCCGCGCTGGCGGCATAGTCCAGCGGCACGCCGGCGTATAGCGCGCCGATCGGGATGCGTGGTTCCAGCGCGCTCACCTGCCGGAGTTCCTGCAGATTGAAGCTGGAGACCAGAAATTCGCTCCAGTCCCATCCCAGGACCTGCACCGCGTGCCGGATGTCCCGCACGATGACGCCGGCGCTGCCCGCGGCCTTCAGTTCCAGATTCAGTCCCGCGCGATGATCGATCAGTTCGATCGTGTCCAGGACGCCGGGGACCTTCTGCCCCCGTCCGGCATCGAGGCCGGCGAGATAGTCGGGCGCGACATCGGCCACGAAACCGTGTCCGTTGGTCGTTCGCTCCAGCGTCAGGTCGTGCATCAAGACAGGGTTGCCCGCATTGAGCTGCACATCGACCTCGACCCAGTCCGCGCCCAGGCGAATGGCCGTCTCGACGCCGAGCAGCGTGTTTTCCGGCGCGTGACCGCGAGCGCCGCGATGTCCGAAGACCAGCGGGCGGTCGTCGGCGCGCGCGCACTGGCTGGGGGGAAGATTGCTGTACATGCCGTCTGCCTCCGCGGGCATACCCGTCGTCAGGCTGTTCCGAGAGTGTTCTCCGGGCTCGGAACCGGTCCCGCCTGAACCAGCACCCGGCTGATCAGGCGATAAATATCACTGTTCGAGTTGACGTTGATATTGCAGTCCGTTCACCAGTTCCCCTGGCGGCGGGGTTTGTGGATCAGCGGCGGCTTCGTCCGACAGCCGGCAGCTGTTGAAGCGGTCGCGGCCCTGCTTCTTCGACAGGTACATCATGCGGTCCGCCCGGATCACGAAGTCGCGCAGCGATGTCCCGGCCGTCGGCACGCCCACGGTGGCACCGATGCTGGCGGTCACCGCGATCATGTCTTCGTCGTCGGACTGGATTCGCAGTCCGCGCACACGGTCGAGAACGCGCTCGGCGAGAATCTCCGCCTGCTCGGCATTCACCTCGTAGTAGGCGAGCAGAAATTCCTCGCCGCCGACGCGTCCGGCCAGATCCAGTGGTCGCTGACAGGCGATGCGCAGCACTTCACCAACGCAGCGGATGACCTCGTCGCCCATCAGATGCCCGTAGGTATCGTTGACGCGCTTGAAGTGGTCGATGTCCAGGCACAGCACGCACAAGGAACTCTGCTGGCGGTGCGCCATGCGGATGATGCGCTCTGCCTGGTCCTCGAATGCGCCGCGGTTGAGAATGCCGGTCAACTCGTCGTAGGTCGCCGACCAGATCAGCGACTCGCGGGCCAGCCAGGCGCGCCGCGCGGTCATTTCCATGGAGCCGATCGCGGCGATGCCGATCAGGCACATGCAGATGAAGACGAACACATCGCGGGCCTGGAACGGCTCCGCGGCGAAGTGCGTGGTCAGCCATCCCGCCGCCAGCGTCAACGCCACCATCGCCAGGCCCGCCAGCAGGCGCACGTGACTCAGCACGCAAAACATCAGGGTGTACGTCGTCAGTGCCGTCAACGGCTGCGGTTGCCCGGTGCCGGTCAGCGTCACTGTCAGACTGGACAGGAAGACAATGCCGGAGGCGCAGAGCACGACCACGGCGGCGGTCGAGGCGGGGTACCAGTCGGGATGCAGCAGCGTGGCCAGGCACAACACGGCGGCCGGAGTCACGGCGAACAGCAGCCAGGCAGACTGAGCCTGGTAGGCGAGCGGTGGCGAATCCAGCAGGATCGGACCCAGCACCGGTGCGCCCAGTGTCATGACGCAGACCGCCACGGTCAGCATCCAGCGGCCGACACGGCCGCCATCTCGATAACTCTTGCGAAAAGCCGCTTCCGTGGGCGCCGATCCGAATCGGATGCCCGTGTAATCGGCACGAATTCCCGTGCTGTACATGGTCTCTGTCGACGCCCTCCTCCGGCTGGAGAGTAGACCACCGCCACCGTCAAGCGCACGTGATCTGCCGACGGGCGTCCTGGCCGCGGGGAGCCGTGGCCGTCCGGGTGCACGGCTCTCGGCTCGTGATAAACTCCGCGCCCCGCTCCGGAACATTCATCGTGGCCGGACCCGAGATTTCATCTGATCGTTGAGGCGTAGCCGTGGATTCGAACCACGACAAGGTATTTGTCACGACATTTCTGGGCGTGATCGGTTTTCTGGTGGCGTTGACGGTGGTGATCGTCGTCATCGCCAACATGATCACCGGCGACGAGGACTCCGAGGAGTTGCGCCAGATCGCTTACGAGCGAACCCAGTCCCGGATCGCGCCGGTTGGCGAGGTCATTACCGATCCGAACGCCATCAAGGTGTCGGCAAGTTCAGGCGAATCCGATGCCGAGCCGCGCTCTGGCGAGGAAATCGTCCAGGGTCTTTGCTCCGGCTGTCACGCGGCTGGTGTCGCCGGCGCGCCGAAACTGGACGATACGACGGAGTGGTCGTCGCGTCTGGACGCCTTGGGGCGCGACGGGCTGGTGACCAGCGTGATCAACGGGAAGGGCGCGATGCCGCCGAAGGCCGGCGATCCTTCGCTCAGCGAAGCCGAGATCGAGGCTGCCGTCGACGCGATGCTGAAGCAGGCCGGCGTCTGACGCCGATTCGCGTGCCGCGGTCATTCGTGGTCGCCTGATATCGAAAGCTTCCGGGGCCGCGCGTTGCGCGGCCCTTTTCGTTTCAGGTGGTCTCCGGGTCGCTCTTCGCGCCGAAGCGCGCCCTTAGCGCGGCGAGCTGTCTGGCGCGCTGCGCCTGTTGTTCGGCCGCGTCCTGTGCCTCGTCCGGCCAGTCGACATCGGTTTCGGGCAGCTCTTCCAGGAACCGGCTGGACGGCACATCGACGAGTTCGCCGCCGCGCTTGATCTGACGGGGGACGGTGAGGGTCAGCGTGGACTGTGCGCGGGTGATGCCGACGTAGAACAGCCGGCGCTCCTCGTCGACATCGTCGGTGTTTTCGTGGGGCAGGATGCCATCGACCATGCCGACGATGAACACGTTGCGGAACTCCAGCCCCTTGGATGCGTGCAGGGTCGCGAGCTGGACCTCGTCGACCTCGTCACCGCCATCCTGCTTGTCCAGCATGTCGACCAGGCTGAAGTGGTTGACCACGTCCTCGAGGCTGCGATCGTCCTCGGCCAGGCGGCGGGTCCAGTCCATCAGTTCGTCGATCAGCTTGAACTTGCGGTCGGCGCGCACCTTGTCCGGTGTCGTCGCGGCGATCCAGTCGCGGTAGGCGAGCTCCGCGATCATTTCGGCGAGGATGTGATCCGGACGCATGTGGGCGGCCGTCCGCGACAGGCGTTCATGCCAGTTGCAGAAGCGTGCCAGCTCGGCGCCCTGGCGGCCGCCGATCATGCCGAGCGACGTCGCTTCCTGTGCCGCCTGCAACAACGGGCAGTGGCGTTCCTGTGCGTAGTTGCCGAGTCGCTGCAGGGTGGCCGGCCCCAGCTCCCGTCGCGGCACGTTGATGATGCGCAGAAAGGCGCGGTCATCATCCGGGTTGGCGAGCAGGCGCAGGTAGGCCACGAGATCCTTGACCTCGGCACGGTCGAAGAACGAGCGGCCGCCGGTCATGCGATAGGCGATGTTCTGCGCTCGCAGTGCCTGCTCGATGACGCGCGCCTGATGGTTGCTGCGGTAGAGGATTGCGTAGTCCGACCAGCGATCGCCCGAGCGGATGCGGTGCGTGGACAGCAGCGTGACCACGCGCTCGGCCTCCACCGCGTCATCCGGAACGTTGACCACGCGCAGCTTCGTGCCCTCGCCAAGCGCGCTCCACAACGTCTTCTGGTACAGGCGGGTGTTGCGCTCGATCACCGAGTTCGCGGAGCGCAGGATGCGGCTGGTGCTGCGGTAGTTCTGTTCGAGCTTGATGACGTCCAGCTCGGGATAGTCCGTCTTCAGGTCGGCCAGATTCTCCGGCCGCGCGCCCCGGAACCGGTAAATCGACTGATCGTCGTCCCCGACCACGGTGAAGCGGGCCCGCACGCCGACCAGCGCGCGCATCATCGCGTACTGCACCGGGTTCGTGTCCTGGTACTCGTCGACCAGCAGATAACGGATGCGGTTCTGCCAGCGGTTGCGGACCGTCTCGTTGTCCTGGAGCAGTCGCGTCGGCTTGACGATCAGGTCGTCGAAGTCCACGGCGTTGTAGGCGGCCAGGTGCGATTCGTACTGCTCGTACAGCCGGGCCAGTGTCGCGTCGGCCTCCGACTCCGCCGCTGCGGCGGTGTCGGCCGGCATCTGCAAGGCCTGCTTGCGGTCGGAGATCCAGCGCAATGCCAGCTTGATGCGGTCCGGTTCGGTGACGCCCAGGTCACGGATCAGCGCGCTGGTGTCCTCGCTGTCCAGAATCGAGACGTTGGCGCGCAGGCCGATGTGGTGGTGTTCCTCGCGCAGCACGTCCAGGCCCAGGCGGTGGAATGTCGAGATGCGCATGCGTGATACGACATCGCGCGGCAGGCGCTTGCCAACGCGCTCGCGCATTTCACGGGAGGCCTTGTTGGTGAACGTGACCGCGACGATGTGCTGAGGCTCGACGCCGGCATGCTCGATCAGGTGCCCGATCTTTTCGGTGATGACGCGCGTCTTTCCGCTGCCTGCGCCCGCGAGCACGAGCAACGGACCGCTGACGTGCTCGACGGCGGCCTGCTGGCGGTCGTTGAGTTTTGGCATGACCTTGCGTTGAAGGTGGGGCGGATGTAGATTTTTGCGCCGCAACAAGAGCGTTACGACCCTGAGTCGCGGCGCGGACAGTAAACGCCGAGGGGGGCAACAGCAAGGTCTCTCGGTACGAGGGCGCGGACTTCGTGGAACCGGAGTTCTGGGGAAGTGCCTGAAGGTGCCGGTGCAAAATGACTGGCGAGTGTGGAAACCCACGGCTTGGCACGGGGTTTGCGATTCAACTGCGGGGCTGCGGCAACGACCTTAAAGCTATCCGCAAAACCATCAATGTTTTTGAGTAAAGGGGCGTAACCAAATGGAATTCAAGCGTTCAGTCATCAGCGCAGCGGTCTTGGGCGCGACGGTATTTTCCGGCAACGCGCTGGCCGGCAGCACGAGCGTCAACTTGGCGGTCACGAGCGATTACCTGTTCCGTGGCCTCCCGCAGTCGGGCGGTGCCGCTGTTCAGGGTGGAATCGACTACGCTGCAGACTCCGGTTTCTATCTCGGTGCATGGGCATCCTCCATCGGCTTTGGTGGTGATGCAGGTGGCGCAGGTTCCGAACTGGATCTCTACCTCGGATTTGGCGGTGAGGCGGGAGCCGTGGGCTACGACCTCGGTGCGATCTACTACCTCTACACCGAAGAAGACGAAGTCGACATGCCGGACCCGTCGTACAACACGATCGAGTTCTACGGCAGCCTGTCCGCCGGCATGTTCTCGCTGGGCGCGTACTTTGCTCCGGATACCTATTTCGGTGTGGACGAGTCCGCCTACGGCGTGAGCGTCGGCTTCTCGGCTCCGATCACCGACATGGCTTCCTTCGACGCCTCGATCCAGCACAACGGCGGCGAGGGCAACGAAGCCTTTACCCCGGACGGCGACGCCTACCTCGACTACAGCTTCGGTATCTCGGCTGAGTCCGAGTCCGGTCTGTCGGTCGGTCTGGCCTTCGTCGGCACCGACATCGAAGACGACGATCCGAAGTTCATCGTCAGCGGTGGCTACGCGTTCGACATCTGATCGCCAACTCCTGATACCAGGAGAGCCATCAAGAAGGAGGACCGCTACGGCGGTCCTCTTTTTTTGTGTCTGGTGCTGGGGTAGGCTCCCGGCTGTTCGGCGCCGCGTTTCGCGGGGCCTCTTGCGGGCCGGCCCGATACGGTGGTTGGCGCCGCTGATCACACCGCGATCAACGCATTCCGAGGGAGTCAAATCATGGGCAGACTGAAACCCGTCATCGCCGGTTCGCTGGCCGGGTTCGGCCTGCTGGCGAGCACGTCGGCATCCGCAGAACTCGAGGCCAGCGTCGGCGCAGCCAGCGAGTACGTCTTTCGTGGCGTCGCCTCCGGGTCGCCTCAGGTCTGGGGCGGGCTGGACTGGAGTTCGAACGTCGGCGCATACGCCGGCATGTGGGTCTCCAGCACGTCGACTCAGGGCAACGAGGAAGTGGACTATTACGTCGGCTGGGGCAACGAGATGTTCGATGTCGGCGCGATCTACTACGCGTTTCCGTCGCAGCCCAGTCAGGGCGGCTCCGGGATCACCGAAATCTATGGCGGGATCGGCATTGGACAGTTCGCCGGGTACATCTGGTACGCGCCAGGCGGCGTGGACGGCCCGGACGACGACGACTACGCCTATCTCGATCTGAACTACGACTTTCCGCTGACCAGCAATACGTCCATCGGCGCGCATGTTGGCTATCTGGAGCCGATCGGCGACAACGCCGTCAATCGGGACCCGAATCCGCAGCCGGGTGACGATCCGCAGGACGCCGACTTCGACCTGGGGCTGTCCCTGAACGTGTCGGATTTCTTCCTGGCGCTCACGTATCTGGAAGGCTCCGGCGGTGGTTTCTCCACGGTTGTGGGGTATAGCTGGGCCTTGCCGGTGGAATAAGCCGGCCGCGCCTGGCGCCGGAAGCGGCACCTGCTCAGGCCAGCGGCATGCACCAGAATGGCGCTGTCGCGATGCACCGCCTCGATGCAGCCATCGGTTTTTGTCGAAACTAAAGCTGGTTTCGGTAGGTTAGTGCTTCAGTCAGGTGCATCCGGCCGATCCGGGCGTGGTTCTCAAGGTCGGCGATGGTGCGGGCCACGCGCAAACTGCGATGCAGGCCCCGGCCTGACAGGCGCAGGCGCTCCGCGGCTTCGACCAGAAATCGCTGATCCTCGGGTGTCAGGCTGGCGTGTTCGTCGAGCAACGTGCCGGCAAGCTGATGGTTGGCCTGGCCTTGCCGCTCGATGGCGCGCGCGCGAGCGGCGATGACGCGTGTCCTGACGGCTGCGCTGGATTCCCCGGAGCCAGTTCGGGACGCCAGTTCGCGCGTCGGAACGCGCGGGACGTGGATTTGCAGGTCGATGCGGTCGAGCAGCGGGCCGGACAGGCGGTTGCGGTAGCGGGCAATCTGATCGGGGGTGCAGCGACAGGATTGCTCTGAATCACCCGCATAGCCACAGGGGCAGGGATTCATTGCCGCGACCAGTTGAAATGCGGCGGGGAACTCGATCTGCTGGGCCGCCCTGGAAATCACGATCCGCCCGCTTTCCAGGGGCTCGCGCAGCGCCTCCAGCACCACGCGCTGAAATTCGGGCAGTTCATCGAGAAACAGGACGCCGGCATGGGCTAGCGTGATTTCTCCGGGGCGTGGCGGGGCGCCGCCTCCGACCAGCGCCGCCGCGGACGCCGTGTGATGCGGGGCGCGAAACGGCCGACATCCCCAGCGCTCCACGGCAAACCCGTCCCGACCGATGCTGAGAATCTGCGCGGCTTCCAGCATTTCCGGCTCGCTCATGGGCGGCAGGATGCCGGGCAGTCGGTCTGCCAGCATGGATTTTCCGCTGCCGGGTGGTCCGATCATCAGCAGGCTGTGCCCGCCGGCCGCGGCGATCTCGAGGGCGCGACGCGCCTGATGCTGGCCCAGGACCTCGGCGAGGTCCGGCGGGCTGACCGCTGCGCTCCCCGCGCAGGCTGGCGACGCCTCCGGGAGCTCCCCTTCCTGCTGCAACCATGCGCAGATTTCCAGCAGGTGCGCCGCGCGTAGAACCCGGGTTCCGGACGACAGTGCCGCCTCGGCGGCATTGTCTTCGGGCACGATCAGCGTCGCGCCCCGGGCGCCAGCACGCACGCTGGATGACAGCGCGCCACGGACCGGGCGCAGCTCCGCCGACAGCGACAATTCCCCCAGCAGTTCGCAGTCTTGCAGTCGGTCACCTGCGACCTGGCCACTGGCGACGAGGATGCCGACCGCGATCGCAAGATCGAAGCGTCCGCCTTCCTTCGGCAGATCCGCTGGTGCCAGATTGACCGTGATGCGGCTGGCCGGCATCTGAAAGCCGGCATTGACCAGCGCAGCCCGGACCCGGTCCTTGGATTCACGGACCGCGGCTTCCGGCAGGCCGACGATGGTCATGCCGGGCAGGCCGCCGGCGACGTGCACCTCCACCGCGACCGGCGTGGCATCCAGGCCGTTCTGCGCGCGGGATGCGACGGTCGCCAGGCCCAAGCTTCAGCCGCGTCCGCGTTGTCGGGTTTCGAGTGCTTCCAGCCGTGATTCCAGCGCTTTGAGACGTTCGCTGGTGCGCGCCAAAAGGGCGGCCTGGGCCTCGAACCGGTCGCGGCTGACCAGATCCAGTCGCTCCAGCTGGCTTTGCAGAATCGCCCGGAAGTTGTCCGTCAATTCATGACGCAGGCTCTTGAGCCCGGGCGGCAAGGTCATCGCCAGCCGCTGGGCGATTTGGTCGATCTGTCGCGTGTCCACGCTGATGTGATCCGGAAATGTGAGTTTTCCAAGTCTACAGAACGCGGGCCGCACAGCGTTCGCTCCCCATCGAAAACTCTGGCACGCCCGTTGCGTTCACCGTCCGTGCTGTTCAGAGCCGCGGGATGACGGCTCTACCACCACACGAAAGGAGCAGTCATAACCATGAAATTACTCGTAGCAGTCATCAAGCCCTTCAAGCTCGACGAAGTGCGCGAGTCTCTTTCCGAAGTCGGGGTCCAGGGAATCACGGTCACGGAAGTTAAGGGATTCGGTCGGCAGAAGGGTCACACAGAGTTGTATCGCGGCGCGGAATACGTCGTGGACTTCCTGCCAAAGGTGAAGATCGAGGTCGCCGTCGACGACGAGCAGCTTGATCCCGCCATTGAAGCGATCAGCAAGTCCGCTCACACCGGCAAGATCGGCGACGGCAAGATCTTTGTTGTGCCGCTGGAACAGGCCATTCGTATCCGAACTGGCGAAACGGGCAAGGACGCACTCTGATCGATCGCGATCAGGTTGTCTTCATTCAACCCTGAGCACAGGACTGAATCATGCAAAACGAAATTTTTGAGCTGCAATACGCGATCGATACCTTCTACTTCCTCGTGTGCGGTGCGCTGGTCATGTGGATGGCCGCCGGCTTCGCCATGCTGGAAGCGGGTCTCGTTCGCTCCAAGAACACCACCGAGATCCTCACCAAGAACATCTCGCTGTTCGCCATCGCCTCGATCATGTACCTGATCTGCGGCTACGAGCTGATGTACGACGGAGGCTACTTCCTGTCCGGCGTCACCACGGTAGCCGGCATGGACGATGAAGCCGTTGCCGCCATCCTGGCCGCTTCCAACGAAGCCGGCTTCGGTGACATGGGCGAGTACGCCGGCGCATCGGACTTCTTCTTCCAGGTCGTGTTCGTCGCCACCGCGATGTCCATCGTCTCCGGGGCGGTCGCCGAGCGCATGAAGCTCTTCGCGTTCCTGATCTTCGCCGTCGTCATGACGGGCCTGATCTACCCGATGGAAGGCTCCTGGACCTGGAACGGCGATTCCGTGTTCGGTCTGTACGAGCTGGACTACAGCGACTACGCGGGCTCCGGCATCGTCCACATGGCGGGTGCGGCTGCCGCGCTGGCCGGCGTCCTGCTGCTCGGCCCGCGTGCCGGCAAGTACGGCGCTGACGGCAAGGCCAAGGCCATCCCGGGTGCGAACCTGCCGCTGGCCACGCTGGGTACCTTCATCCTGTGGCTGGGCTGGTTCGGGTTCAACGGTGGCTCCACGCTGAAGCTGGGTGGCATCGGTGTCGCGAACGAGGTGGCGAACGTGTTCCTGAACACGAACACCGCCGCCGCCGGTGGCCTGGTGGGCGCGCTGATCGTCGCCAAGGTCCTGTTCGGCAAGGCCGACCTGACCATGGCGCTGAACGGCGCACTGGCTGGTCTGGTTGCCATCACCGCGGATCCGGCATCGCCGTCGCCGCTGATGTCGACCATCGTCGGAGCCATCGGTGGTGTCATCGTGGTGTTCTCCATCATCGGTCTGGACAAGCTGAAGATCGACGATCCGGTCGGCGCCATCTCCGTTCACGGTGTGGTCGGCTTCTTCGGTGTCATGGCGGTCTGCGTGACCGGCGGCGCCAGCGTTGTCGGCCAGCTGGTCGGTGCGGCCACAATCTTCGTCTGGGTCTTCGTGACCAGCCTGATTGTCTGGTTCATCATCAAGATGATCATGGGCATCCGCGTCTCCGAAGAGGAAGAAGCGGAAGGTGTCGATATCTCCGAGTGCGGCATGGAGGCCTATCCGGAGTTCGCGCCTTCGGGCAAGTAAGCGACTACATCAACCTGCCGCCGGTTGCCGGCGGCAGGTTCGGTCGGGAAAAGCGGGCGTTCAGCCCGCTTTTCTTTTGCCTATCGAAACTGTTCCGGGTGCTGCTGTGCCGCTTGAGCGCGGTGCTACACTCGGTGTGCGTGCTCGAATTCGGGCCGTCCAGTCATTCATGTGCGACAAGGAGCCGCTCAGATGAAGATGATCAGCGCGATTATCAAGCCGTTTCGTCTCGATGATGTCCGTCAGGCATTGTCCGAGGTGGGTGTGCAGGGGATGACGGTGACCGAGGTGAAGGGATTCGGTCGGCAGAAGGGGCACACCGAGCTTTATCGGGGCGCCGAGTACGTGGTCGACTTTCTCCCCAAGGTCAAGATCGAGATCGCGGTGGAGGACGGCATGATCGACAACGCTGTCGAGGCGATCATGACCGCGGCCAAGACCGGTCAGATCGGCGATGGCAAGATTTTCGTGCAGCCGCTGGAGCAGGTGCTGCGCATCCGCACCGGAGAGCAGGGCGCGGACGCCGTCTGAGGCGTCGTCGGCGACCTTGCCGCAGCCAGCGAGCGCGGTCATGCGATACCGTGGGGCGGTCATGGGTGTGTGCCTGCTGTTCGGCGTGGTGACCGCGGCGCCCGCGGCGGTCTACCGTTGGGTTGATGACAGCGGACAGGTGCACTACAGCGACACGCCACCCGCATCCCGCACCGACACGGTGACGTTCTCGCCAGGCACCGCCGCCGATGCCGCGGAACGTCGTGCCGAAGCCGAGGCTGAGCGATCGGAACTCGCCCGGCAGGCTCGATGTGACGCCGCCAGGGAACAATTCGAGCAATACCGGACGGCGGTTCGGCTGGTGGAACGGGATTCGCAAGGAAACGAGCGGGAACTGACGGCGGATGAACGGGCTCGTCTCGTGCAATCCGCCCAGACGAGGGTTGAGTCTGAATGCGAGGGGCCCGAATGAAGTCGATGCTCCTGTTGATGGTGGCGATCGGAATCGCACTGCCGGCCAGCGCGTGGGCGGTGGGTGTGTACCGCTGGACCGACGCATCGGGGCAGGTTCACTATTCCGACCAGCCGATTGCCAGCGCGCAGCGGGTCAACGCGGCGCTGCTGAAGTCGCGTGAGATCAGGGCGCTTCCGATCAGCGCGGTCCCCGAGCGCTTTCGGACGACCGTGCGTCGACAATGCGATGCCGCGAAGGATCGGGTGTCGATGTACGAGCGCGCCGTGGTGGTCTACGACCAGACGGCGACCGGTGTGACCTACAGCCTGACGCCGGATCAACGGCGCAAGCGGCTGGCCGAGTTCCGTGCCCAGCGCGATCGCTACTGTTCCCGCGGGGCGACGGAAGCACTCTGGCGGGAACGCCTGGAACAGGCCGAGGCGGAAGCGGAGGAGCCGGAGGGCGCGTCGATCCGAATCCGCGGCAGCCTGATCAGTCGGAACTGATCAGCCGCCGGACCATTGGTGGCACCGCGAACGCGGCGGCGTGGGTCGCGGGGTTGTAGTACTGCAGCGCCGAGGCGAATGAGGTTGTCGCGTCGGACCGTGGTGCCGACAGCTCGCCCATGTGGGCGATGGTCGCACTCCACCAGCCACTGGGATAGATCGGCTGGGGGAAGAACAGCGGCGTTGTCGCCTTGAATCCGGCCTCGCGCATCGCCTCACCCATGGCCTTGAAGATATCGGCATGGATCAGCGGCGATTCCGATTGCTGGATGAACAGCCCGTCGTCGGCGAGGGCTTCCCGGCAACTGGCGTAGAACGCCACGTTGAACAGCCCTTCGGCGGGACCCACCGGGTCGGTGGAATCGACGATGATCACGTCCAGGCTGCTTTTCGGCGCATTGCGGATCCAGGCGATGCCGTCATCGAAGGCCAGCGTGGCTCGCGGATCATCGTTGGATTCGCAGAGCTCCGGAAAATACTGTTCGGACAGGCGCGTGACCCGCTCGTCGATATCGATTTGCGTGGCCTGCCGGACGTCCTGATGTCGCAGCACCTCCCGCAGCGTGCCGCAGTCGCCTCCGCCGATGATCACCACGCGTTCGGGATTCGGATGCGTGCTGAGCACCGGGTGAGACATCATCTCGTGGTAGAAGAAATTGTCGCGGGTGCTGACCATGGTGCAGCCGTCGATCACCATCAGGTAACCCCAGCGCTCGGTCTCGAAAATCTCGATGTGCTGGAACGGTGTCTGTTCCGCGTGAACCCGCCGACCTTTCAGCGAAAAAGCGCTGGCGGCGGACTTCTCGACTTCGGTAAACCACTGGTCAGCGTTTAACATCGCGAATCCATTCTGAACGGGGCGGCTAGTGTACCGTCCCGTGACCTCGCCACCTTCGGATCAGGGCCGGATGCCGCACGCAACATGGACGGTGGACGACAGTCGTCGTCTCTACAACCTCGCCACCTGGGGCGACGGGTATTTCGACATCACGGAGGCCGGTGAGCTCAGCGTCGGTGCGGGCTCCGACCGGCGCGTCAGCCTGAGCGAGGTGGTCAACGCGCTGCCTGGCTCCGGATTGCGCCTGCCGGTATTGCTGCGCTTCTCGGAGGTGCTGCGCGATCGCGTGCAGCGGCTTTGTTCGGCCTTCGACCAGGCCTGCGAGGATCTCGACTACGCGGCCGGTTACACCGCCGTCTACCCGATCAAGGTGAATCAGCAATACAGCGTTGTCCGCGAGATCGTCGCCTGCGGTGGCGATCGCGTCGGCCTGGAGGCCGGCAGCAAGCCGGAATTGCTCGCGGTGCTGGGCATGGTTCGCGAGGGCGGCACGGTGATCTGCAACGGTTACAAGGACCCGGAATACGTACGCTTGGCGTTGCACGGGCTGCGGCTGGGCATCCAGGTCACGCTGGTCGTGGAGAAGCTGTCCGAGCTGGGCGTGATCCTGGCCGAGGCCAAGGCCCTGGGTGTGCGGCCCCGTATCGGCTTGCGTGTCCGTCTGGCGACCCTGGGTGCGGGCAACTGGCAGAACACCGGCGGTGAGAAATCCAAGTTCGGTCTGCCCGCCGGGCAGTTGCTGGACGCGGTGGAGCGGCTGCGCGAGGCCGGCATGCTGGATTGTCTGCATCTGATGCATCTGCATCTGGGCTCGCAGATCGCCAATGTTCGCGACATCCAGAACGGCATGCGCGAGGCGGCGCGGCTCTACGTGGAGTTGCGCGGGCTTGGCGCGCCCGTCGATTGTGTCGATGTCGGCGGAGGCCTGGGCGTGGACTACGAGGGCACGCGGTCACGCAGCTTCTGCTCCATGAATTACTCGGTTAACGAGTATGCGCACAACATCGTCCGGGCGCTGGCCGAACACTGCGCGCAGGCCGATGTGCCGGCGCCGCATATCATCAGCGAATCCGGCCGGGCGCTGACCGCGCATCATGCCGTGCTGGTCACGTCGGTGGTCGATACCGATTCCGGCGTGCTTCCCGAGCCCGGTGAGCGACCCGACGACGCTCCGCTGCCGCTGACTGATTTGTGGCGCGTCTACGACGGCATTGACGAGTTGCCGCCGCTGGAGGTCTACCACGACACCGGCTATTGCCTGGCCGAGGCCCATGCGGCCTTCAATCACGGGCAGATGTCGCTGAGCGAGCGGGCCCAGGCCGAGCGGCTGGCCTCCGCGGTCAACCGCCGGCTGCTGGCGCGGCTGAATCCGGACATCCCCGCCCACCGCGAGGCGATGCAGGACCTTGCCGTGCGGCTGGCCACCAAGTACTTCCTCAATCTCTCGGTGTTCCAGAGCCTGCCGGATGTGTGGGGCATCGATCAGGTCTTTCCCATCGTGCCGATCGCGCGCCTGGACGAGCAGCCGGCCGAGCGCGTCACGCTTTGCGACCTGACCTGCGATTCCGACGGGCGCATCGACCAGTACGTCGAGCAGAACGGGCTCACCGAAACCCTGCCGGCGCACGGGCTGCGCGACGGTGAAACCTACTGCATGGCGATCGCCATGGTCGGCGCCTACCAGGAGATTCTCGGCGATCTGCATAACCTGTTCGGCGACACCGACACGGTCAATATCGAGGTGGACGCGACCGGCGCCTGGCGCTTCGA
The DNA here is from genome assembly GCA_937896565.1 of uncultured Salinisphaerales bacterium. GTDB lineage: Bacteria > Pseudomonadota > Gammaproteobacteria > Nevskiales > OUC007 > Abyssibacter. The sequence goes on from CALBOV010000237.1 coordinate 29,300, forward strand.
AAGTCCCGAGCCCGGCGACCGCACGGACGAGCTGCTGTCGCTGGTGCATCACGAACCCGAGCGCCTGCTGGATTGTTACCGGGAGCGCCTGCAACGCTCCGGGCTCGGCGAGGACGACCAGGCGGAGATCCTGGCCGGCTACCGGCATGCGATGCAGGGTTACACCTATCTCGACCCGCTGGACCTGCGGCGGCCAGACCGGACATCAGGAGCAACCGCATGAGTAACTCCACTGCCGATACCGGCTTCATCGGGCTGGGCGCCATGGGCGAGCACATGGCGGCGCATCTGGCCGCGGCCGGCCGGCTCGCCGCGGTCTACAACCGCAGTCCGGCGCGTGCCGCCGCGTTCGCCGAACGCCACGGAGTGACGGCGGCCGAATCGGTCGAGGATCTGGGCGCCGCCTGCGCGACCGTCGTGGTCTGCGTGTCGGCTGATGATGACGTGGAACAGGTCTGCGAGCGTCTCGCCGGCAGCATGGCGGCCGGCGGGCTGGTGATCGACTGTTCCACCGTGGCGCGGGACACCGCGATTCGCGTTGCCGCGCGTCTCGCCGAACGGGGCATCGCCTTCGTCGACGCGCCCGTGTCCGGCGGCACCGAAGGCGCGCGCAAGGGCAGCCTGACCATCATGGCCGGTGGCGATGACGATGCCTTCGCGCGGGCGCGGCCCACGCTGGACATCATGGGGGAACGCATCCACCACATGGGGCCGGTGGGCGCCGGCCAGGCCACCAAGGCGGTGAATCAGGTGCTCTGCGCCGGGATCAACCGGGCGGTGACCGAGGCCGTGGCCTTCGGCGAAGCCCTGGGGCTGCCGATGGAGCAGGTCGTGGACGTCGTCGGCAGCGGCGCCGGAGGCAACTGGTTCATCAACCATCGCGGCAAGACCATGCTGCGCGACCAGTATCCGCTGGGCTTCAAGGTGGCCCTGCACGCCAAGGACCTGGGCATCTGCGCCGCCATGGCCGACGCCGTCGGCGTGCCGCTTCCGCTCAGCGAGCAGACCCGCGCCGATTACGCGCGGTTGATGGAGGCCGGGCATGGCGACGAGGACATTTCCTCGCTCTACCGGCTGATCCGTCCGCCAGCCTCGCCCGATTCAGACGCCTGATCCGGCGCGGGCGCGGGCGATGGCGGCCCGGACCTGCGCGGGTGCGGTACCGCCGATGTGATCGCGCGCCGCCACCGAACCCTCGACGGTGAGCACGGCGTAGACATCGTCGCCGATCGCATCGGATTCGGCCTGAAGCTCGGCCAGCGGCAACTCGGCCAGATCGCAGCCGGCCTCCGTGGCGCGGCGCACGCAGCGGCCAACCACGGCATGGGCGTCACGAAACGGCACGCCGCGCATGACCAGATAATCGGCCAGGTCGGTGGCGGTCGCGAAGCCCTGGGCCGCGGCGGCCAGCGCCCGGTCCTTGCGCACGGTCAGTGCGCCCACCATGGGCGTGAACACGCGCAGGCAGGCCAGCACGGTGTCGACGGTGTCGAACAGCGGCTCCTTGTCTTCCTGGTTGTCGCGGTTGTAGGCCAGCGGCTGGCCCTTCATCAGCACCAGCAGCGTCTGCAGGCTGCCGATGACCCGCCCGCTCTTGCCGCGGATGAGTTCGGCGATATCCGGGTTCTTCTTCTGCGGCATGATCGAGGAGCCGGTGCAGAAGGCATCCGGCAGGTCGATCAGGCCGAAGGCGGCGCTGGTCCACAGCACCAGTTCCTCGCACATCCGCGACAGGTGGACGAGCAGCAGGCTGGCGCTGCCGCAGTATTCGATCGCGAAATCGCGATCGGAGACGGCATCCAGCGAGTTCTCGCAAACGCCGTCGAAGTCCAGCAAGTCGGCGGTGATGCCGCGATCGATCGGATGTGGCGTGCCGGCCAGGGCCGCGGCGCCCAGCGGCATGCGGTTGGTGCGCCGGCGCGCGTCGGCGAAGCGTTCGGCATCGCGCAGGATCATCTCGCGCCAGGCCAGCATGTGATGGCCGAAGCTGACCGGCTGCGCCACCTGCATGTGCGTGTGGCCGGGGAAAATCGTATCGGCCTCCC
>CALBOV010000238.1 GCA_937896565.1 uncultured Salinisphaerales bacterium
ATCCGACGGGCCGCTCCGCGGCTGAGCATCGTCGTCACCGGGGCGCACTATTCCGATCCCACCGACCTGGCGATGCTGGCGCCGCTGCCCGACGACAATGTGATCTACGGCTTTCATTTCTACACGCCCCACAACTTCACCCACCAGGGTGCGCACTGGGGCTGGGAGATGTGGCAACGCATGCGCGGTCTTCCCTATCCCAGCTCTCCGGAAGGGGTGGAGGCGGCCATCGCACGCGCCGACGGCGGCGCCCGTTCGCATATTGGGCATTACGGCAATCAGCGCTGGGACACGGCCAAGCTGCGAACCCGTATCCAGATGGTCAGGCAGTGGGCTTCCCGTCACGGGCTCACCGTGCAGTGCACGGAGTTCGGCGCGATCGAACTGGCGCCGGAGGCCGATCGCCGTCGCTGGCTTGGCGATGCCAGGCGGTTGATCGAGGAGGCCGGATTCGGCTGGACGGTCTGGGACTACGCCGGCGAGTTCGCCGTCACCCGGCCAGGGTCGCCCCGCAAGCTGGACCCGTCGCTGGCGTCAGCGCTGGGCTTCTCATCCGCGCAAATCGGTCCGCTCGAACAGTAATTCCATCGCCGGATGGTGCCGGTCTCCGGCGCCCGCGTCCCGCCGTTCGGGCGTGACACAAAACTGTTAAGCGAACGTCACCTTCGATTCATCTTCCGTCCCTAGCGTGCGGCCGGATCGCATCACGCCCCCGCGTGGTGCATTCGGTTTCCAGGGAGACGGATGCTGTGAAAGACCTGACTTCGACGCGCGGATTGCGCGTACTGCCTTTCGCGCTGGCACTGATGCTGGCCGCCTGTGGTGACCCCACGACGATCGACATCGACGCCGACAATCCGCCGCCGGGCGACACCACCGGCGTGAGCCAGGCCGTCAGCGCGGCCAGCGGTGGCACGGTCACCATCCCGGCCGGCCAGGATGGCGCGGGCGCTTCCATCGCGATCAGTGCGAACGCTCTTCCGGCCAACGCCACGGTGACGCTGGATGTGTCATCGCGGACGGCACCGGCGGGTACCGCCGGCCCGATCATCGACATCGGCCCGGACGGTACGCAGTTCCAGCGCCCGGTCCGCATCACGGTTCCCTACGACGCGTCCATGCTGCCCGCCGGCGCGGACGAGTCCACGCTGGTCATCGGCAAGCTGCTGGGCGACGGCACGCTGCAGGCGCTGACCGACATCCGGGTGAATGCCGCCAGCGATACGGTTAGCGGTCTCACCTCGTCGCTTTCGGATTTCGTTGCGGCACTGCCGACCGCGCCGACGCTGGTCAATCTCGCCGACTTCACCCTGCAGTTGCTGCACGCGGCCGACATGGAGGCCGGTGGTCCGGCGGTGGACGATGCCCCGCGCTTCTCCGCCGTGCTTCGCGAGCTGCGCGACGAGATGCCCGAGCACTCGATCACGCTTTCCTCCGGCGACGTGATCATCCCGGGGCCGTTCTTCTCGGCGTCGGATTCGGAACAGTTCGCCGCCGCGCAGAACCTGCCGAACTCCGGCCAGGGCGGTCGCGCCGACATCCTGATGATGAACGCCATGGGCTTCCAGGCCTCGGCGCTGGGCAACCATGAATTCGATCTGGGTCCGGCTGTGCTGGCCGGTGTCATCGCCGAGAACATCGAGGAATCGCTGACCTATCCCGGCGCCGCCTTCCCGTATCTGTCGACCAACCTCGACGTCTCGGCCGATGCCGACCTGGGCCCGCTGGTGACCGACGATGGCATGGAGCCCGCGGCGAACAGTGTCGCCGGCAGTGTCGTGATCACCGTGGATGGCGAGCAGATCGGCGTGGTCGGCGCGACGACGCCGACGCTGGGCACGATCTCCAGCCCGGGCGGCGACATCGTCATCAGCCCGATGGACTTCGACGCCGCCAGCGCGAGCAGCCTCGACGATCTGGCCGACGAGATTCAGCCCGCCATTGACGCCTTGACCGGCGCCGGCATCGACAAGGTGATCCTGCTGGCGCACATGCAGCAAATCGCGATCGAGGAGGCGCTGGCCTCGCGCCTGTCCGGCGTCGACATCATCGTCGCCGGTGGTTCGAACACCATTCTCGCGGACGCCAATGACCGCCTGCGCGCGGGCGACACCGCCGCCGGAACCTATCCCAAGCTGTTCACCTCCGGCGCCGGCGAGCCGGTCGCGGTGGTGAACACCGATGGCAACTACCGCTATGTCGGTCGTCTCGTTGTCGGCTTCGACGCCGACGGCAAGCTGATGCTGGACACCATCGACCCGGTGTTCTCTGGCGCGTTCGCCACCGACGAGCAGGGTGTGGCCGACCTGGGTGATCCGGACCCGATCGCGGAAGTCGCCGCGATCGCCGAGGACGTTTCCGATGTACTGATCGCCCGCGAATCGGCGATCTTCGGCAACACGTCGGTCTACCTCAACGGCGTGCGGGGTTCGGTGCGCACCGAGGAAACCAACCTGGGCAACCTGAGCGCGGACGCCAACCTGGCCGCCGCGCAGGCCGTGGATGCAAGCGCGACGATCTCGATCAAGAACGGTGGCGGCATCCGCGACGACATCGGTGAGGTGACGCAACCGCCGGGAACGAACGATCCCGCCGACGCCTTGCGCACGCCGCCGGCGGCGATTCCCGCCGCGGGCAAGGCCGAGGGCGACATCAGCCAGTTCGATATCCAGAACGCGCTGCGCTTCAACAATGGTCTGAGCCTGCTCACCGTGACCGCCGCCGAGCTGCGGGACATCCTCGAATACGCCATTGGTTTCGCCGACGTGGGTACGGTCACCCAGGGGCGTTTCCCGCAGGTGGGTGGCATCCGATTCAGCTTTGATCCGGCGGCCGCCGGACGCGACACCGCGGGTGCCGGCAACGGCATGCGGATTCAGTCGCTGGTCGTGCTGGATGCCGATGGCGCCGGTGCCGGCACGGTTGGCGACGTGGTCGTCAAGGACGGACAACTGGTCGGTGATCCGGGCCGCACATTCCGTCTGGTGACGCTGGACTTCCTGGCCGGCGGGGGTGATGGCTATCCCTTCGACAGCCTGTCCGCGCCCGATCGCGTCGACATCACGCAGTCGTCTGAGCAGGCGCCTTCCGGCCCGGCCGCGTTCGCACCGGACAACAGCGAGCAGGACGCGCTGGCCGAGTATCTGCTGGCCAGCTTCCCGGATGCGGCCAACGCCTTCGGCGCCGCGGATGCGGGCATGGCGGATGACACGCGCATCCAGTACGTGACCGCCCGCAGTGACACCGTGCTGGATGGCGATTCCGACGGTGACGGCGTCAACGACGTCGATGACGCCTTCCCCAACGACCCGACGCTGTCGGAGGAGACGGACACCGATGGCGACGGCGAACCGGACATCACCGACACCGATGATGACGACGACGGCGTGGCTGACGTGGACGATGCCTACCCGCTGAACGACAACGCCAGCTTCCAGTTGCAGCTGCTGCATGCGGCCGACTTCGAGGCCGGTGGTCCGGCGATCGATGACGCCCCGCGTTTCTCGGCGGTGCTGTCGGCGCTGGAGGACGACTTCAGCAACACGCTGAAGCTGCTGTCCGGCGACAACTACATTCCGGGCCCGTTCTACTCGGCGTCGAATTCGGCCGATTTCGCGGCCGCGGTGGGTCTGCCGGATTCGGGGCAGGGCGGTCGCGCGGACATCCTGATCGCCAACGCCATGGGTTTCCAGGCGTCGGCCTTCGGCAACCACGAGTTCGATCTGAACACCGGTGAGGTCGCCACGCTGGTCGCGATGAATTCGGACGGCACCAACACCTATCCGGGTGCGACCTTCCCGTATCTGTCCACCAATCTCGACTTCTCGACCGACGCCAATCTGTCCGGTCTGGTGGTCGCCGATGGCGCCGCGCCGCAGGGCAACAGCATCGCGGGCAGCGTGGTGATCAGCGTGGGTGGCGAGCAGATCGGCGTCGTGGGTGCGACGACCCCAACGCTGGGCACGATCTCCTCGCCGGGTGACGTCGGCATCAGCCCGATGCCGTTCAACGCGGCCAACATGGCGGATCTCCAGGCCCTGGCCGACGAGATTCAGCCGACGGTCACGGCCCTCACCGATGCCGGCGTGAACAAGGTCATTCTGCTGGCGCACATGCAGCAGATCGCGATCGAGCAGACGCTGGCGACCTTGCTGGACGGTGTCGACATCATCGTCGCGGGCGGCTCCAACACCTTGCTCGCCGACAGCAACGATGCGCTGCGCGCGGGCGATACCGCCGCGGATACCTATCCGTTGCAGTACACCTCGGCCGGTGGCGAGCCGGTACTGGTCGTCAACACCGACGGCAACTACCGCTACGTCGGCCAGCTAGTCGCCGGATTCAGCGCCGATGGCGTGCTGTCGCTGGACACGCTGGACGACACGGTCAACGGCGCCTACGCCACGGATGAGGCGGGCGTGATCGCCGTGGGTGGTCCAAGCCCGAACGCCGACGTGCAGGCGATCGTCGATGCGGTCTCCGACGTGCTCATCGCCCGCGAGTCGAACATCTTCGGCAACACGGCGGTGTACCTGAACGGTGTCCGTGGCGCGGTGCGCACCCAGGAGACCAACCTGGGCAACCTGACCGCGGACGCCAACCTGATGACCGCGCAGTCGGTGGAACCGGCGGTCGCGATCTCGCTGAAGAACGGTGGCGGCATTCGTGACGACATCGGCGAGGTGACGCAGCCGCCGGGGACGAACGATCCGGCGGATGCCGAGCGCACGCCGCCGGCGGCGATCCCGGCCGCGGGCAAGAACGATGGCGATATCAGCGAGTTCGATATCTCGAATGCGCTGAGCTTCAACAACGGCCTGAGCCTGCTGACGGTCACCGCGGCCGAACTGAAGGACATCCTGGAACACGGGATCGGCTTCGATGATGTCGGCACCGTGACCCAGGGTCGTTTCCCGCAGGTGGGTGGCATCCGGTTCAGCTTTGATCCGGCGGCCGATGGCCGCGACACGGTAGGTGCCGGCATGGGCCAGCGCCTGCAATCGCTGGTCGTGCTCGATCCCGACGGTGCCGGCCCGATCTCCGCACCCGACGTGATCGTCGAGAACGGTCAGCTGGTTGGCGATCCGGAGCGGACCTTCCGCCTGGTGACGCTGGACTTCCTGGCCGGTGGTGGCGATGGCTATCCCTTCGACACCCTGGCCGCGTCCGATCGCATCGACATCACGGCCGAGGACACGGACACGCCCACCGGCACCGCGACCTTCGCGCCGGACAACAGCGAGCAGGACGCATTGGCCGAGTATCTGGCGGCCAACTTCGCGGATGCGGCCAGTGCTTTCTCCCAAGCTGATGTGGATGCGGATCAGGACGAGCGAATCCAGAATCTCGCCGTCCGGATGGACACGGTGATCCAGCCACAGATTCTGATCAGCGAGTTGCGCATCGACCAGGACCAGGATGACACCGACGAGTACTTCGAGCTGTCCGGTCCCGTCGCCGCGTCACTGGATGATCTGACCTACATCGTCATCGGTGACGGGTCGGGTGGATCCGGCGTGGTCGAGGCGATCGTCAGCCTGGCGGGGCAGAGCATTGCCGGTGACGGCCTGTTCCTCGCGGCGGAGAGTACTTACGACCCGAGCCGATTCGGCAGCAGCCGCGCAGCCGATCTGATCACATCGCTGAACTTCGAGAACGGCGACAACGTGACACACCTGCTGGTGCGGGACTTCACCGGCGCGAGTCAGGACGATCTCGACACCGATGACGACGGCGTGCTCGATGTGACGCCCTGGACGGCAGTGATCGACTCGGTCGCGCTGATCGAGGCGACTCCGGGTGCCGAGGGTCAGGAGCATGTGTATTCCGCGAACCGCGTCGGGCCTGATGGCAACTTCGTGCCCGCTCACGTCTACCGCCACAACGGCAACACGCAGCCATTCGAGATCGGCGGCTTCACATTGGGCGAGGACGACACCCCCGGTACGGCGAACCCGATCGCGCCGCCGGCCGCGCCTCCCGGTCCGCCCGCGGTGACCGCGCGCATCTATGAGGTGCAGGGTGCGGCCCACGTGTCGCCACTGCTGGGTGAGGATCACGTGGTGCCGGGTATCGTGACCGGCGTCGCCGGCAATGGCTTGTGGATGCAGGACCCGGACGGGGACGGTGACACCGACACGTCGGACGGTTTGTTCGTGTTCACTGGCAGCACGCCGGACGTGATGGTTGGTGACGAAGTGCTGGTGGACGGCACGGTGGCGGAGTTCACGCCGGGCGGCGAATCCACCGGCAACCTGTCGACCACGCAGCTCTCCGGCGCGACGCTTTACGCAAGCTCGGACAACTTCACCGCGACCACCGTAGCCGTGACCACGGTCGGGTTGTCCGGTGCGGACCGCAACCTGCCGTCGACGACCATCGTCGACAACGACACGAACGGCAACATCAACAACACGGCCGAGACCACCTACGACCCCACCGAGGACGGCATCGATTTCTACGAATCGCTGGAGGGCATGCTGATCTCGGTGACCAATCCGACCGTGGTCGGCGCGACCAACCGCTTCGGCGAAACCTATGTCGTGCCGAATGGCGGTACCGGTGCCACGGGCATGAACAGCCGCGGCGGCATCAGCCTCGACATCCTGGCGGGCGGTGTGGTGAATCGGCTGGATCAGGGTGACGGCGGCGTGGACTACAACCCGGAACGCATCCAGATCGAGGACACGCTGCTGGCGACGACGCCGTCACTCAACGTGGGCGACAGCTTTGATGCGCCGGTGACCGGCGTGCTGGGTGCCTACAACTTCGGCAACTACGAACTCGTTCCGACCGAGCTGCCGGCCGTGACGGCATCCGGGATCACCGCCGAGGTGTCGACGATCACCGGCAGCGATCAGCGCCTGACCGTCGCGACCTACAACGTGCTGAACCTGGACCCGGCGGTCGAGCCCGGCGGCGAGATTGATGACGATGTCGGCGACGGACGGTTCGCGGCCATCGCGAACCAGATCGTCACCGCGCTGAACACGCCGGACATCATCGGTTTGCAGGAGGTGCAGGACAATTCCGGCGGCGAGGAAGACGGCACCACGTCGGCCAGTGACACGCTGGCGACACTGGTCCAGGCCATCGTCGACGCCGGCGGGCCGACCTATACCGCGATCGAGGTCGCTCCGGCCATGGCCGAGACCAACGGCGGGCAGCCCGGTGGCAACATCCGCCAGGCCTTTCTCTACAATGCCGCGCGGGTCAGCCTGGCCAGCGGCACGGCGGGTTCCGGTTCGGATGCCACCGCGCCAACCAGCGACGGCGGGGTCGTGGGTCTGAGCTTCAATCCGGGGCTGATCGATCCTTCGAATGCCGCGTTCTCCGGGGCGCGCAAGCCGCTGGCCGCCGCCTTCGACTTCAACGGCGAGCGCGTGGTGGTGGTCAACAACCACTTTTCGTCCAAGGGTGGCGGCACGCCGATCTTCGGCGCGGTGCAGCCGTTCGTGAATGGCTCCGAGGATGAGCGGCGTGCGCAGACGGCCATCGTCAACCAGTTCGTCGACGATGCCCTGGCCATCGACGCCGACGCACGGGTCATCGTGCTGGGCGACATGAACGAGTTCACCTTCGAAGAGCCGCTGCGCATCCTCGCCGGTGTGGACGATGCATCCAACGTGCTGCAGGACCTCTTCGACGTCGCCGGTCTGGATCAGGTGGAGCGCTACACCTTCATCTTCGACGGCAACAGCCAGGCACTGGACCACATCTTCGTGACCGCGTCGCTGGTCGCGGCTGCGCCGCTGGTCGACGCCGTGCACACCAACATCGAGTTCGCCAGCAGCCCGATGGGGGCCTCGGACCACGATCCGATCCTGTCCAGCTTCGAACTGGGCGCCGCGCCGGCACCCTGAACCCGGCCCAGGACCTGTCGTCATTCGGACGCCGGCGCTCGCGAGGGCGCCGGCGTTCGTTCAGCCGGTCGGCAGCGTCCGCTCCCAGAATCGCATGGGCTTGTCGGTGGACTCGGTCGCACCGATGTCCGGCCAGGCGAAGTGGCAGACCAGGTCCATGGGTGTGTAGCCGCGATTGGTCCAGAACCGTTCGTTGCCGATGTAGTGGGGCGGTTTCGCAGGATGCGTATCCGGGCGCTCCACCGCGCAGAAGGTGCAGCGTTTGAGTCCCAGCGCCAGGGCATGCGACTCGCGCTCGGCGAAAAAGCCGACGCCCAGCCCACGCCCGCGATAGGTGTCCAGCACGACGGATTCGCCAAAATAAAGCCAGTCATCCGTCGAAATGCCGGCCTGGATGAATGGCGCCTGCATTTCCGTTTCCGCCGCGGCGAGCGGCAGGGCGGTGGAGGCGCCGACCAGCGCATCGTCATCCAGCGCCAGCAGCACGATGCTGTCGGGGCAGTCGAAGTAGGTCCGCAGATAGCCCTGCTCGTAGGGAAGATTGCCGGCGTACAGATACGGCCACTCGCGAAAGACATCGATGCGCAGCTGCGCGATCGCGTCGAGCCAGGGCGTTGCGTCGGCTCCCCGCAGGGCCTGAATGGTCAGCGTGCTCACGGTGCCTATGATCCCCGACTCGGCGGGGCGTTGTCATGCGCTCTGCGATACTCTGCGCGCACGTTCTGAGACCGATGAAATGCTCATGCGCCGACTTCTTCTTTGCCTGCTGATCCTGCCATCTCTGTCCCATGCCGAGTCGATCTTCTGCGAGTCGATGATCGACGTGCAGCGCGGCCGGGCGGTCAGCAACGTGCTGATCACCATCGAGGACGGTCGCATCGCCGCCGTGGAACGCGATGCGAAGCCCGGAGAGGCGCGGCGGCTGGCCGGGTTGACCTGCCTGCCGGGGCTGACCGACATGCATACGCATCTGACCGGTGAATTCGGGCCCGACACCTACCTCAGGCGGTTCCAGGATGATCCGGCCGACATCGCCTTCGAGTCGGCCGTCTACGCCGAGCGCACGTTGCTCGCGGGCTTCACCACCGTGCGGGATCTGGGGGACAGCGCCAACGTGTCGGTGGCGCTGAAACAGGCGATCAGCAAGGGGCTGGTGAACGGCCCGAGGATCTTCACCGCCGCCAAGTCACTGGCGACCACCGGCGGTCATGCCGATCCCACCAATGGCATGCGGGCCGATCTCGAAGGCGACCCGGGTCCGAAGCAGGGCGTGATCAACGGGGTGGATGACGCCCGCCAGGCCGTGCGCCAGCGCTACAAGGACGGCGCCGACCTCATCAAGATCACCTCCACCGGCGGCGTGTTGTCGGTAGCCTCCAGCGGGCAGAACGCCCAGTTCAGCGAGGCGGAGATTGCCGCGGTCGTCGACACCGCGAAGGACTACGGTTTCCACGTCGCCGCTCACGCCCACGGCGCCGAGGGTATGAAGCGGGCGATCCGCGCGGGTGTGGCCACCATCGAGCACGGCACGTACATGGACGATGAGACCATCGACCTGTTCAAGCGCTACGGGGCCTGGTACGTGCCCACGATCATTGCCGGCAAGTGGGTCGAGGAGAAATCACGGATCGACGGGTTCTTTCCCGAGGTCGTCCGGCCCAAGGCGGCGGCCATCGGGCCGCAGATCCAGGACACCTTCGCGCGGGCCTACAAGGCCGGCGTGAAGATCCTGTTCGGCACCGACTCCGGTGTGTCCGCCCATGGCGACAACGCCTGGGAGTTCGTCTACATGGTCGCGGCGGGCATGCCGCCGGCCGACGCCATTCGTTCGGCCACGCTGAGCCCGGCGATAGTCCTGGGCCGAGAGGATCAGCAGGGCGCCATCGAGTCAGGCATGGTCGCAGACATCATCGCCGTGCCCGGCAACCCGCTGAACGATGTCGGCGTGCTGCGTGACGTGCGCTTCGTGATGAAGGATGGCGTGGTCTACAAGTCGCCCGACGCGGCCGAGGCCGCCCCGACAGCCACGGACGCCGTCCCCGCCGGGTAGACGCACGGCGCCGCATCCCGGACAATGTTGCGGCGCACAAAGGTTCGTTGACGAGAAGAGACCGCGAGGTCGGCCTTCGCCGCCCGCGACAAGCCCGGCGCAAGGCCGGGTAAAGAACCACGGCGCTCGTGTGCCCTGACGGCACGCCTTCAACCCGAATGCATCGATGCCGCGCCGGCGACGGTCGTCCGCGGCGAACGGAGTCTGTTTTGCTCAAGCTCTCGCCGACCGAACTGAAGACCAACCTGCTCAGCGGCCTGACCGTCGCGCTGGCCATGGTGCCGGAAGCCATTGCCTTTGCCCTGATCGCCCAGGTGTCGCCCCTGACCGGTTTGTACGCGGCGTTCATCGTGTCGCTGGTCACGTCGGCCTTCGGCGGCCGGCCCGGCATGATTTCCGGGGCGACGGGCGCGCTGGCGGTCGTGATGGTCGCGCTGGTGGTCGAGCACGGCGTGCAGTACCTGTTCGCCACCGTGGTGCTCATGGGACTGTTGCAGTTGCTCGCCGCCGGACTGCGTCTGGGCAAGTTCATCCGCATGGTGCCGCACCCGGTGATGCTGGGCTTCGTCAACGGCCTGGCGATCGTGATCTTTCTGGCCCAGTTCCAGCACTTCAAGGTGCCCACCGACGATGGTGGCATGACCTGGATGGCCCCCGGCCCGCTGGCGCTGATGGCCGGTCTGATCGTGATGACCATGGCGATCATCTACCTGCTGCCCAAGCTCACCAAGGCGGTGCCGGCGACGCTGGTCGCCATCGTCGCGACCTCGGTGCTGGTCATCGGTCTGGGCATCGATACCAAGACCGTGGGCGACCTGGGCTCGATCAAGGGCGGGTTGCCGGATTTCGCGATTCCGATGGTGCCGCTGAACCTGGAAACGCTGAAGATCATCTTCCCCTACGCGCTGATCCTCGCCTTCATCGGCCTGATCGAGTCGCTGCTGACGCTCACCTTGATCGACGCCATGACCGACACCCGCGGCCGGCCGAACAAGGAATGCGCGGCGCAGGGCGCGGCCAACGTGATCACCGGATTCTTCGGTGGCATGGGCGGTTGCGCGATGATCGGCCAGAGCATGATCAACGTGAACAACGGCGCGCTGCATCGCCTGTCCGGCATCGTGACCGCGTTGTTCCTGCTGTCGTTCATCCTGTTCGCCTCTGGCCTGATCGAGCGGATTCCGCTGGCGGCGTTGATCGGCGTGATGTTCGTGGTGTCGGAGAAGACCTTCGAGTGGGGCAGCTTCCGCCTGTTCGGCAAGGTGCCGAAGCCCGACGTGTTCGTCGGCCTGCTGGTAGCCGCCATCACCGTCATCGCGGATCTGGCCCTGGCCGTGGTCGCCGGGGTGATCTGTTCCGCGCTGTTCTTCGCCTGGGACCACGCCAAGCGCGTGCGGCTGACCGGTCAGGAGCAGGACGATGGCTCCAAGCTCTACGAGGTGGAAGGCACTCTGTTCTTCGCCTCGGTCACCGATTTTCAGCAGCAGTTCTCGCCCGCCGGTGATCCGGATGTGGTCGAGATCGACTTCCGCAACGCACGGCTGATGGATCATTCGGCCATCGAGGCGGTGAACACCCTGGCCGAGCGTTACACCCGGGCCGGCAAGCGCCTCACGCTGCGCCACCTGAGCCCGGACTGCGTCGAGTTGCTGGACAAGGCGCGCAAGATGATCGAGGTCGACTACAAGGAAGACCCGCGCTACCACGTGGCGGATGACGCCCTGGCGTAGACTGGCGGCTGTCGCAGCCTGAGGCAGCCATGAGCGAGTTCGTCGACTATCTGAACGAGGTCTTCGCAGAGTTCGGGCCGATTCGCTCGCGCCGCATGTTCGGCGGCCACGGCATCTACCACGCGGACCTGATGTTCGCGCTGGTGGCCGATGACACGCTTTACCTCAAGGTCGACGACCTCAGTCGCCCGGACTTCGAGGCCCGCGAGCTGCCGGCCTTCGAGGTCACGATGCGCGGCCGCGTCGGCCGCATGTCGTATCACCAGGCGCCGGAAGAGATCTACGATGATCCCGAGGTGGCCGCCGAGTGGGCACGCAAGGCCTACGATGCGGCCTTGCGCAGCCGCAAGTGATGCCTCGGTAGCGCGGTATCAGGCGCGACCGGCGCGCTTGCGCTCGTGTTCCTTCAGGTAGCGCTTGCGCAGGCGAATGCTCTCCGGGGTGATCTCGACGAGCTCGTCGTCGTTGATCCACTCCAGCGCCTGTTCCAGTGACAGCTTCATCGGCGGTGTCAGGATGATGTTTTCATCCGAACCGGCGGCGCGGATGTTGGTGAGCTGCTTGGCCTTCAGCGGGTTCACGACCAGGTCGTTGTCGCGGCTGTGCTCGCCCACGATCTGACCTTCGTAGATCGTCTCGCCCGGGTTGACCATCATCCGACCGCGTTCCTGCAGGTTGAACAGGGCGTAACCCAGCGACTTGCCGTCGCCGTTGGAGATCATCGCGCCCTTGTGGCGCTGACCCACATCCTGGTTGCTGGCCTCGTCGAAGGATTCGAACACGTGGTACAGCAGCCCGGTGCCGCTGGTCATGGACAGGAATTCGGTCTGGAATCCGATCAGCCCGCGCGCCGGCATGCGGAACTCCAGGCGCACGCGGCCGGTGGCGTCCGGCACCATGTTCTGCATGCTGGCGCCGCGCTCCTGCAAGGCCTGGATCACCGCGCCCTGATGCTCGGACTCGACGTCCACCGTCACCTGCTCCCAGGGCTCCAGCATCTGGCCATCGACTTCGCGGGTGATGACCTGCGGGCGTGACACGGCCAGTTCGTAGCCCTCACGGCGCATGTTCTCGATCAGGATGCCCAGGTGCAGCTGACCGCGACCGGAGACCTTGAACTTGTCCGGGTCGTTCATCTGTTCCACGCGCAGCGCCACGTTGTGCTTGAGCTCGCGCTCCAGCCGGTCCTTGATCTGGCGGCTGGTGATGAACTTGCCCTCGCGACCGGCCAGCGGGCTCTTGTTGACCTCGAAGGTCATGCTCATCGTCGGCTCGTCCACCGCCAGCGCCGGCAGCGCCTCCGGGTGTTCCGGATCGCAGAGCGTGTCGGAGATGTCCAGGGTTTCCAGGCCGCTGAAGGCGATGATGTCGCCCGCCGACGCGGAGTCGGATGCGACGCGGTCCAGACCCAGGTAGGTCATCACCTGCAGCACGCGACCACGCCGCGATTTGCCGTTCCGGTCGATGACCACCACCGGGCGGTTCGGGCCGATGGCGCCGCGCTGGATGCGGCCCACGCCGATCACGCCGACGTAGCTGTCGTAGTCCAGCGTGGTCACGCGCATCTGGAACGGGCCGTCGGCGTCGACATCCGGCGGAGACACCTTGTCCATGATCGTTTCGAACAGCGGCGTCATGTCGCCTTCGCGCACGCTGTCATCCGCGCTGGCGTAGCCATTCAGCGCGCTGGCGTAGACGATCGGGAAGTCGAGCTGCTCGTCGGTGGCGCCCAGCGAGTCGAACAGGTCGAACACCTGGTCGATCACCCAGTCCGGGCGGGCGCCGGGGCGGTCGATCTTGTTGACCACCACGATGGGCTTGAGTCCCAGCGCGAAGGCCTTCTGCGTCACGAAGCGCGTCTGCGGCATCGGGCCGTCGACGGCATCCACCAGCAGCAGCACCGAATCGACCATGGACAGCACGCGTTCCACTTCGCCGCCGAAGTCGGCGTGTCCGGGCGTGTCGACGATGTTGATCCGACACGTCCCTGTGTCGGACCCTGCGGGCGCGCTACGCGCGTCCAAATCCGTTCCGGACGCATTTGTGATCCGGTTGTCCTTCCAGCGAATCGCGGTGTTCTTGGACAGGATCGTGATGCCGCGCTCGCGCTCCAGATCGTTGGAGTCCATGACCCGCTCGCGCTGTTCGCCGCGTTCGGCCAGGGTGCCGGATTGACGAAGAAGCTGATCGACCAGCGTGGTCTTGCCGTGGTCGACGTGAGCAATGATGGCGATATTTCGCAGATTGGCGACGGACATGGAATGGGCACAGCAGGAGATAAAGGCGCGCAATTCTAGCGATGTCGTGCGACACGCGTACGATTTTGTTGCGATGCCGCATGCTGGGCGGAGGGCGTGCCCACAGGCTTCGCCTCAGATGGAGACGGAAGTCGGGGGATGACGACCGCCAGGGGACCGGACCCTTCGTCGTGGCGACGGCCGGTGTCGTCAGGTGTTGCTGTGGGGCGGCGTCGATCGCGTTATCGTACGTGGCCAGTTTTTTCGCGGAGGCGCACGATGCGCAAGGCCCTGTTCGTCATTGCCCTGATTGTCTGTCTTCCCGCCCACGCGGGTTGGGCCGACTGGCTGAACGATTTGCTGGGCGGTGGCAGTGAGGATGCGCCCAGCGCGGCGGCGCCGCTGACGGCCGAAACCGCGGCCAAGGGCATTCGCGAGGCACTGGCCGAGGGCACGCGCACGGCGGTCAACACGCTGGGCAGGGCCAACGGTTTCTGGGAAAACGATCAGGCGCGGATTCCGCTGCCGCGCGGCATCGAACGCCTGGGCGAGACCCTGACCAAGCTCGGCGCCGGCGACATGGTCGACGAGTTTCATCTGACCCTGAACCGAGCCGCCGAAAAGGCCGTGCCGGAAGCGGCGGACCTGCTCGCCAATGCCGTGCGCGAGATGAGCGTTGCCGATGCGCTGAATATCGTGCAGGGCGCGGACGACGCGGCGACCGAGTACTTTCGCGCCAATGCCGGCGACGCGCTGTACCAGAAGCTGCATCCGCTGGTCGTGGACGCCACCGGCAAGGTCGGCGTGACCCAGGATTACAAGGCGCTGGTGAAGAAGGCCGGCCCGCTGATGGCGATGGCCGGGCAGGACGTGCCCGACCTGGATGACTACATCACCTCGCAGGCGCTGAACGCGTTGTTCACCGAAATCGCCGCCGAGGAAAAGCGGATTCGCGAGAATCCCGCCCAGCGGACCACGGAAATTCTGCGCCAGGTCTTCGGTAGTAGCTAAGCCCTGAACCGGGAATCATCGTGAGGTTTCTTCGCCAGAAGCTGGTCGACTATGCGTTGCTGATGCGGCTGGACCGACCCATCGGCATCTGGCTGCTGCTGTGGCCGACGCTGTGGGCATTGTGGATTGCCGCCGGTGGTCCACCGGATCGTGACCTGCTGCTGATCTTCGTCGCCGGCGTGGTGTTGATGCGCTCGGCCGGCTGCATGATCAACGACGTGTCCGACCACGACATCGACCCGCATGTCGCGCGCACGGCCAACCGGCCGATCGCCGCCGGCCGGGTGCGGCGCGCCGAGGGTGTGGTGCTGTTCGTGCTACTGGCGCTCATCGCCCTGGCGCTGGTCTGGCAAACCAACTGGCTCACGATTCTGCTCGCGGTTCCGGCGGCGATCATCGCGGCCTCGTACCCGCTGGCCAAGCGCTGGCACTCCATGCCGCAGGCGCATCTGGGCATCGCGTTCTCCTGGGGCATTCCGATGGCGTTCGCCGCGCAAACCGGCACCGTCGCCTGGGAGGCCTGGCCGCTGTTTCTCGCCAACGTGCTGTGGACCATCGCCTACGACACCTTCTACGCGATGGCCGACCGCGACGAGGACCTGGCGATCGGCGTGCAGTCGTCGGCCATCCTGTTCGGCCGCTTCGACCGGGCCATCACCGCGTTGCTGCAACTCGCCACGCTGGGTGTCCTGTTCACGCTGGGCCAGGTACTGGGCTACGGCCTCTGGTTCAACGGTGGGTTGGTGGTGGCGGCGCTGCTGGCGCTGCGTCAGCAGTGGCAGATCCGCCACCGAGACTCCGCCGCCTGCTTCCAGGCGTTTCTGGCCAATCACCGCTTCGGCGCGGTGATCTTCATCGGGTTGCTGCTGGAGACCTGGCCGCAGGGGCCAGTGCTCTGACGCCAGTCTGATACACTCGAAAGCGTCTGAGGTCCGCGCCAAACAGGTTCATGCACGCACGTCCCCGCCCCTCCAACTGGTTCATCGCCCTGCTGCTGCTCGTGGCGTGGACGCGGGTGATGGCCGGCGTGCCGGAAGCGGTGACGCATGATGCGGCGGATGCCATGACGCATGAGGAAGTACGTGATCACGTCATGACCATGCAAGGGCATGTTGGCGATGAATCCGGTCAGTCGGACGATCACCAGCATCACCTGCACCTTTGCTGTGGTGGTGTCGCGATTCCTTCCGAGGCGATGCTCACGCTCGCCAACGAGCCGCACGCACCGGCGACAGAACCAGACACCGATTCGCCGATCCGGCGCAGTCGGACGCTGCTGAGACCGCCGATCGCCTGAGTTCTCCCCCTACCGGACCGATGCCGCGACCGGCGTCGGCAGATTCACTTCCGGGAGAACTCCATGTTCCCAATATCCCTGAGGGGCTGCGCCTGTCTGGCGCTGCTCCTGCTGGCCGTCCCCGCGATGGCCCAACCGTCCCGCATTCCGGCCACGTTGCCGGCGGTACTGGACTGGACCGCGGCGCATCATCCCGCGCTGCAACGCATGACCCATGAACTCCAGGCGCGATCCGCCCTGGTCGATGCCGCCGGATTCGGCCCGCCACTGACCCTGGACGCCGAGGTTGAAAACCCCGCCGGTACTGGCGAGTTCGCCGGCGGCGACCGGCTGGAGACGACGCTGAGCCTGGGTGGCGTGCTGGAGTGGGGCGGCCGCCCCATGCTGCGCCGGGTCGAGGCCTTGTCGCGGACCGACGTGCTGCGAATCGAGCTGGATCAGCAGCGTCGCGACGTGCTTGCGGATGCCGCGCTGCGCTTCATCGATCTGGCGCGTGCGCAGGCCGATCTCGATCTGCTGGAACAGGCGCTGAAGGCGGCCGAACAGACCGCCGACGCCAGCCGCGAACGCCAGCAGGCCGGGGCCGCGTCGGCCGCGGATACCCAGCGGGCCACGTTGGAGCTGTCCGCCGCCCGGCTGCGGATTCGGTAGGCGCGGACCCGACGGCAGGGCGCCGAGCGTGCCCTCGCCATCGCCACCGGTGCGCCGAACGCGGCAGTGGCGGCGCCTCGTGTCGATTGGTCGACATTGCCTCCGGTTCCGTCGCGCGGCCATCTGTTGCGCTGGGCGCAACAGGCGCCGGCCGTGAATCTCGCCACGGCGGATCAGTCGCTGGCGCAGGCAC
>CALBOV010000239.1 GCA_937896565.1 uncultured Salinisphaerales bacterium
GGTGGCATTCTGACCGATGCCGTAAACCGCAATCCCCACTGCGTCCTACTGCTGGATGAAATCGAGAAGGCACACGTTGACATCTACAACCTGCTGCTGCAGGTCATGGATCACGGCACGCTGACCGACAACAACGGTCGCAAGGCGGATTTCCGCAACGTGATTCTGGTGATGACGACCAATGCCGGCGCTGAATCGATGGCGCGGCGTTCCATCGGTTTCAAGACGCAGGATCACTCCACCGATGGCATGGAGGTGATTCGCCGCAGTTTCTCACCGGAATTCCGCAACCGCCTGGATGCGATCGTGCCGTTCGCGCCGCTGGACACCGACGTCATCAAGCGTGTCGTCGACAAGTTCATCATGGAACTGGAAGTCCAGCTCGAAGGCCGGGGCGTGGAACTGGCCGTCGACGACGTGGCCCGGGCCTGGCTGGCCGAACATGGCTACGACGCCCAGATGGGCGCGCGGCCGATGGCACGGGTCATCCAGGAGCACATCAAGCGCCCGCTGGCCGACGCGCTGCTGTTCGGCGAGCTCGTGGACGGTGGCCGTGTGACTGTCAGCGCCAACGAGGATGGGCTGACACTGGACACGCACTCGAAACTGGCCGAAACCGAGTCGGCCTGACCGTTTCTGCGTTGGGTGGGATTGCGATGCGCCTCGGACGAGGCCATCGCGGACCGGCGGGCGTCTAGCGGCCGCGGTAGACGATTCGACCCTTGCTCAGATCGTAGGGCGTCAGCTGCACGGTGACCTTGTCACCGGTCAGGATGCGGATGTAGTTCTTCCGCATGCGGCCGGAAATATGGGCCGTGACCACGTGGCCGTTTTCCAGTTCGACACGAAAGGTGGTGTTGGGCAGGGTGTCAGTCACCGTGCCTTCCATTTCAATATGGTCTTCTTTGGCCATGCGCACTCAGCGATGATTCAGGGCGGCGCATTATCCTCAAAGCGCAGACCCTCGGCAAATGGGCGCCATCGCCGATCCAGGAAAACCTGCAGGGGGCGAAATTCCGTCTTGTAGCCCATTTGTGGCGCGGCCTGGATCCAGTAGCCCAGATAAAGGAAATCGGCGCCCGCCGCCTTCGCCAGCCCGTGGGTCCGGAGAATCGCGAAATTGCCCAGCCCGCGGTGCTGCTCCTGCGGGTCGAACACCGTGTAGACCGCCGACCACGCATCCGGGGTGCAATCGACCACCGTGTAGGCCAGCAGGCGCCCGCCCACGCGGATTTCGCAGAGACAGGACAGGTTGCCCGTGGGGTCAAGCAGGTCGTCGGCGCAAAGCTCGCGCATGCCGGAGCTGCCGTGGCGATGCTCCAGATAGCGGTGGTACAGCGAACGGTGTTCGGGCTGCATGCGGCCAGCCACCATGCGGACCTGGCAGTCGGCATTGCGCTTGAGCAGCCGGCGGTGGCGGCGGCGCAGGACCAGCGGCGCGTCCAGGGGGATTCGCACCGCGATACAGGCGCGGCAGATGCGACAGGCCGTGCGGTAGGCATAGGGCCCGGAGCGACGAAAACCCATCGCGAGCAACTGCTGGTAGTGATGCGGCGTCAGCGGCTGGCTGGGGTCGATCACCGCCTCGCGAGCCAGCTGCGTGGGCAGGTAGGAGCAGGTGTGCTCGGCTGTCGGGTAGAGGTTCATGATCGACCGACATGCAATGCGGAGGCCGGGGCGTCGATGTCGAAGCGCCAGGGGCCGCGCCGATGGCCTCGGGAGGTCGCCAGGTGGACGCGGTTGATGAATTGCTCGCGCGGCATGTCGCGGGCGCCGAGCAGGCTGAGGTGCTCCGAGCCGACCTGGCAGTCGAACAGGTCGAAGTTCCAGTGCCTGAGCTGCCGGCGAATCCAGTGGATGGCGAGTTTTGAACCGCCGGAACTGCGACTGAACATCGATTCGCCGAAGAACGCTCGGCCCAGGGCCAGTCCATAGAGCCCACCGATCAATGCGCCGTCGCGCCAGACCTCGACGGAATGGGCGTAACCCTCGTCGTGCAGGTTGCGATAGGCGCGCTGCATTTCGTGACCCAGCCAGGTGCCGCGCTGATTGGGTCGCGGTGCCGCACAGGCGGCGATCACCTGGTCGAACGCGCGGTCCAGCGTCACCGCGTAGTCATTGCGCGCGGCCAGTCGCCGGACGGTGCGCGGCGTCGGGCTGTCGTCCAGAGGGAAGACCACGCGCGGATCCGGTGACCACCAGAGAATCGGTTCATCCGGGTTGTACCAGGGAAAGATGCCCTGCGAGTACGCTCGGATCAGGCGCTGTACGGACAGATCGCCACCGATCGCCAGCAGGCCGTTGGGTTCCTTCATCGCCAGGCGCGGATCGGGAAACGCCTGCGTCGGATCGCGGGGATCGAGCCAGTACAGTCGGACGGGGCTGTCCATTGCCGTCAGACCCTGCGGAACGCGCTGTGTTCTTCGGCGGATTCGGCCCAGTCGGCCACGGCCCGGCGCTCCTCGGCCAGGAATGCGTTCACGGCCCGTCGCAGGCCCGGGTGGGCGATGTGGTGCAGGGACCGTGTGATGAAAGGCTCGAATCCACGCATGCGCTTCTGCTCACCTTGTACGCCGGCATCGTAGCGGGTCAGCCGGTGCTCGATGCAGTACTCGATGCCCTGATAGTAGCAAGTCTCGAAGTGCAATCCGTCGACGTCGATAGCCGTGCCCCAGTGGCGCCCGAACAGCGTGTCGTCGCCGACGATCGCGATGGCGACGGCCAGCAGGCGGTCGTCCAGATGCGCCTCGATCAGCAACACCCGGCCCGGTGCCAGGGCGGCGTAGGCCGGGAAGAACTCCGGTGTCAGATACGGCCGCTGCCCCCGAATCAGGTAGGTTCTGGCGTACAGCGCGTGCACCGCCTGCCAGTGCGTGGCATCGAGATCGTCGGCAAGGCGAGTCGTGAAATGAATGCCCTGTTCACCGAGCCGGCGGCGCTCGCGGCGGATCGTCTTGCGCCGCTTGGATGTCAGTTCCGCGAGGAAACCATCGAAATCGGCGTAGCCGTCGTTGCTCCACACATAACGCAGGTCCCGGCGCTCCAGCCACTGATCATCAGCCGTTGGCGCGGTGGTCGGGAACAGCACATGGACCGATGACGCCTCGCCGCGTGCGCACTGGGCGCGCAGTGCATCGAGAATCCGCTCGACGCCGTCGGGCTGTCCGGCGATGCGGGGCCCCGGCACGGGGGTGAACGGAACGCCGCACACCAGCTTGGGATAGTAGGCGTGGCCGGCACGCTCCAGCGCGTCCGCCCAGGCCCAGTCGAAGACGAACTCGCCCCGGGAGTGGGTCTTCAGATAGACCGGCGCCGCGGCGATGAGTCCGCCATGATCATCCCGGATGATCTGGTGCTGTGGCGTCCAGCCGCAGTGATCGCCGACGCAGCCGGCGGCTTCCAGCGCGTGCAGAAACGCGTGGGACACACAGGGATTGTGGCCCGCATCAAACAGCCGATCCCATGACAGCGGGTCGACGGATTCGATCGAACTCAGCGTTTCGACGGGTGGCCGTGGGTCTGCGACGGTACGGGTCTCCGAAGGTCGGCAATGCCGTGATTCAATCCTGCGAACCGCCTCGCTGGCAAGCAAGGTTCATGCGTCTGCAGCCGATTGATGTCATCCACGGCGGTGGTGGGCATCGCGGCCGCGTCCTGCCAGGGGAGTCCATCAGTGCAGGGTGTACGGCTCCTGATACTCCTGGTGCAGCGCAAGCTGGATGCAGGTGTCGTGGGCGAACTTCATCCGATCGTCCGAGGACTCCGGCATCGATGCCTCCTCGAAGTGCCCGGCATCGTCGAAGTGGACGATCGCGCCGGCGGTGCGCACGTGCAACTCGTTGCCTTTCGGTTCGTCGTCGACCCAGACCTGGACGTAGTGGATGTCAGTGCCGGCGAACTCCGGCAGCGCGCTGTCGCCGGCAGCGACACGCGCGGCGCGTTCCGCGTCGTATTCGCGAATTTCGCCTTCGGTGGTCAACAGGTAGTGCTTGATGGACATGGGCCCGATGAATGACTGCCTGTGAATGAATATGTGGCTGCCTGCTCGCCAATCAAGCGCCGGGCCAGGATGGATCGAGGCGGGGGCGGGGCGGCCCGCTGATATACTGCGGATCACGCGCCCCGGGCGCAGAAATTCACGGATTTTCCCGCGCGTTCATGTCGAAATCGAAAACGCACGCCGTCGCCGAAGGGCCGACGCGACTGGAGCGCAGTTTGCGCGAAGCCGTGTTGCTGACTTCGGCCGCGGTCACCATCTATCTGCTGCTCGCGCTGTTCAGCTATGACGCGACCGATCCGGGCTGGTCATCGACCGGCATTGGCGGTTCGGTCTCCAATCTGGGCGGCGTGGTCGGCGCCTGGGTCGCCGACGTCGTGTTGAGCCTGTTCGGTTACGTCGGTTTCGTGCTGCCGTGGCTGATCTTTGCCGGCGGCGTGATTCATTACCGGTCCTCCAACGGCGCCGGCCGACTGATCGACAGCGTCACTGCGCGACTGGTTGCCTCGGTGTTCCTGTTGCTCGGCGCCTGCGGGCTGGCGGCGGCGCATGACCTTGGCGACCCGGCCGCGTTGCCGCAGGGTAGCGGCGGGATGCTCGGCGCGGTGATGGCCACCGAGCTTGGCAAGGTGCTGGGAACGGTTGGCTCCACGCTGATGTTCCTGACCATTCTGGTCGCGGCGGCACCGCTGGCGCTGGCATTCTCCTGGCTCGCGGTCATGGACGCGATCGGAGGCGGTTTGTTCCGTCTGGTGGGCCGGGCTCGATCCCGTCTGGCCGAGCGTGCCGAGCAGCGCAAGGCCGACAAGCAGGCGAGGGCGTCAAAACCGGCCCCGGCGCCGACACCAAAGCCGGCGCCGCCACCGGTCGAATCGAAGAAAGCCAAACGCAAGGCGAAGAAAAAGATGGCGCCGGCGGTGGAGCCGGCCAGTCAGCTGCCGCTGCCCATGGACGCCGAGCAATCCGGTGCCGAGGTGCCTGCGTTCGCGGGCAACCCCCTGCCGTCGACCGAGATGCTGGATCCGCCACGAGCGTCGACTCACGCCTATACCGCCGAGGAGCTGGACCAGATGTCCCGCGAGGTCGAGACGCGACTGGCCGAGTTCGGGGTCACGGTCGAGGTCGTCGCGGCCACACCCGGTCCGGTGATCACGCGTTTCGAGCTGGAGCCCGCGCCCGGCGTCAAGGTCAGCCAGGTCAGCAACCTGGCCAAGGATCTGGCCCGGGCGCTGTCGGCGGTCGCGGTCCGCGTGGTCGACGTGATTCCCGGCAAGTCGGTGATCGGCCTGGAAATTCCCAACCAGCATCGCGAGCTGGTGGCGCTGCGCGGCATTCTCGAGGCGCCGGGCTACGAACGATCGGATTCTCCGCTGACCATGGCGCTGGGCAAGGACATCGGCGGCCAGCCGGTTGTCGCCAACCTGGGCAAGATGCCGCACCTGCTGGTGGCCGGCACGACCGGATCGGGCAAGTCGGTGGCGGTGAACGTCATGATCCTGTCGATGCTGTACAAGGCCTCCGCGCGCGATGTGCGCCTGATCATGATCGATCCCAAGATGCTGGAGCTGTCGGTTTACGACGGGATTCCGCATCTGCTGGCGCCCGTGGTCACGGACATGAAGGAGGCGGCCAACGCGCTGCGCTGGTGCGTGGCCGAGATGGAGCGGCGCTACAAGCTGATGGCCGCGCTGGGCGTGCGCAACATCGCCGGTTTGAACCGCAAGATCGACGAATCCGAGCAGGCGGGTCAGCCGATCGTCGATCCGCTGTCGGACCCCGAGGAGGAGGAGCGGCCGACGCTGGAGCACATGCCGTTCATCGTCGTCATCGTCGACGAACTCGCCGACATGATGATGGTCGTAGGCAAGAAGGTGGAGGAATTGATCGCCCGGCTGGCGCAGAAGGCGCGCGCATCGGGCATCCACCTGATTCTCGCGACCCAGAGGCCCTCGGTGGACGTCATTACCGGCTTGATCAAGGCGAATATCCCGACGCGTATCGCCTTCCAGGTGTCATCGCGCGTGGATTCGCGAACCATTCTCGACCAGCAGGGCGCCGAAAGCCTGCTGGGCCACGGCGACATGCTTTACCTGCCGCCCGGCACCGCGGTACCGACGCGCGTGCACGGCGCGTTTGTCGATGATCACGAAGTCCACAAGGTCGTTGCCTATCTCAAGCAGGTGGGCGCGCCGGTGTTCGAGGACGGCATTCTCGACGGCACGGCGGGTGATGCCGCGCTGCCGGGTGAAGCCGGTGGTGGCGGCGACGGCGATGAAGCCGATCCGCTGTACGACGAGGCCGTGAAGATCGTCACCGAGAGCCGCAAGGCGTCGATTTCCTGGGTGCAGCGCCGGCTCAAGATCGGCTACAACCGCGCGGCCCGCATCGTCGAGCAGATGGAAGCTTCGGGTGTCGTCGGACCGGTCTCCGGCGGCGGCTCACGCGAGGTGCTCGCACCACCTCCACCGGAGGCCTGACATGACCATGACGAAAACGCGGGCGGGATGGGCTGCTCTGGGCCTGACTCTGCTATCAATGGCCTGGGCTCCGGCGCGGGCCGATTCCGGCGAACTCGCGGATGCGCTTGGTGCCACGCGCACGCTGGCCGGCGTGTTCGAGCAGACACTGTCGGATTCCGACGGGCTGGTGCTGGAGGCCTCCCGGGGTCAGTTCTCGCTAAGCCGCCCCGGTGCGTTTCGCTGGGATTATGAGCAGCCCTACGTGCAGAAAGTGATCTGCGACGGCGACACGATCTGGCACTACGATCAGGATCTGGCGCAGGTCACGGTGCGCACGGTGGGAGATGCGCTCAGCGCCACGCCGGCGGCGTTGCTGTCCGGGGCTGCCGATCTGGACGAGACCTTCGCGGTCGAGGATCTGGGTGACGGGCGTTACCGGCTCACGCCGCGTACCGCCGAGGCGGAATTCGAGTCCGCGACGGTACAGCTCGAGGACGGCGTGATCCGTGCGCTGGAGATTGATGACGCGCTGGGCCAGCGGACCCGGATCGAGTTTTCCGACGTCGCCCGCAACGTGCAGTTCCGGGACGGCTGGTTCCGCTTCGAACCGCCACCGGGCGTGGAAGTCGTCGGCGAACCCGGCGCGTGACGCGAATCGTTCGACGCCTGTTGCGGGCGATCGGCTGGCTGTTGCTGCTGGTCGTCGGCGTGTTGTCGTTGATCAATCTCCGCAATTCACCGGCGGACGACTTTCTCTGGGACAAGCTGAACCACGCCATCGCCTATGCCGCGATTGCAGGATGGTGGGCGGCGCTGTTGCCGGGCCGACGCTGGCGGGCGGCCGCGATTGCCCTGACGTTCGGGCTCGCGGTGGAACTGATGCAGGCCGTGCTCCCGTATCGCGACTTCGAACTGGCCGACATGGCCGCCAATGCCGTCGGTGTCGTTGCCGGGCTGCTGGTGTCGCTGCTGATCCTCCCGCGGGGATTCGCCGGGCTGGGGCGGCCTCGCGTGAGCGGGGCGTGACCGGGATGGCGGATCCGCGTCCGCTGCCCGAGCGCATGCGTCCCGGCGTGCTTGATGACGTCGTGGGGCAGGATCACCTGGTCGGTGAGGACGGCACGCTGCGCAATGCGCTGGATGCCGGTCACCTGCGCTCCATGGTGTTCTGGGGGCCGCCGGGTACCGGCAAGACCACGCTGGCGCGGCTGGTGGCCCGTGCCGCGGGGCTGCCGTTCCATGGTCTGTCCGCGGTCACCGCCGGGCTGAAGGACCTGCGGGCGGCCTTCGCCGGCGCCTCGCCCGAGGAGCCGGTGGTGATCTTTCTGGACGAGATTCACCGCTTCAACAAGGCTCAGCAGGACGCGCTGCTGCCGGTGGTCGAAGCCGGTTCGGTCGTCCTGATCGGCGCGACCACGGAAAACCCGTCGTTCGAGATCAATCGGGCGCTGCTCTCCCGGGTGCAGGTGTACGTGGTCAAGGCGCTGGAGGCCGGGTCCATCGTCGAGCTGCTGCAACGCGCAATCGCGCGCTGCTATCCGGCGTTGACGCTGAGCGACGCGGCCGGCGATCTGCTGGTCTCGCTGGCCGACGGCGACGCTCGCCGAGCCCTGCATCTGCTGGAGGCCGCCTGCGCGGCGGCGGATGCCGCACCGTCCGCGATCATCGAGACCGCGCATGTGGAGTCCAGCCTCGGTACCGCGATGCGGGCCTTCGACCGCGGCGGCGACCTGTTCTACGAGCAGATATCTGCCCTGCACAAATCGGTGCGCGGCTCCGATCCGGATGCTTCCATCTACTGGTTCGCGCGGATGATCGACGGAGGCTGCGATCCGCTCTACATCGGCCGGCGCGTCGTGCGCATGGCCTCGGAGGACCTGGGCAACGCCGATCCGCGGGCGCTGAGTGTCGCGATCGATGCCTGCAACGCCTTCGAGCGCCTCGGTTCGCCGGAGGGCGAACTCGCCCTGGCGCAGGCGGTGCTCTATCTGGCCAGCGCGCCCAAGAGCAATGCGGCCTATGCCGCGTACAAGGCGGCGATGGACGAGGTGCGGCGCAGCGGTTCGCTGGACGTGCCGATGCACCTGCGCAATGCGCCGACCGGCATGATGAAGTCCATGGGCTTTGGCGCCGGCTATCGATACGATCATGACGAGCCGCAGGCGCATGCGCGCGGGCAGCGGTTTCTGCCCGACGGCGTGCGTCAGCGGCAGTTTTACTCACCCAAGCCGTCCGGCCTGGAACTGAAGATCGCCGAGCGTCTGGCGCGTCTGCGGGGCGGTTCGCAATGAGCTGGCTGTGGGTGGCGCTGGGTGGCGCGCTGGGCGCGTCCTTGCGCTACGGGCTGACGGTTTGGCTGGCCGCATGGACGCGCTGGCCGCTGGGCACGCTGAGCGCCAATATTCTCGGCAGCTGCCTGCTGGGTGCGTTCATGGCCTGGTGGCTGCCGCGCATGGCGCTGGTCGGCGAACCGCTGCGCCTGTTCGTCGCGATCGGCCTGCTGGGCGGTTTCACCACGTTCTCCACGTTCTCCTACGACACCCTGATGCTGGCGTCCTCGGGACGTGTCGGCGCGGCGCTGGGCAATGTGCTGCTGAACCTCTTTGGCGCACTGGGCGGGGTATCGCTGGGCTGGATCGTCACCCGGTACTGGGCGGGGGGGATGGGACCCGTATAATCCCGCGCCTCGTTTCCGCAGGACCAGACCCATGCTCGACCCGAAACAACTTCGGCACGATCCCCAGGCCATCGCGCAGGCATTGAGCCGGCGCGGCTTTGTCATGGATGTCGAGGCGTTCGAGCGGATGGAATCCGATCGCAAGGAACTCCAGGTGCGCACCGAGGAGCTTCAGGCGGAGCGCAACCGTCGTTCCAAGTCCATTGGTCAGGCCAAGGCGCGAGGCGAGGATATCGAGCCGCTGAAGGCCGAGGTGACGCGCATCGGTGAGGAGATGCGCACGGTCGCGGCCGAGCTGGACGCCACCCTCGCCGAACTGGAGGCCACCGCGCTGGGGCTGCCCAACCTGCCCGACGCCGACGTGCCGGAAGGCGCCGACGAGTCGGAGAATCAGGAGCTGCGCCGCTGGGGAACGCCGGCCAGCTTCGACTTTCCGGTCAAGGATCATGTCGAACTGGGCGAGGCGCTTGGCGGCATGGATTTCGATGCCGCCGCCAAGCTGTCGGGCTCGCGCTTCGTCACGCTGAAGGGGCCGCTGGCCCGGCTGCATCGGGCGCTGGCGCAGATGATGCTCGATCTGCATGTCGATCGGCACGGCTACACCGAAATGGCGGTGCCGTTTCTGGTACAGCCGCATTGCCTGGAAGGCACCGGTCAGTTGCCGAAATTCGCCGACGATCTGTTTCAGATCAACGATGATCGCGCGTTGCACCTGATCCCCACGGCCGAGGTGCCGCTGACGAACCTGGTGCGGGAGCAGATCCTGGACGCCGCGAGGCTGCCACTGAAGTTCGCCGCCCACACGCCCTGTTTCCGCGCCGAAGCGGGTGCCTACGGCCGCGATACGCGGGGCATGATCCGCCAGCATCAGTTCGAGAAGGTAGAACTGGTACAGATCGTCCACCCGGATGATTCGGATCAGGCACTGGAGGCGCTCACCGGGCATGCCGAGGCGGTGTTGCAGGCGCTGGAACTGCCGTATCGCCTGGTCGCGCTGTGCGGCGGCGATCTCGGCTTTGCCGCGGCCAAGACCTACGACCTGGAGGTCTGGGTGCCCAGCCAGGACACCTATCGCGAGATCAGCTCCTGCTCGAACACCCGGGATTTCCAGGCCCGGCGGATGCAGGCGCGTTTCCGTGCGGCACAGGGTGACAAGCCGGAACTGGTGCACACGCTCAACGGTTCGGGTGTGGCGGTGGGCCGCGCGCTGGTCGCCGTGCTGGAGAACGGCCAGCAGGCGGACGGGTCGATCCGGTTGCCCGCGGCGCTGGCCGCGTATTTCGGCGCTGATTCGATCGACGCGGTCGCCTGATCAGGGTGGGTGCGGCGAGCCTGGTTTGTTGAACCGACTGTCCTGATGGACTGAAGCGGCGGGTTTCGCCCTGCGGGGCGAGTGACTTACGTTTCGGCGAAAGTCATTGCACCCGCGCCGGCTGCATAGAAAGGCTGCACGGTCTTGTGCGGCCATCCCCGGCCGCGATTGCCTACGCCGCTGCGCGGGGGCGATTGTTCGACACCACGTTGTTCACAACGTAGTGGTCTTCCACCACTAGCCCGCCCGGCGTCGCCGGTAGGCGGGAAGCTCCGCGCTGCTGGTGGCCTGGTAGGCCGTGGTGAAGTCGTTGAAGCCGCGCGCCAGCGTGTCCGCTGCCTCGTTGTCGGGCAGGGCGAAGGTGTCGAAGCCGCAACGCTTCAGATAGCAGGCCTGATCCTGCAACAGCTCGCCGGTGGCGACGATCGGTCCCTGATAGCCCAGGCGTTCACGCAGCACGCGGGCCTGAGAGTAGGCGCGGCCATCGGTAAAGGCCGGAAAGTGCAGGACCACAAAGGCGAAACGGGTCGGGTCGGTGGCCAGGGCTTCGACGTCGACGTCATTGGGCAGATGCAGTCCCACGGTTGCCGGAGCGTCGTCGATGGCCGGGTGATCCGGGCCGATGGCTTCCCAGGCGATGCCGGTCAGCGCGTCCTCGGTGCCCAGCAGGCGCAGGTCCGCGGTGGTTCGCGATCCGTCGGCGTGTAGCAGAATCATCCGTACACCGCCTGTCTGAACGGGTCGATGCCCAACCGGCCGACCGTATCGAAGAAGCGTTCCTCGCCTTCGCGCAGTTCGGCGAAGGTATCGACGATCTTGCGGATGGTCGGCGCGATGTCGTCGCGGGCCACGGAAGCGCCCAGGCGCTGGCCCAGTGCGGCGTCTTCGGCCGCCGAGCCACCCAGGGTGATCTGATACCACTCCTCGCCCTTCTTATCGACGCCCAGGATACCGATATGCCCGACGCTGTGGTGACCGCAGCCATTCATGCAGCCGGACATCTTCAGCTTGATCTCGCCGAGGTCGTACTGTTCGTCCAGGTCGGAAAACAGGTCGTTGATCTCGCGGGCCACGCCGATGGAACCGGCGTTCGCCAGGCTGCAGAAATCCAGGCCGGGGCAGGCGATCATGTCGGAGATCATGCCGTGGTTCGGCGTGGCCAGGCCCAGTTCCGCCAGCGCTGACCACACGGCGTGCAGGGCGTGATGCGGCACATCGGGGAGGATCAGGTTCTGCTCGTGCGTCGTGCGCACTTCGCCGAAGCCGTATTCGTCGGCCAGGTAGGCGACGCGTTCCATCTGCTCGGCGGTGCAATCGCCCGGCGCCTCGCCCGGATCCTTGAGCGAGACCGTGACGATGCGGTAGCCGGGCTGCTTGTGCGCGATCACGTTGCGCTGAAGCCAGTTGCGGAAGGCCGGATCGGCGGTGGCCTGCGCATCGGTCTCCGCGCTGTCGGTCAGGTTCTCGTAGGCCGGCGGCTGGAAGAAGGCCTGAATGCGGGTGATGTCCTCGTCGTCCAGTTGCAGCGAGCCGGTGCGAATCTTGGCCCATTCGGCCTCGACCCACTCGGCGAAGCGCTCGGCGCCGGATTCGCGGACCAGAATCTTGATCCTGGCCTTGTACTTGTTGTCGCGACGGCCCAGCCGGTTGTAGACACGCAGAATCGCTTCCAGGTAGGACAACATGTCCACCGGTTCCAGGAAGTCGCGGATGCGGGTGCCGATGATCGGCGTGCGGCCAAGGCCGCCACCGACGTAGACGGCAAACCCGCGCCGGCCTTCGTCGTTCTCGATCAGGTGGAGGCCGATGTCATGCACGCGAATCGCCGCCCGGTCGGTCCGGCTCGCCGTCACGGCGATCTTGAACTTGCGGGGCAGGTAGGCGAACTCGGGGTGCAGTGACGACCACTGCCGGATGATCTCGCAGTATGGGCGCGGATCCTCCAGCTCGTCGCTGGCCACGCCGGCGTATTGGTCCGACGTGGTGTTGCGGATGCAGTTGCCGCTGGTCTGGATCGCATGCATCTCGACGCTGGCCAGTTCCGCGAGCAGGTCCGGCACCGTTTCCAGCTTGGGCCAGTTGAATTGCAGGTTTTGCCGCGTCGTGAAGTGCCCGTAGCCGCGGTCGTAGGTCCGGGCGATGTCCGCCAGTTTGCGCAGCTGCCGGGTCGACAGCACGCCGTAGGGAATGGCGATGCGCAGCATCGGCGCGAAGCGCTGGATGTACAGACCGTTTTGCAGCCGCAGCGGACGGTACTGATCCTCGGTCAGTTCTCCGCGCAGATAGCGATTGGTCTGGTCACGAAATTGACGGACGCGTTCGTCGACAATCGTCTGGTCGATGGCGTCATATTGGTACATCGATACGTCCGCTCAGCTAAAACGGGCGGCGAGCATAGCAATACGTCTCACGTTCGCAAGCGTCTGGGACTGATAGTTATAAGGCCGGAACGTCTCCGACATGAGCCGCGACGAATTCGCGTCGCGCCGCCGGCTCCCGGATCTCGGCTGCTTGCTCGATCAGTTCGCGATTCAGATGCGGCGCGAAGACCTCGACGAAGCGGAACATGAAATCACGCAGGAACTGGTTGCGGCGGAATCCGATATGCGTGGTGCTGCGACTGAACAGGTGGCTCGCGTCGATGGCGACCAGGTCGGAGTCGTCTTCCGGGTCGTAGGCCATGTTGGCGATGATGCCGACACCCAGGCCCAGGCGGACGTAGGTCTTGATGACGTCGGCGTCGACCGCGGTCAGCACCACGTTGGGCAGCAGGCCGTGAGAGCGGAACGCCTGATCCAGCTGCGATCGACCGGTGAAGCCGAAGGTGTAGGTCACGATCGGATAACGCGACAAGTCCTTCAGGCTCGGTTTCTTGACCGAGGCCAGGGGGTGGCCGGGTCGCAGCAGCAGCGCGCGGTTCCAGTGATAGCAGGGCAGCATCACCAGCTCGTCGAAGTGGTGCATCGCCTCCGTGGCGATGGCGAAGTCGGCCTCGCCCTCGGCCGCCATCCGGGCGATCTGAGGCGGTGAACCCTGGTGCAGGTTCAGCGTGACGTTGGGATATTCGCGCTTGAACCGGGTCACGGCGGGCGGCAGGGCGTAGCGCGCCTGGGTGTGCGTGGTCGCCAGACTCAGCGTGCCGCGGTCGCCATCCGAGTAGTCCCTGGCGACGCGCTGGATGTTGTCCACATCCTGAAGCACGCGGTCGACGATCTGAACGATTTGCTCGCCGGCCGGGGTCAGGCGCGTCAGATGCTTGCCGCTGCGTTCAAACAGTGGCACGCCCAGCTCGTCCTCCAGCAGGCGAAGCTGCTTGCTGATGCCGGGCTGCGAGGTGTGGAGGGCTTCGGCGGCGGCGGTGATGCTCAGTTCGTGGCGCACGATTTCGTGCACAAAATGCAGCTGCCGCAGTTTCATGTCCGTTGATTCGCCCTGTCAGTTCCGTCGAAACCTTACGTTAGACTCTCCGGCCGGTCTATCAGGACGCGCAAGGGCGTTCCGACGGTTTCTCAGCAGGGCACGAACGTGCGGTATTTCCCGGTATTTCTCGACATGCAGGCGGCCGATGTGCTGATCGTCGGTGGTGGCTCCGTGGCGGAGCGCAAATGGCGCCTGCTGGAACGGACCCCGGCGCGCATCACCATTGTCGCGCCGCGACTGACTGATGCCTTGCAGCAGGTTGCCGAGGCGGGGGCGATCCACTGGCTGAGCCGCGAGTTCAGCCCGGAGGATGTACGGGCGCAGCGGCTGGTTATCGCGGCGACTGCCGATGCCGCCGTGAACGAGGCGGTGGCCGCTGCCGCTCGCGCCGTCAATATTCCGGTGAACGTCGTCGACGACCGGGCGAGTTGCACGGCGATCACGCCGGCCATCGTCGAGCGGGGCGATCTGCTGGTCGCGATCAGCTCGCAGGGCAGCTCGCCGGTCCTGGCGCGCCGGGTCAGGGAACGCGTGGAGCGTGCGTTGCCTGCGAATCTGGGCGCCTTCATCGACGTCGCCGCGCGCTATCGCGATCGTGTGCGTGAGCAGCTGGCCCCGGAGCGCGTGCGGACGTTCTGGGAAACGCTGATCGACGCGCTTTGGCGCGAGGGCTTCGTGGAATCCGATGACGCGCTGGCGCGGCGCGTCGAGCGCGCGCTCGCGCAGGCGGGTGATGCGTCCGCGACCGCGAACGGGCGAGTGAGTCTGGTGGGCGGCGGGCCGGGCGACCCGTCGCTGTTGACCCTGCGCGCGCTGCGCCGTCTTCAGGATGCCGATGTTGTCCTGTTCGACCGCCTGGTCAATCAGGAGCTGGTGGATCTCGCCCGACGCGATGCCGAGCGCATTCACGTCGGCAAGCGTCGCGATCGCCACACGGTGCCGCAATCGCAGATCAATGCACTGATGGTCGAGCATGCCCGTGCCGGCCGGCAGGTGGTCAGGCTCAAGGGCGGCGATCCCTTCATCTTCGGCCGCGGTGGCGAGGAGCTGGCCGATGTCGTTGCCGCCGGAATCACGGTGGAGGTCGTGCCGGGCATCACCGCGGCATCCGGTTGCGCCGCCTACGCCGGCATTCCGCTGACCCATCGCGATCATGCCCAGTCCTGCATGTTCGTCACCGGTCATCGCAAGGCGAACGGTCATCTGTCCCTGCCATGGCAGGCGATGGCGGCGCCGCAACAGACGCTGGTGGTTTACATGGGGCTGGCGACGCTGGCCGAGGTCTGCGGGCAACTGATCGCGCATGGTCTCGCGCCCGAGCACCCCTGCGCCATGATCGAATCCGGCACGCTGCGGTCGCAGCGGGTTGTCAGCGGAACGCTGGATGCGCTTCCGGCGCAGGTCGAGGTGGCCGGACTGACCGGGCCGGCGCTGTTGGTCGTCGGCACGGTGGTCACGCTGCGACCGGATCTCGCGTGGTTCGACATGGTCGCCGCCGACGCGTGAGCACAGGACGGCGACGGCTCGGGCTGGTCGCGACCGGCGTCATCTGCCTGCTGGGTCTGATCGCCGGCACGCTGCTGCCGCCGTCGGACCCGGCGATTCCCGGCGGATTGCCCGAGGCCACGCAACCCGGCTGGCTGTCCTGGGTGCGGGTGCTGGACCCGCCCGGATTTCTGGTGGGCTATTCCGAGCTGCGCGCCGCGCCGCTTTGGGTGATTTATCGCTCGGGCGCGATTGCAGACCCTGCCGGCCCACCCAGGCCGGATCGCTTCACCCGCGACTGGCGCGTCTTTCACCAGGTCGACCCGGATGCCTTGCGTGGCACCGACTACGGACGCGGGCATCTGGCACCGAACTACGTGATTTCACGGCTTTACGGGCGCGACGCCCAGCTCGCGACCTTCCGCATGAGCAATATCGTCGCGCAGCGGCATGCGATGAATCGCGGCGTCTGGCAGCGCATCGAGGAACTGGAAACCGATGTGTGGGCCGCCGGGCTTGACGCGTTGTGGGTGGTCACCGGGCCGGTGTTCGACGAGGACAGGGCCTGGGTGGGACGTGGCGTCGAGGTGCCGGACGCGCTTTATCGTGTACTGCTGGCGGAGGGGCCGGATGGAAGCGGGCTGCGCGCGTTGGCGATGCTGGTCCCGCAGTCGGCCGCACCGAATGCGGATCTGCGCGATTTCGTCACCACGGTGGATGCCGTCGAGCAGGCGACGGGCTTCGACCTGTTCCCCGGCCTGCCGGACACCGAGGAAGCCGAACTGGAGCGCGCCACGCCGGACGCCCTGTGGCGTCTGGACGAGGTGTCGACGCGCCGCGGACGTTACGCGGACTAGCCTCTCAGCCCGCGCTACCCGCTGAGCTGACACCGTCGAGGTCGCGAGCGCGCAGCCGGCGCTGGATCGCGCGCTGGATACCGGCGGCGTCCAGGCCGAGGCTGGCAAGCATTTCCTCGCGGCCGCCGTGCTCGACGAAGCTGTCAGGCAGTCCGAGATTGAGCGCCGGCACGGCGAGATGTCGTGCCATCAGCACCTCGTTCACCGCGCTGCCCGCGCCACCGGCGATGACGTTGTCCTCGACGGTGACGATCAGATCGGCTTCGTCGGCCATGCGCAACACCATGTCCACGTCGATTGGCTTGACGAAACGCATGTCGATCACGGTTGCGTCGAGCAGTTCGGCAGCGGCCAGCGCGGGTTCGACCATGACGCCGAAGGCGAGGATGGCGACGCGGGGGCGGCGGCGCCCGAGCGCGGAGCGCACGATGCGGGCGCGGCCGATTTCCAGCGGTTGCGGATCGTCGTCCAGTTCGGCGCCGGGTCCGCTGCCGCGCGGATAACGCACGGCGCTGGGTCCGTCATGGCGGATGCCTGTCGTCAGCATGCGCTGGCATTCGTTTTCGTCGCTGGGCGCCATGACCACCATGTTCGGCACGCAGCGCAGGTAGCTGAGATCGAAGGCGCCATTGTGGGTGGCGCCGTCGGCACCGACGATGCCGCCACGGTCGATGGCGAACAGCACCGGCAGATTCTGGATCGCCACGTCGTGCACGAGTTGGTCGTAACCACGTTGCAGGAACGTCGAGTAGATCGCGACCACGGGGTGCAGGCCTTCGGTGGCCAGGCCGGCGCCCAGGGTCACCGCGTGCTGCTCGGCGATCGCGACGTCGAAGTAGCGGTCGGGGTAACGCTCGGCGAATTCCACCAGTCCGGATCCTTCCCGCATGGCCGGCGTGATCGCGACCAGCTTCGGGTCCTCCTCGGCGGCCTTGCAGAGCCAACGGCCGAAGACCTTGGTGAAGGTCGGCCGTGACGGTCCGCCCTTGGACATTTCGCCGGTGACTGGATCGAAGCCGCTGACGCCGTGATAGGCAATCGGGTCGCATTCGGCGGGATCGAATCCCTTGCCCTTGACCGTGGCGACGTGCAGCAGCCGCGGCCCTCTGGCAGCCAGCGCGTTGCGCAGCGCGGGGATCAGCGCATTCAGGTCATGGCCATCGACCGGGCCGAGGTAGCGCACGCCCAGCGATTCGAACAGGTCACCGTCATCCGGCGACAGGTCGCTTTCCGGCGCGACAGCGCGACGGTAGGCCTCCGGCGTGCGTGCCGCGTCCGGATGCCGCGCGAATACGCGGGCGCAATGATCGCGCAGCGCGCCGACATTCTCGGAGATCGACATGTCGTTGTCGTTGTAGATCACCAGCACGTCACTGCCGGCGCTGCCGAGGTGATTCAGGGCCTCGAAGGCCATGCCGGCGGTCATGCCGCCGTCGCCGATGACGCAGGCTACGCGCTGTTCTCCCGCGCGGCCCAGCACCCGGATACCCTCGGCCATGCCCACGGCTGCGGAGATCGCGGTGCTGGAATGTCCGGTGCCGAAGGTGTCGTACTCGCTTTCGTCACGGGACGGAAACGGCGCCAGGCCATCCTTGCGGCGGATGGTTTCGAGGCGGGCGCGGCGGCCTGTCAGCACCTTGTGGGGATA
>CALBOV010000240.1 GCA_937896565.1 uncultured Salinisphaerales bacterium
CGACCCGCGACATGGAGGCGAGCAGCAAGGCGAAGTCGCAAGCGGATCAGCTGGTGACGCAGGTCGAGTCCATCGACGCCAAGCTTTCCAGTGGCATTCATCGGGTTTCCGACTGCCGCGAACAGATCGAGGTCGCGGTGCAGAAGGCCGTGCGATCCCTGCAGTTCGAGGACATCACCACGCAGGCGCTGGGGTCGGTCAGTGATCATCTGGACCGGCTGGAGCACATCAGCCGCGAAGCCCTGGTGCTCACCGGCCTGCTGCCGAAGAATGCCGCCAGTGCCACCGAGGATCGGGTGCTGGAATTGCGCAAGTTCAACCAGCGCATCCAGCCGGCGCGCGAGGAATGGAAGAAGTCGCCGCATCACCCGGTCAGCCAGGAGTCGATGGACGAAGGGAGCATCGAACTGTTCTGAACCGTTTCGGCGGGCTGTGGACGGCGCGACTCCTCTCGCGCCGTCTTTCGTTACGGCGCGCCGCCGCGCTCCAACCCCGACGTGGCATAGTGCCGAACCCTGAACCAGGTGGAGGATCCCAGCTTGCCCGGCACCATCGAACAAGCACTGGAGCGTCTGCTGCGTGATCGTCAGGCCGTCGCGTCCACACTGCATGACGACATCAGCCAGGCGCTGACCGTTGCCATCCTCTCGCTGAAGCGTATGGACGAAGCGCCGCCGATGCGCATGGCGCTGGCGGCCCTGGACGAGGCGGCGGATCAGGTGCGCGACGTCACCGTGGCACTGCGGCCCAGCCTGCTCGATCAGGCGGGGTTGCTCTCGGCGCTGCGGCTTTACAGCGAATCGGAACGCGGCCAGCCGCTGACCACCTCCGGCGAACTGGATACATCAACCTGGAGCGATGTCCGGCGCGGCCGCTGGTACTGGGCCTGTCAGCAGATTCTGTTGATCGGCGACGGCATCGATCGCGTCGAGGTGACCGAGGGTGGGGCCAAACCGACGCTGGTGTTCAGCCCCTGGGCCGCGTCGATCGACGCCGTGTCGTGGCTGGCCGAACTGGGGCTGGCCTGCCGGGTCGACGGCGAGGCGCTTCAGGTCAGCGATGTCGTGGAGACGGGCGCATGAGCGACAGGTGGCCTGATGCCCGGACTATCGGGAGGACGAGCCCGAGGCCTGAGACTCGCGATTGAGCCTCCCGAGTTCCAACGCGGTCGGCACGATGATCAGCAGTTCCCAGATCAGCAGCACGCCGGCAACGCCCAGCATGCTGAGCGCGGCGTCGCGGCCGGCCATCCACGCCATCGGGACCGAGTTGCCGAACAGGGCGTTGAGCCCCAGCGCGAACAGCACGCAGCCGGGCATGCCGATGATGCCGGCCTTGATCATTCTTTTCTGAAGCTGAGCCCTGCGGGTGGCCGTGTCGACTGGTCGCATGATGCTGTGGGGAACGGGTTTTCGGGAGCATACCCGCCGGGCTGGCGAAGACGGTAGAGTCGGTGTTTCGGATGTGGATCGGGAGAGGGGCAGGGATGCCTGAAGGATTGTTTCGTGGGTTGGTTCTGGGCGTGGCCGTCGTGTTCGCGCTGATCTTCCTGACGGTCGTGGTGCCGCCGCTGCTGGATGCTCCCGATCTTGTGACCGCGGCCATGGCGGGCTTCGTCAATCCTTACGCGGCCGGCTACGCGACCGACGCGATTCTCTGCTGGGTCATTCTCGCGATCTGGGTGATCTTCGAGGCCCGGGCGCGCGGTGTTCGCCATGGCTGGGTCTGCCTGCTGCTGGGCATCGTTCCCGGCGTTGCCACCGGCTTCGGCCTTTACCTGTTTTTGCGGACTCGCCAGCTGAGTGCGGAGGGCCGAGCATGAGGTTTGCTGCGCGTCTGGCGATTCAGGAGGACATCCGTTGAGTTTGCGATCGAAAATGCTGGTGCTGGCGTCGTTGCCCGTCGTGCTTGCCGCCGCGGGCATCGTGTTGGCGCTGCGACCAGTGCAGGGTGTTCAGGAGCAAGCGAACCGGATCTACCTGTACCGGGACGGTATCTTGCATGTGCATGCGGTGGGCCAGGTCCTGGCGCTCCAGCGTGATGCGCTGCTGCTTGCCGGCGCGTCCGGGCCTGCGCAGGCTGCGTCGCTGGATGCTCAGTTGCGGCAGCGCATGGATGCGTTCTCGGGCTGGCTGGAAAGCGGTGAGGACCTGGGTGCCATGCGGGTCGAGTTCGAGACCTATCGCCATGTCGCTCAGGCGCTGATGCAGACGACGGGTCAGGGCGGTGAGCTTCAGACCATCATCGAGCGCTTCAGTCCGGCGATACACCAGACCGGGCAGTTGATGGATCGCGCGGCGATCCTGATCGAGGATCCCCAGGCCTCCGCGCAGATGCGGGCGTATGCCGTGCTGTTCCGGTTGCGTGTCAGCGCGAGCCTGGCGGCGGCGTTGCTGGAGCACGCCGACGCGACCAAGGCCGTGACGCCGCAAATGTCGATCGCGCTGAGCGCCGCGGCCAATTCCGTGGCCGAGCGCGGCGCGCTTTATCACGACCTGATGCGTGATGCTCCGGCGAACGAGCAGATACAGCCCACCCTGGATGAGGTGACCGATCTCGGCTGGCAGCGGATGATCGACGATGCGCTGGCGCAGC
This sequence comes from uncultured Salinisphaerales bacterium, assembly GCA_937896565.1. GTDB lineage: Bacteria > Pseudomonadota > Gammaproteobacteria > Nevskiales > OUC007 > Abyssibacter. Next base: position 2,596 of record CALBOV010000240.1, read on the forward strand.
AGCAGGTGCGATCGCTGACCACGGAGTTGCTGGCCACGCTGGGCTACGGCGGTTTCATTCACGCGTTCAAGAACTACGTGCTGCGCGGCGATGACGCCTATCGGGCCGTGGTCGAGGAGCGCGTGCAGCATGCCTTCGATGCCCTGGAACTGATGGAGCGGCAAACGCTGGAGGCCGGGCTGGACCCCGCGCTGGTCGCGACGCTGCGATCGACCGTGGAGCGTTACCGCGACCAGTTGAACGCGGTGACCGAAGCGCATCGCCGAGGGGTTCCGCCGGCTCGGATCGACGAGCAGGTGCGGGTGGACGACGGCCCCGCGCTGGCCGCCATCGCGGCCCTGTCCCGCTGGGATGCTCCGGTCACGGCCGTCACCCGCGAGCGGATTCGCGAACGAATGATTCGCGGCCTGAATGCCGTGGCACTGGCGCTGGAGGAGGCGGCCTCGCGGCGCGCAAAGGGGCTTTATCACAGCGCCGATGTCGGGTTGCGTATCACGCTGATCATCGGGGCGCTGGTGCTGCTGGTCGTCGCGGCGCTCGGGTATTCCACATTCCAGCGGTTGCGGCGTGGCCTGAAGGATTTCACCGCGGACCTGGAATTCATCACCACCACCGGCACGGTCGAACTGCGTGACGACGACCGCGCCGAGAAGACCGACGAGATCGGGCAGCTCGAGCAGATGGTGCGCCGCTACAACCGGCGCATCGCGGAACTGGCGGGTTCCGCGCGGCGGCTGGCCGACGGCGACACGTCCGAATTGCCGGACCCGCTCGGGGACCAGGACGTACTGGCGCATTCGCTGGTGACGCTGGGTGAGTCCGCCCGGGCGATGGAGCGCCAGGCGCAGCGGATTGCGGCCGGCGACTACCAGGCCGAGATCATCGTGCGCGGTGATCGCGACAGCCTGTCGCAGGCGCTCAACGCCATGGCGACCGCGCTGGTCGAATACCGCGCGACGGTGGACGCGGCCGCGTGGCGGGCGGACGGTCAGCTCG
>CALBOV010000241.1 GCA_937896565.1 uncultured Salinisphaerales bacterium
CGCGGTGATCAGCACTGCGGGTGCCTCCACCTGCCAGGCCTGGCGCAGTGATCCGATCAACCGCGTACCCAGCTCGCTGTCCAGCCGGTAATCGATGATTGCGACATCCGGCGCCTGGGGACAGCGCTCCAGCGCCTGGGCGCCGTTTGCCGCGGTCACGGTGTCGGCGCCCCAGCCCAGCAGGAGCTGATTCAGGCCGGCGAGAATCGGCTCCTCGTTGTCCACGCAAAGCACCCGCATGCCCGAGAGCACCTGGGTCGGCGCCGCCGGCTCGACCGTCGCCACGGCCTCGCGCGGCTCGGATCGGGGCACGTCGATCCAGAACACCGAGCCCTGCCCCGGCGTCGACCGCACGCCGATGGGATGCCGGAGCAGCTTGGCCATGCGCTGCACGATCGCGAGCCCCAGCCCCAGCCCCTTGCCGGACTGCGCGTCGGCGACGGGCAGCCGCTGGAATTCGACATAGATTTCCTCGAGCTGATCCTCCGCGATGCCCGGGCCGGTGTCGTAGACGGCGATGCGGGTGGCATCACCCGCACGCCGCGTGCCCAGCAGCACCGTGCCCTTGGCCGTGTAGCGCAACGCGTTGGACAGGTAGTTCTGCACGATGCGGCGCAGGTGCAAGCGATCCGAGCGGATGTGGACATCCGGCAGCCGCACGCGCAGCTCGATACCCCGTTCCGCCGCGACCGGCCGGAACTCCTCGATCAGCGGCAGCAGAACCTCCTTGAGCGAGAACACGTCCTCGCGCACCGGTACACGGCGGGCATCCAGGCGATTGATTTCCGCCAGATCGCTCAGCACCGCCTCGGCGCTGTCCAGCGCGGAGGCGATGTGCTCGGCGGACTGGCGCGCCTGGTCCGATTCGGCCTGCTCGATCAGCGATGACGCGAACAGCCGCGCCGCGCTGATCGGCTGCATCAGATCGTGGCTGGCCGCCGCGAGAAACTGGGACTTGCTGCGATTGGCCCATTCGGCCGCTTGCTTCGCGCGCTCCAGCGCCCGCGTGCGGTCGCGTACCGTGCTCTCGAGGTTCTCGTTCGCGGCCTGCAATTCCTTCTGCACCCGCTTGTGGTCGGTGATGTCGGCGAAGCTGGTGACATAGCCACCGCCGGGGAGACGCTTGCCCTGCATCTCGATCACCGTGCCATCCGGCCGCGTCCGCTCGTAGCGATGGGTGTTGCCGGAGCGAATGCGTTCCAGGCGCTTGCGGACGTGCTCCTCCGGATCACCCGGACCGCACAGCCCCCGCTCGGCGTTGTAGCGGATGACCTGTTCCAGCGGACGCCCCACGGTGATCAGGCCGGGCGGGTACTGGAACAGATCCAGATAGCGCTGGTTCCAGGCCGCGATGCGCAGGTCGTTGTCGATGACGCTGACACCGTGATTGACGTTGTCCAGCGTGGCACGCAACAGACGGCGGCTGAGCCGCAAATCCTCGCGTGTCCCGTCGAGGATGGTGGCGACCTCCTCGATGGACAGTTCGATGTCCTTCAGGGCGCTGTCCAGCACCATCCTGGCCGAGGTACTGCCAACAGCGCCGGCGAGCTGTCGCTCCGCGGCGTCCAGCAGTTCCGGACTCGCCCGCCGCATCGGCGACAGCGGCGCGCCCATCGCCTGTTCGACCTGGCGGACGACCTGCGACGTGCGCACCTCGCCGACAAAGCGATCCAGCAGGAACAGCACATCCTGCACCCGCGCCGAGATGGTCGTATCCGCCGGCTGCGATTGTCCGAAATCGCGGCGACAAAACTTGTTGGCCTGCGACTGCTCCACGACCGAGCGGCGGGTGACCAGCGAAACCGTCACGAACAGCAGCAGATTCACGCCCAGCGACAACCAGGTCGCGACGGTGACGGAACCAAAGCCCAGATGCGTCGCGGTCTCCGCGCTCGCCATCGCGGCGGGGATAATCATCGGCAAGGCCAGCCAGCAGAACCAGATGGTGAAACCGGCCGCGAGCCCGATGATCGCGCCACGGGCCGCGGCGCCCCGCCAGATCAGGCCCAGCAGAAAGGCCGGTGCCAGCTGGGCCACGGCGACGAAGGCCAGCAGCCCCAGTCCGGCGAGATTGCGGGTATCCGCGGCCAGCAGATGAAAGCCGTAGGCGCCGAGGATGACCACCGCGATGACGCTGCGGCGAATGTTCAGGATCACCGAGTCCAGGCGCCGGTTGCGCACATCGCGTCGGGCCCGCAGCAACAGCGGCACAACCCACTCGTTGCTGATCATGATGCTCATCGCGAGCGCCGAGA
>CALBOV010000242.1 GCA_937896565.1 uncultured Salinisphaerales bacterium
CACCGCGGCTACCTCGGCGCCGTCGGTTTCATTCGCGATGATGTCGGCATGCATTTGACCGATGCGACCGACACCAAGCACACCTATACGCACTGTCACAAGAGCTCCTGATTCACCGCGGGTTGATGTCCCCATGTTAGTGACGCACGCACAGCGACCTAGGCACCCAAGCCTGCTCGCTTGGGCCGATGACGTACCGGCAGTCAATCAGCCCTTAGCGCCGAGCTCGTGTGCGAGGGCGTCGAGCTCTGCTCCACCGGCCATGGCCTTCACGAGCTCTTCTCGCGACACGTTGTCCTTGGTGTACTCGGCCATCATCTGCCCGCGATTGAGCAGATAGAAGTTGTCACCGACGAGATACGCATGGTGTGGGTTGTGGGTGATGAACACGACGGACACACCGGCATCGGCGGCGTTTCTGATGTGTTTGAGAACGACGCCAGATTGCTTCACACCGAGGGCACTGGTGGGCTCATCGAGGATAAGCACGTTGGCGCCGAAGTGCACGGCGCGGGCGATCGACACCGCCTGGCGCTCCCCTCCGGACAGGGTTCCCACGGGCTGCTCAGTGTCCCGAATATCGATTCCCATCTCGGCTAGTTCGGCCTTGCACGATTCCTTGGCGTACTTGGTCCGCAATCCCTTGAACGGCCAAAAGCCCCGGGTGGGCTCGTTGCCGAGGTAGAAGTTCCGCCACACCGCCATCAGGGGCACGGTCGCGAGATCTTGGAACACGGTGGCGATACCCATGTCCAGGGCTTCACGTGGAGAAGTGAACGTGGTGGGTTCGCCGTTGACGTACATCTGTCCGTCCGACGGCGTGTGGACGCCACTGAGGATCTTGATCAGTGTCGACTTTCCGGCACCGTTGTCTCCCAGAACACAGGTGACCTGATTCTTAGGCACGCTCATCGAGACATCCGACAGGGCGATGACGCTGCCGAAGCGCTTCCCGACGTTCTCGAGCGCGAGAGCTGCTGGTTCGTGCGAGGAAGTCTCGGTCATTTTCGAGCTCCTTGGAATCGACGGCGGATCAAGGAATTGGTGAGAACGGCCACGAACAGGATCAAGCCGAGGAACAGCCAGGTCCAGTCGGTGTTCCATTGGGCGTAGGCGATACCAATGAAGGCCATTCCGATGATGGCCGCGCCGATGGTCCCGCCGATCGCGGATCCATAACCTCCGGTCAGCAAGCAGCCACCGACGACGGCCGCGATGATGAAGATGAACTCCTGCGTCACACCCTGACCGGCCTGCATGGATTTCAGGCGCATCAAACTGATGATGCCCACCAGGCACGACGACATGGAGACGTACATGAACAGCATGATCTTGGTGCGGCGCACCGGAACACCGACGTTGCGTGCAGCGTTTGAGTCACCACCGACGGCGAAGATCCAGTTGCCGAATCGCGTGCGCGTGAGAACCAAGGTGGCAAGGACGGTGAGAACGAGCCACCAGACCACGGCGATGCGGAAGCTGTAGGCCGAGAAGTCGGAAGCGAAGACAGCTTTGGCGCTCTCGTAGCCGGGTCGAGGGGAGCCATCGGGCAGTTCCGCAATTCCGGCAACGCGGACGGTATCGGTGAGCAACTTGGTTACGCCGAGGTTGATTCCGCGAAGCGAGAAGAACATGGCCAGCGTCACAATGAAGGAGGGCAACCCCGTCGTGACGACCAACCAGCCGTTCGTGAAACCGATGGCGGCGGCGAACAAGAACGTCAGAAAGATGGATGGCCAGACGCCGATGTTGTATTCGGTGATGAGTAAGCCCGCGAATAGCCCCGACGAGCCGATCATGACTCCGCTGGAGAGGTCGAACTCTCCGCCGATCATCAGCAGCGCCACGGCAATGGCGATGATCCCGTATGTCGAGGCGACATCCGTCCATCGAGCTGTGCCGTCGAGGGAGAAGAACGTTCCGGTTTGGTCGGCGACCGCGAAGAAGATGTAGACGACCAGGGCACCCATCAGGGCGCCGATCTCCGGTCGACGCATGAGCCGCGTCAAGGGACTTGCCTTGCTTACGCGCTCGTCCACTGCCGTTGCTGTCGACATCTGCCCTCTCAATCAGTGGTGAGTGCTGGGAAGAACGTACCGGCGCTCGACCTGCCCGTGGGAGAAACGACGGAAGTCACGCCTAAATGCGGTTGAGGGGTGGAGCCTTGCGGCTCCACCCCTCACCACTGGTTCTAGCGAGTGCCGTTTGCTGCCAGTTCTTGGACCAGCTCGGCGTTCTCCTGAAGAACGAAGCCAGGACCGGTGTAGACGGGCTGTCCACCACCGAGCTCGTGGCCGTTGATCAGGTTCAGGTACAGCAGCACAACGGACATGTAGCCCTGTGCGTACTGCTGCTGATCGATGGCGAATGCGAGATCACCATCGGCGATCGACTGCACGGCTTCGCCGGACAGGTCGACGGTGCCGATCATGATGTCGCGACCAACTGCCTCGGCGGCCGGCTGTGCGGCCTGCGTGGCGATGTCGGCGTTGAGAGCGAACACCGCGTCGATGTCCGGATCGGCCTCGAGCTTGGCCTGGATCTCAGCCTGGCTCTGGGCGATGTCGGCGAGTCCCGCGCTGAGCTGCAGGTTCTCGACGTTGCCGAACGTGTCAGCGGCGCCGTCGCAGCGCTCCTGGAGACCGATGTTGTTCTGCTCCTGGATCGGGCAGAGCACCTTCGACTTGCCGGCTTCCTTGAACTTCAGGCCAGCCTCCTGACCAGCGATGAACTCGTCCTGACCCACGTGGGTGAACGCACCGAGGTCCTTGAAGACCTTAGAGCCGGAGTTCATGGTGACGATGGCGATTCCCGCCTCATCGGCCTTGGCCAGCGCGTCAGAGATTGCGTCCGGGTTCGGAGCGGAAACCGCGATGCCCTCGCAGCCCTCGGAAATGAACGACTCGATCAACTGCGCCTGCAGCTGAGCATCGTTGGTCGTCTCCTGGTACGTGAACTGAACGGGAAGATCCTCGCCAGCCTTGTCAGCGCCAGCCTTGGCTACCGACCAGAATCCGCCACCGTCACCGTGGGTGACCATGCAGATCTTGGGACCGGTGCCACCGGAATCACCGGAGTCGCCGGAATCTTCGCTCGCTGCGGCGTCGTCCGTGGACTCTGCCGCGCTATCGCTGTCGGAGCTCGAGCACCCCGCCAGCACAAGTGCCGATGCCGCAACCGCGGCGATGGCAAGCTTGCCAACCTTCATGAATGACCTCCTAGGCGCCTGTCAGACGCATTGCTTTGAACAGCGTTGAGCCGAAACTACCGTCCGCTGGGTAACTACAGACAACTAGATACCCCCACGACCAGAGTTTTGGAACGCTCCAATTCCCGCAGTGTTCTACGTCACGCTGCCGAAAGGAAGCCCCGACGCCCATGCGTTACCAAGTCGTTACCGGTCGTTGGCGGCTCTGAGATTCTCCGCCCTGGGGCGCCGACGCTCCGGGCACCCTGACCAGACACACCCTGTTACGGGGCCAGTTCGACTACCGGCTCCCAGCCCCGCGAGGTCCACGAATCGATCAGGGCCTGCTGCACGCTGACGACATCGACGGCTTCACGAAAGCCTGGGCTGAATCGCTCGCCACCGGCCAAAGACTCCAAGAACATATGGTCCTCGATCGCCACGAGGTCTTCGAAGCCGATCGCGTTGGCTTGACCCGGGACGAACGCTCCGTGGAAGGGAAAGCGGTCGCCGCCGTAGATCGTCGTGTATCCGGAACTTGGATCGTCCGTGAGCCGGTAGAAGCGCAGCTCGTTCATGGTCTCGAGGTTCCATTCCA
>CALBOV010000243.1 GCA_937896565.1 uncultured Salinisphaerales bacterium
CGTCGTCCAGATCCTGCCGGACGGCCACCGCGGAGTCGGGATAGGAGTGATTCAGCATGTCAGGCTCCGATGGCGATGCCGGTGAAGGTCTGGTTGATGTGCAACCCGTTGAACTGCTCCCCGTAAGTCGAGAAGCCAAACACGTTCCGGCTGGCCATGAACTGCCCCACGGGCTCCAGCATCGCGTTCTGCTCGAACTCCACACGCCGCAGAATGCAGTCGCAGCCAAGAATCAGGGCGGGATCGGGCACGGTTTCACGCACGCCATCGAAGGCCTCTTCCAGCGTCTTCATGACATCCACGGCATTGCCGACCGAAACGACGCGCCCCTCATCCACAGCGCAGTAACAGGTCAGCGAAAGATCCTCGTTGACCTGCCGGATGGAACGGACGTAGGGGTCACCGCCGATCGTCATGAGCAGCGGATGAGTGGAGAACACGTTGGCATCCAGCTGGTCCGGCGTGAGTCCGATCGCGTCGGCATAGGCGCGGGCGGCGGGCTCACCGTCGATCTCGATGATCAGCCGTCGTTCGGGATCGGCCTCGGTGATCACCAGATCAATATCACTGGGCACGAAGTGCTGGAACTTGAACGACGCACAAGGCTTGGCGCACTCGAACTGCGCGAGGACGGCCGCATTCTGAAGGAAACGACCGTCGTAGTAGACATGCGTCTGCCTGAACTGCTGGTTATCCCCGGCAGAACCGCCGATCAGTGGCACATCGCCCAGCGCCTGATAAAGGGACGCTGCAAGCTGCTCCTCTCGCAGGGACAGGCCATCGACCAGCAGCAGGCCAAAGCTGAACTCCATGTCGCACTGTACGAGCGTGGACTGCACCGCATCGACCGCCGACGAGGCGCAGGCGGTTCGATCCGACAAGGGCGAGATCAGGTGCGGTTGCACACGCAAGTCGCCACCGCGCAGGCCCGCGGCCAGAATTCCGGTGGCCTGAAAACCATTGGGACCAATCTGTCCCGACGCCGTGCATCCGATCACGGGGCAATCAAAAGCGGCCTTGAGCGCGGGACCAAGGGTCTCCAAATCCAGGTCCGGATCGCAGTAGAAGATGACTGCGTCGAGCGGGTCAGCACCCAGTTGCTCCCGCATCTCCTCCACCGCGTGCGGCGCGGCGGACTCGCGCGTCTGCGCATAGCTGACGTTCAGGGTCATCTCCGTACTTCCGATTGTGGTCTTGTCCTCCCGTTATCGGTGGCTTCAAGGAGGACTTGAACAACAGCCGGGCAAGGTCTCACCCAGTGGCGCCGGTGGCGCGACAAGCGGAATGGCGCAGGGGCGCCCTGAAGCGCCCCTGCCACCAAGACCAGGTCCGTCCCATCGCTGGGCAAGGCACGCAAAGCGAGATCCGGTCATTCCACGCCGGCTTCGAACCACCCGGCCGGGTCAGACCTCGGGTGGCCAGCTCGCGGGGCGAGCCAATGAGCGCAGCGTCAGAGCAGCCTGAACAGGCTCAGCCCCTGCATCCGCACCAGCGTCTGCTGCGCGGCTTCCAGCGCGGTGATCTGCAACGACAGCCGGCTGGCGGCCTCGGCGATGTCGACATCGCGCAGGTCGGACAGCGTGCTCATCAGTTCCACGGCGACGCCCTCGTGCGCGTCCTCGGCCCGGTCCAGGGTTTGCAGGCGGTTGCCGACGGACGCCCGGGTGTCGATCACGTGTTCGGTCGCGGCCTCGATGTTGTCCAGACCGCCGTACAGCGCGGTCGTGAGCCGGGCGCGGCTGGCCGAGGAACCGTCGAAGCCCTCCAGCGCCGTGGCGATCTGATCCAGCGTGGTGAAGACGTCCTGCTCGCCGGCTGGCGACACGGTGAAGCTGTCGCCATCGGCTGGTATTTCGTCGAAGCTCAGCGTCACGCCGTCGACGGTGAAACTCTCGCCCGGCGTGTAGGCACCGTCGCCCAGCGTGGTGCCACCGCTGTCAGTCACGGTCCAGTTTCCGGCACTGAAGCTGACGCGCCACGGCAACGCCGCCGGGCTGGCCGCAGCGTCGACCGCGATGTCGCTGATCGAGGCGTTACCGGAATTGCCTGTCGCCGCGGTCACCGCCATCGATGACGGAATCTGCATGAACACTTCACGACCGGTGTGACCATCCGCCAGCGACTGGTTCGGTCCGATGCGTACCGAGCGCGACTGGCCATCGCCGAGATAGGTCGTCCCGTCGCTACTGGCGACAAAGGCCTGATCAGTCTGGCGAGTCCCGCCGAACAGCGCGTTGCCGTCGGCGCCCTGACGATTGGCGATGGCGTAGAGATCGGCAAGCTGCGCACGCACCTGCTCGGCCAGCGACCGCGCGGTGGAGGCATCAATCGCGGCGCCGCCACCCTGGATGGTCAGTTCACGCACAGTGTTCAGCACGTTGGTGGCCTCATCCAGCGCGGCCTCCTCGCCAGTCAGCCGTTCACGCACCTGACCGATGTTGGACTGGTAGCGGGTGATCTGCTCCAGCGCCGAATCCAGCGCGACGCCTCGCGCCGCGGCGGCGGGATCATCACCGGCGCGCGTCATCCGTTCGCCGGAGGCGATCTGCTGCTGCGTTTTCGCGATCTCCGCCGTCTTCTGCTGAATCATCTCCAGCGTTCGCGTCTGGAAGGCCTGGGTGGAAATTCTCATGACTTAACGCCTCACCGCGGACAGCAGGGTATCGAACAGCCCCGATGCGACAGACAGCACCTGCGCCGCCGCCTGGTAGGCCTGTTCGAAGCGCATCAGATTGGCCGCCTCCTCGTCGAGATTGACGCCGGATATCGCGTCACGCTCGGCCAGATCGGCGGACTGGATGGACTGGGCGCCGGCGTAGGCGGCTTCCGCCGCGGCGGCGGTGTTGCCCACGGTGCTGACCAGCCGCGCGGCCGCGTCGGCGGGTCGATCCAGACCACCGCGCATCCACGACGAGCTGGCCAGATCGGACAAGGCCTGCGCCGCGCGATTGTCCGCCGAGCCGGCCCCCGTGGGGGTCAGGTCGAAGCGGTCGCCGGCGGCGGGCGTGCCGGTGAAGGTGAGCCGCGTTCCGTTGACCAGAATCCCGGTCTGGGCGTCGTAGGCCTCCGGTGCGGCGCCGTCGATCGACACCTGATCCGCCGCGGTGAAGACGATGCTTGCCGCAGCACCGAAGTTCGGGTCGTCGGCCTGCTCGGCAGCGACGGCGGCCAGCGCGATGGTCCCCGTGTTGCCGGTATCGGCCTCCACGACCACGGCGCCTGCGGCGGCAATGCCATCAGGATCGGACAAGGCCATCCCGACGTCGCTCAGCGCGCCGCTCAAATCCAGTCGGAAGCGGTCATTCGCGGCGGGCGTGCCGCTGACCACGACGCTGAGACCGTCGATGACCAGCGGATCATCCGTCGTGCCGGCGCCGCCGAGCGCGACCGTCTCACCGCCGTCGACACGCAACCATTGCGTGCCATCGAATCGCAGCACCGGATCGCCGTCCGGCAGATCGCCGGGATCGGCCACGGACACCGCGAGTTCGGCCGACCCGCTGTTGCCCGTGTGGGCCAGCACGTCGATGCTGGCGGCCGTGAACACCAGCCCGCCGGGCTGGCCGTCCGGCGTCACACCGGATGCATGCAGGGCGTTGAACTGCTCGGTGACGCCGATCGCGAGCTGGGCGACCTGCCCGCGGGTCGTCGCCAGCACATCGGCCGAGGCGAGAATGCCGCCGAGCCGGCCGCCGCCCACCTGATTGCTGATGTTGACGGCACCGCCCTGGGTCTCGATCGCGAGCTGCGGCACGCCGCCGCCTAGCGGATCATCGACCACCGACAACTCGTAGGCGTTGATGCCCAGCACCAGCGCCTGACCGGACTGGGAGAACACGTTCAGCTCGCCGGTATCCGACACGACGGTGCGAATATCCAGCTCCCCGGCCAGCGAACGCACCAGTTCGTCCCGCTGATCGAGCAGATCGTTGGGGGGATTGCCGCCGGAGCGGCCGGTCGCCAGCGCGATCTCCTTGTTCAGGTTGGCGATCTGCGACGCCAGACCGTTGGCCGAGGCGACCGCGGATTCGAACTCGAAGGCCAGCTCACCCTCGATGGTGTCGAACTGGTTCGACAGCGTGCCGATCCGGCGGGTGAAATCCTCACCGGCCGACAGCAGGGACTGCCGCGCCGCGGTCGAGGTCGGATCGGCGGCGACGGCTTCCACCGCGGTGAAGAAATCATCCAGCCCCGTGCCCACGGACAGGCTGGTGTCGGACAGCAGCGAATCCAGCCGCACCGCCAGCTCGCTCTGGACCTCGAAGTAGCCGACCTGGCTCGCGCCACTGACCAGCCGCTGCTGCACCAGATCGCTGGCGCTGCGCGTGACCGTCGCGGCATAAACGCCGTTGCCGAACACGCCCTGACCGGTCGTCGTCGGCGTGCTGGTCGCCAGTTCCACGCGCTGGCGCGAATACCCGGCCGTGTCCACGTTGGCGACGTTATGGCCGATGGTGTCCAGCGCCCGGCGGTAGGACAGCAGCGCCGACGAGCCGATGCTGAAAAGATCACTCATGTCACACGCCCGATGCCGCCGCTGGCGGCGCCTGGTTGAGGGCGGCCTGGGTTAGGCCGGATTGCGGCGATTCGGCGGTCCATGAGGTCATCATCGGCCCGTTGGCGATTCGCTTGAGCTTGCTCGCGTAGTTCGGATCGGTAGCGTAGCCGGCCGCCTGCAACGACTCGGCGTAACGCTCGCCGTCGCGCGCGTTATCCAGCGCCTCGGCATAGCGCGGCTGCGTCTTCAGAAAGGCGACGTAGTCCTCGACGCTTTGCTCGAAGGAGTCGTAGGCCCGGAAGCTGTCGACCATGTTCACGCGATGACCGCCGATGTATTCGTGGGTCATCACATCCACGGCGGGCTGGTCGCCCCGTGCCTTGATGCCGAACAGGTTGAAGCTGCTGTCGCCGGCATCATCGGCGGGAATCGACCGTCCCCAGCCGGTTTCCAGCGCGGCCTGCGCCATGACGTAGCGCGGATCGACACCCAGCCTGCCGGCGGCACGTTCGACGATCGGGGCCAGGGTCTGGACGAATTCCTCGGGCGACTCGAAGCCCTGGGCCTTGTCGCCCACCGGTCGTACCGCCTCGGTCGAGTAAAGCGGCAGCGCCGCCCGTGGCGAGGCGATACCGGCCTGGCGCTGGAACTGCTCGATCATCATGTCGGCCAGGCCCAGACCACCGGCCTTGCCGATGCTCTTCACCACCTCCTGATCCAGCATGTCGCGATACAGCCCGCCACTGTTGCCGGTCAGGTCGTCGCCGAACTCGGTCGCGCGCATGGACTGCAACATCATCTGCGTGAATAGCGACTCGAATTGCAGCGCCGCCTCACGCAGGGTCTGGATGTCCCGCGCGTTGGACGCCTGCCCCGCCAAACGCTCGACGCCACCGGTCGCGGTGGCGGCAAGCGGGTTCACGGTGGCGGCTTCGAGTTGCACGTCAGATGATCACCAGCTCGGCGCGCAGCGCGCCGGCCGTCTTCAACGCTTCCAGGATCGCGACCAGATCACCCGGCGCCGCGCCCACGCGGTTCACCGCACCGACGATCGCCTCCAGCGTGGCGCCGGAATCGAACAGGAACATGCGGTTGGATTCCTCCTCGATGGAGATGCCGGAATCCGCGACGATGGCGGTGTTGCCGTCGCCGAAGGGGGCCGGCTGGCTCACCTGGGCGTCCTCGCGAATGGTTACCGTCAGCGAGCCGTGCGTGACCGCGGCCGGATGCACACGCACATGACTGCCGATGACGACCGTGCCGGTGCGGCTGTTGACCACGACGCGGGCCGGCGCATCGCCAGGTTCCACGTCCAGGTTTTCCAGCACCGACAGGAACGCGACGCGCATGTCCGGATCGGCGGGCGCACGCACCGCCACCGTCACTGCATCCATCGCGCGGGCGGTCTGATCGCCCAGCAAATCGTTGACGCCGCCGGCCAGCCGCGTCGCGGTGGTGAAGTCCGGCGTGTGCAGGTTCAGCAGCACCTCGGACTTTGACGCGAAACCGTTGGCGACGCTGCGCTCGACCATCGCCCCGCCGGGAATCCGGCCGGCGCTGGGAATGTTCACCGAGATGCGCGAACCATCGAGGCCCGAGGCACCGAAACCGCCGACGACCAGATTGCCCTGGGCGATGGCGTAAACCTGCCCGTCCGCCCCCTTGAGCGGCGCCATCAGCAGGCTGCCGCCGCGCAGGCTCTTGGCATTGCCGATGGACGAGACGGTGATATCCAGCTTCTGGCCCGGTTTGGCGAAGGCCGGCAGCTCCGCATGGATCGCCACCGCCGCGACGTTCTTGAGCTGCGGATTGACGTTCTGCGGGATGGTCACGCCAAGCTGGGTCAGCATGTTGCGCAGCGTCTGCGTCGTGAACGGCGCCTGGCTGGACTGGTCACCCGTGCCGTCCAGACCGACGACCAGGCCGTAGCCGACCAGCGGGTTGCCACGCACGCCAGCGACGCTCGCCAGATCCTTGACGCGCTCGGCCTGCGCCAGCGGCGCGGCCAGCAGCAGCGCCAGTGCCGACATCATCCCGATCAATTTCCGGCTCATAGCGGCCACCACGCACTGTCGAAGAAGCGGGCCAGCCAGCCCTTGGCATTCGCATCGGCCAGCGCGCCCCTGCCGCTGTAGGCAATGGAGGCATTGGCGACACGGGTCGAGGCAATGGTGTTGTCCGGCTGGATATCCTCGGGACGAACCAGCCCGGAGATCTTCAGAATCTCGTCACCCTGATTCAGGTGCACACGCTTCTCGCCGATGATCACCAGCAGCCCGTTGGGAAGCTGCTCGGTGACGACGACGGACAGCGAGCCGGTCAGGCTGTTGCTCTGGCTGGCGTTGCCGCTGCCGGCGAAGTCGCGGTCGGCATCGACACTGGCCCCCAGAAACTCCAGCCCGTTCGCGGTCACCGCACCGCCGAACAGGCTGGGCGCGGCGATATCGATGCCGGTGGACTTGCCCGTGCTGGCCGAGGCCTGCTTCTGGGCATTGGTCTGCTCGCTGAGGATCACCGTGATCACATCGCCGACCTGGGTCGCGCGTCGGTCGTTGAACAGCGCCAGTCCGCGACCCGGCGAATAGATGGCGCCGGCGGTGGGCTGCACCATGGCCATCTGCGGCACGACGGGGACGGCGTCGGCGGGATTCGGCGTGCTGGCGCAGCCGCTCAGGGCGGCCAGGGCCAGCAGCGCGGTGATGAGGGACAGGCTTTTCATTGCGGTCACAGGTTGTTGTTCACGTAGGACAGCATCTGGTCCACCGTGGAAATCGCCTTGGAGTTCATTTCGTAGGCGCGCTGGGTCTCGATCATGTTCACCAGCTCCTCCACGACATTGACGTTGGAGGACTCCAGCGAGCCCTGGATCAGAGAACCCAGCCCGTTGAGGCTGGCGGTGCCGGATTGCGGCGGACCGCTGGCGCCGGATTCGGTGAACAGGTTGTTGCCCTGCGGCTGCAATCCGGCCGGGTTGACGAAGTCGGTGACCTGCAAGGTGCCGACCTGCTGCGTCTGGGCCTCGCTGGCGAACTGCACGGACACCGTGCCGTCGGCGCCCACGGTCAGCGTCTGCGCGCCATCCGGAATGTTGATTCCTGGCTGGACGGGATAGCCGCTGGAGGTCACCAGGTCACCGGTGGCGCTGATCTGGAAGCTGCCGTCGCGGGTGTAGGCCGCCGTCCCGTCGGGCAGCAGCACTTGGAAGAAGCCGCGGCCGTTGATCGCGAGGTCCAGCGGATTGCTGGTCTGTTGCAGATTGCCCTGGGCGAACTGCTTTTCCGTGGCGCCCACGCGCACGCCGGTGCCCAGCGACAGGCCGGTCGGCGAGTCAGTCTGCTGCGAGGTCGGCGCACCGACCTGCTTGACGTGCTGGAACAGCAGGTCCTCGAAACTGGCGCGCCCCTTCTTGAACCCGGTGGTGTTCACGTTGGCGAGGTTGTTCGACACCACGGACATGCGCGTCTGCTGCGCGTCCAGTCCGGTTTTTGCGACCCAAAGTGCTGAATTCATGAAGGAAACTCCTAACCGTTGATCCGCATGACCGCCGCCGCCGCCTGGGCGTTATCGTCGGCGCTGCGGATGGCCTTGACCTGCAATTCGAATTGGCGGGACAGCGCGATCATGTCGACCAGCGACTGCGCGAGATTGACGTTGGACGACTCCAGCGTGCCGACCGACAGGGACGCGCCGGCCACTGGCTCGACGGCCGCGTCCTCGACCGGACGGAACAGGCCATCGTCGCCGCGCCGCATGTCCTGCGGCTGGACGGCGTCGACCCGGATGCGGTCCACCGTGGCCTGCACGACGGCGCCCTGACCCTGCGGAATGACGGAAATCGTGCCGTCATCGCCGATGGTCACGCTTTCATTCGGCGGTATCGCAACCGGCCCGCCTTCGCCCAGCACCAGTTCGCCGCGGTTGGTCATCAGCTGGCCCAGGGCATCGATCTGCAACTCGCCGTTGCGGGTATAGGCCGTCTCGCCGTTGCCATCCTGCACGGCGATCCAGCCGTTGCCACGCACGGCGACGTCCAGCGGGCGCTCCGTGGTCATCAGCGTGCCGGCGGAGGGATCGAAGGCGGCGCCGCCGAACGTGGACGCCACCCGCGTCGGCAATCCGGCGCCGTCCAGCGGCGCCGTCTTGGCCATCGCCAGCTCGGCCCGGAAGCCGACGGTCGAGGCGTTCGCCAGGTTGTTGGACACCGTCGACTGCGCCGTGAGCGTGCGCACGGCACCCGACATCGCGGTGTAGATCGACTTGTCCATGGCTTACCTCCCCCGGTCCCGTCGCGATCAGATGTTGATGATCGTCTGGGTGATGGTGTCGGCCGCCGAGATGGTCTGCGCGTTGGCCTGGAAGCTGCGCTGCGCGGTGATCATCTTGACGAGCTGCTCGGTGAGATCGACGTTGGAGGCTTCCAGCGCCCCGGACTGGATCAGGCCCAGATCCGAGCTGCCGGCGACGCCCATCCGCGCCTCACCGGAGGCATAGGTCTCGGTCCAGAAGTTGTCACCCTGCGACTGCAAACCCTGCACGTTGTTGAAGTTGGCGATCGCCAGCTGACCCAGCTGCGTGGCCTGGCCGTTGGTGAAGCGGGCCTGGACGATGCCCTCGTCGGTGACCTCCAGCCCGCTCAGGCGACCGGTCGTGTAACCGTCCTGCGACAGGTTGTTGACCGAAAAGCTCTCGCCGTACTGGCTGGTCTCGGCCACGTCGATGGTCAGGTTCAGGTCGGCCGCGCCAGTGCTCACCGGGTGCGCCGGCAAGGTCAGTGCTCCGCCAGCGGGCGAAACCAGCTGGCCGCTGGTGTCGTAAGCCAGCTGCTGCGGAGAGCCCACGGCCGTGCCATCCACGTAGGCCTGCACGTTCCAGGTGTTAGCGGTCGCATCCTTCGTGTAGAAGAAGCTGGCCGTGTGCGCCGCGCCCAGCGAGTCGTAAACCGTCATCGACGTCGTGTGGTTGTAGCTGTCCGGGTCAGCCGGATCCAGCGGCGAAACCGCGGGCGCATCGGCATTCGCCGGCAGGTTGACGCTCACCGTCAACTCGCCGGAGGCCCGCGGCGGGTTCTCGGTGGACGACAGCTGCAGCGATTCCAGCCCACCGGTGGCGAATCCGCCGGTACCGACCGGTGGGAACACCTGCAGGTTCTGCCCCGAGGCGTTCACGACATAGCCGTCGCGGTCGATCTGGAATTCACCGGCACGGGTGTAACCCAGCGCGCCGCCCTGCGACACGGTGAAAAAGCCCTCGCCGTTGATGGCGAGATCCAGCGGGTTCTCGGTGAAGTTGATCGTGCCCTGGGTGAACTGCTGCGAAACCGCAGCAACACGCACGCCCGAGCCCTGGTTCAACGACGACAGGCCAAACTCGCCCGCCGCGTAGACGTCCGCGAACTCGGTGCGCGACTGCTTGAAGCCGGAGGTGTTCGCGTTGGCGATGTTGTGAGCGGTGGTGTTCAGATCCGCCGAGGCGGCGTTGATTCCACTGAGTGCGATATTGAACGGCATGAGACAGCCTCCTCAGGCGATGCGGGTAACCGTGGAAAAAGGAACGTCGCCAAACCCGGCGACTTCTAGCAGCAGGCCGCTGGCGCCCATGCGAACGGCATCAACGCGGCCTGCCAGTTCAGGCGTCAGCGCGACCTCCTGCTCGCCCTGACCCGCCCGGACTCGGACGGTGTAATCGGCGGCGGGCACGGCCTGGCCTTCGGCGTCCAGTCCGTCCCAGGAGAATTCGAAGGTCTCGTCCAGCACGCTGCCGGCGGCCGAGTAGCTGCGCACCGTGTGGCCGGTGCCGTCGACGATCTCGACGGTGACCCGGTCGGCGCCCAGCGGCACGTCGACGTGGCCGGAGACCGAACCGGTTCCGGGGTAACGCACCGTGGAGGTCGGCACCAGCACATCGCGATCGATCAGGGTGCTGGCCTGCAAGGCCTGGTCCGAGGTGAGCTGGGTCTGCAGATCGCCGAAGGACTCGTTCAGGCCGTAGATGCCATCGACCGTGCTGAACTGGGCGATCTGCCCCAGGAACTCGCCCGACTCCATCGGCTTGAACGGATCCTGGTTCTGGAACTGGGCGATCATCAGCGAGAAGAAATCCTGCTGATTCAGCATGTTCTGCTGCGCATTGTTGGCGGCCGCCGCCCCGGAGGTGGCACCGCCCAGCAAGCCGGTCAAACCGCTATCGGAAATCGTGCTCATGTCAGCGTCCCAGTTCCAGGGTCTTGAGGATCAAATCCTTGCCGGTGTTCAGCACCTCGGCACTGGTCTGGTAGGAGCGGCTGGCGGAGATCATGTTGACCATCTCCTCCACCGGATTGACGTTGGTCGCGTAGACATATCCGTTCTCGTCGGCATCCGGATGGCCGGGCCGATGGATGCGCTGCGGCGCCTCGGCGCTCTGCACGATCTCGCTGACCCGCACGCCGGCCTGTTCGGCGGCGTTGTCGAGTTCGGTTTCGAACACCGGCAACCGCGCCTTGTAGACGGCGTCCGGCGTACCGGCGACGGTGTCGGCGTTGGCCAGGTTGCTGGCCACCGTGTTCAAACGGACCGACTGCGCCTGCAATGCGGAGCCTGCGATCCTGAAGATGGAAAAGTCGGACATGAGATCCCTCCTACTCGCCGCGGATCGCGGACATCAGCGTGGTGATCCGGCCCTGCGCGAACTGCAGGCTGGCGCGGTAACGCAGCGCGGCGTCGGCGAAGGCCGCCTGCTCGCGATGCAGCTCGACGGTATTGCCGTCTTGGCTGGGCTGGGTGCTGACCCGCTCCGTGGCGACGGCGGGCGACGAGGCTTCGGCGACGCCGGCGATGTTCAGGTGACGGTTGTTCGTCCGCTGGAGCGTTGGAGCACCGCTCCCCTCAGCCGCCTGCGCCAGCGCGGTCTGGAAGTCGATGTCCGTCGCCTTGTAGTTGGGCGTGTCTGCGTTCGCGATGTTCGCGGCCACGTGCTGCAGGCGCTGCTGCTGCAAGGCCAGCGACTGCGAGTGGATTCCGTAGAGCTTGTCGAAACCGGTGGACATGCCGCATCTCCGGCGGGTCGTGTTCGCCGGGCTTCAGGCAAGCCATGTACCACGGCCCCGGCGCAGGGCCGGTCCGCGAGGGTGCGGGGGATGCCGCCGCCGATCAGACCATTGCGGCCTCGGTCAGCTCCAACTCCTTGTTGCGCAAGCGTTCGATGATGTTTCTGGCCAGCTCGTCGGAATTGAATTTCGGCACGAAACGATCAGCCCCGACCTGCTCGACCATGCTGTGGTTGAACACGCCGCTGAGCGAGGTATGCAGCAACACGTAGAGGTTTTCCAGGCGCGGATCGCGACGAATTTCCGTCGTCAGCGTGTAGCCATCCATGTCAGGCATCTCGACATCCGAGATCACCATCAGCAAATCGTTGTCGCCATCCGCGTCGGCCTGCGACTGCAGGAACCGCAACGCCTCGCGACCGTCATTGACCAGCACCGGTTCCAGATCGAGCTGCTCCAGCGTGCGGGCAATCTGCATGCGCGCCACCTTGGAATCATCGGCAACCAGCACCCGCCACTTGCGGCGACGCTCGTCGGTCGTATGCGGCGGCAGCGTTTCCAGATCAACCGCGAGACCGATGACATCGGCCAGCACCTTCTCCACGTCAATAATCTGGATCAGCCGGTCCTTCAACCGGGTCACCGCCGTCAGATATCCGTCGTCCCCGGCGCTGGCCGGCGGCGGCGTCACCTGGCCGACATCGACGTTGACGATGCGCTCAACGCCATGCACCAGAAAGCCCTGCACGCGTCGATTGAACTCGGAGACGATCAGGTAGCGGGGTTCCGAAGCGGGCGGCGTCGTCTGCACGGCCGCCGCCAGGTCCAGCACCGGAATCATCCGGCCCCGCACCGGCGCCACGCCGCGCACATGCGAATGCGCCGCCGGTACCCAGGTCAGCTCCGGCGCCTGCACCACCTCCTGCACCTTGAATACGTTGATCCCGAACAGCTCGGGCCCGCCCAGCCGGAACAGCAGCAACGCCAACCGGTTGTAACCGGCAAGCTGGGTACGGCGATTGATGGAGTCGATCAGGCCGGTGGACACGTGGGCATCCCGATGGGGTGTGCGCTGGGCATCGACCCGCATCCGGAAAACTTGAGGCTGGCCGATACCTGTTAACAGGATGCTTGCAAGGCGTTCTTTTATCGCTTCGGCGCGACGACGGATATGTACTCGGACCGTGGTACACCACTTGCCTGAAGCCCGGCATGAGACGTTATCTCGCCATTGCCTGGATTCTTTCGAGCACAACCCTGCTGCCGGGGCTGGCCGTCGCTGGTGACGGCGCGGAAGACATCGCGCGGTTGAACGCGGCCGCGCAGCGTTATGCCCAGCGTGAGTTGCCTGCCGGCACGACGGTGACGGCCGGCGGTCTCGACGCCCGGTTGCAACTGCCGCGCTGTGCGACGGAACCACAGGGCATGCGAATGATCGGCAATCCGGCCAGCGGTGCAGCGACGGTGGAAGTCCGCTGTCTGTCCAC
>CALBOV010000244.1 GCA_937896565.1 uncultured Salinisphaerales bacterium
CGGGAGATGTCCTGCTTGGATTCCACGGTTTCGTGGAAGGGCTCCCAGAAGCTTTCCAGCAGCGGTTTCCAGTCCTTCTCGCCGCGCGAGACGGCGTCGAGCTCGTCCTCCAGTCGCGCGGTGAAGTCGTAATCCACGTACTGGGTGAAGTGCTCGGTCAGGAACTTGGTGACGATGCGGCCGATGTCGGTGGGGTAGAAGCGCTTGGACTCCAGCTCCACGTATTCGCGCGACAGCAGCGTCGAGATGATGCTGGCGTAGGTGGACGGCCGGCCGATGTCGTATTCCTCCAGCGTCTTCACCAGGCTGGCCTCGGTGTAGCGTGGCGGCGGCTCGGTGAAATGCTGGTCGGCGGCGATGTCGCGCAGTTCCAGCACGTCGCCCTGTTCGACCGGCGGCAGCGTCTTGTCGTCGTCGTCCGCCTTGGTGTCGTCGCGGCCTTCCTGGTAGACGGCGATGAAGCCCGGCTCGACCAGTGTGGAGCCGGTGGCGCGGAAGCTGTGGCCGTCGCCGGCGGTCAGTGTCAGCGACACGGTGTCATAAAGCGCCGGCTGCATCTGGCTGGCCATCGCGCGCTTCCAGATCAGCTCGTAGAGCTTGCTCTGGTCGCTGCTGAGGTATTTCTTCATGTCCGACGGATGCCGGGCCGCCGACGTCGGGCGCACGGCTTCGTGAGCCTCCTGCGCATTCTTGGACTTCGCCTTGAACTGACGCGGCTTGTCGGGCAGCGCCTTGTCGCCGTAGCGCTCGGCGATCACCGAACGCATCTCGTGCAGGGCGTCGTTGGCCAGCGTGACCGAGTCGGTACGCATGTAGGTGATGAGACCGATGGACGATCCGTCGATCTCGATGCCCTCGTAAAGCTGCTGCGCGGTGCGCATCGTGCGCGTGGTCGTGAAGCCCAGCTTGCGCGAGGCCTCCTGCTGCAGCGTCGAGGTGGTGAACGGCGGCGCCGGGTTGCGGCGGCGCTGTTTCTTCTCGACCGTCTCGGCGGTCAGTGAGCCGCCGGCGGCCGCCAGCAGCGTTTCGCGGGCGCTGGTCGCGCCGGCCTCGTCGGTGAAGGTGAACTGCTCCACCTTGTCGCCGCCGAAGGTCCACAGCTTGGCGGTGAAGTCCTGCCCATCCTTCTGGACCTGGGCGTCCATCGACCAGTATTCCTGCGGCACGAACTTGTCGATCTCGTCCTCGCGCTCGACGATCAGGCGCAGGGCCGGACTCTGCACGCGGCCGGCGGACAGGCCACGCTGGACCTTGCGCCACAGCAGCGGCGAGAGGTTGAAGCCGACCAGGTAGTCCAGTGCCCGCCGCGCCTGCTGGGCGTCGACCAGATCATCGGACACATCCCGAGGCTGATTGAGGGCTTCCTGGATCGCGCGCTCGGTGATTTCGTGGAAGACGACACGCTGCACGCGCTTGTCGTCCAGCAGCTTGCGCTCCTTGAGAATCTCCAGCAGATGCCAGGCGATCGCCTCTCCCTCGCGGTCGGGGTCGGTGGCGAGCAGCAGCGCGTCGGATTTCTTCAGCGCGTCGACGATGGTCTTGACGTGCTTTTCGTTGCGGTCGATCACCTGGTAGCGCATGGCGAAATCCGCGCCGGGATCGACCGCACCCTCCTTCGGGACCAGGTCGCGCACGTGGCCGTAGGAAGCGAGGACGCGGTAGTCCTTGCCGAGATACTTCTCGATGGTCTTGGCCTTGGCAGGCGATTCGACGATGACCAGGTTCTGCGCCATGGCGGGCGGAAACTCGTTAGTTGAATGGGGAGTCGGGGGCGCGAGCATGGCCGCGGCTCGGCAGACTTGCAAGTCGCGGCCGGCGTGAATGGCCGTCGCGGCGGCGCCCGTCCCCGCGGGGTGGGCGAGGCGAAACGGGCCCGCAAGCGCCAGGCGATCCCGGTGGTCGCGGGCGATGCCCGTCCGGTGAACCGGGTGCGGCCTCCGGTGCCGCGAGCGGGCGCCGGAGGCCGGTTGGCATCAGTGCAGCGCTTCGGCGTAGCCCTGAAACACCAGGTCTTCCATCCGTGCGTAGGCTTCCTCGTGCTCGGGCTGGTTGAACAGCACCATCAGCACCACCCACTTCACGTGCTCTTCCTCGACCGCATCATCGTCCAGCGCCATCAGGCGCTCGATGACGAGTTCGCGGCCGTCGGGGTGGAGGATGCCGAGGTTTTCCAGATGCATCAGCAACCCGCGGCAGCCGGTGGACAGACGCGCGATTTCCTCGGCGGCGTAGACCCTGGATGCGGTGGTGCTGGTGACGGTGTCGCTGGAGCGCTTGCGCGACTCCAGGCCTTCCAGCCAGTCGAAGGCGTGGCTGATCGCCTCGTCGGGAAAGCCGGCGGCTTCCAGTTCTTCCCGGAGTGGGCTGCCGTCGTAACGGGCTTCGATTTCTTCTTCCAGGTAGTTCTCAAAGAGGTAAAGGAGGACGTCGAGCACGTTTTCCTTCATGTCGTTTGCCCTTGAGTTGGGCCTGTCTGCGCAGGCGTGGTACCGGTTTCGGTTGATGTGAAACAACGGCATCACTCACCCAAGCCGTGTGCTTCACAGCGCGGTTCTTCACGATTCAGTGTGCAGATGACAATCGCATGAAAAGTCCGCTAGAGCCGGGGGCGATCGCACCGTCCAACTCTAGGACCAGCAGCATGGAAGAAACCGCCTCGACGGTCAATCCGGTCCTGTCCACGAGCTGGTTCAGCGACACTGGAGAGTCGCCCATGGCCTCCAGCAGTCGCCGGTAGTCGGCGTCGTAGCGGTTGTCCTGCGATGGCGGCGGTGGCTTAGCCGAGGTGTCTTTCGCGCCGGGCACCCAGTTGATCCGCCCGGCCAGCGGTTCGAGGATGTCTTCGGCGGTTTCCACCAGCGTGGCGCCGTCGCGGATCAGCCGGTGGCAGCCACGCGCGAGCACGTTGTGGATGGAGCCGGGGATGGCGAACACGTCCCGATTCTGTTCCATGGCATCACGCGCGGTGATCAGGGAACCGGATTCGGTTGCCGCCTCGACGACCAGCACGCCCAGAGCCAGACCGCTGATGATGCGGTTGCGGCGAGGGAAGTGCTCGGCCTTGGGCGGCGTACCCGGCGGCCATTCCGACACCAGTGCCCCTTCGGCGGCGATCTGGTGGGCGAGGTCGTGATGCGCGGCGGGATAGACCCGGTCCAGCCCGGTGCCGCAGACGGCGATGGTCAGGCCGCCGGCGTCCAGCGCACCGCGATGCGCCTCGCCGTCGATGCCCAGGGCCAGGCCGCTGGTGATCGTGAGCCCGCGCGAGGCCAGCGACCGGGCGAAGGCCTGCGCGTTTTCCTTGCCCTGCGGCGTCGGGTTGCGGCTGCCGACGATGGCGAGCTGCGGCAGCTTCAGTACCTCCGGATCGCCCGTCACGAACAGCGCGGGTGGCGGCGTGGGGATTTGTAGCAGCACCTCGGGGTACGCGGAGTCATCACGCGTGATCAGGTGGCGGTCGGGGCTTGCGTCCAGCCAGCGCAGGTCGTCGTCGACCGCGGCCGGCACCGCGTCCAGCGCGGCGGCTACCGACGCGGGGATTCCGGCGCGCTCACGCTCGCGGGGCGAGGCCGACAGCGCCCGGTCGGGGTGACCGAAGGCGTCAAGCAGGCGCTGGATTCGAACCGGACCGAGACCCGGCGTGCGCAGCAGTTGCAGCCAGGGGCGTCGGCGGTCAGGCATCAGGGCAGCTTCGGTGGGTTCATGCCGCCGGGCGTCCGGCCGACGCAGCCGGGCTTTCCGCACTCCTGCCGTGTCGATCGCTCATCCGGGGCGTGAACCAGACAGCGCTAACGTCCGCCTTGCGGGTTCCTGACCTTGTCCAGCACGTGCGCGGGCCGGAACGCTTCCATGACGAGGCCGTAGGAGAACTGATCGTAGGTCTTGAACACCAGCAGCGTGCCCGCGTGCTGATCGGGCAACTGAATCTTGCCGTAGCCGCTCTTGTACGGGTCGGACACCTTGCGGCCGGCCTGATAAATGCTCAGCACATGGCCCGGGTTCAGACCGTCGGTCCGACCGCGGTTCAGGGCGACGATGGCGTACTGCCCGATCTGCGACACACCTTCATAGACGCTGACGATGCGACCTTCGATGTCCACGGTCGGCGCGTGCGGGAAAAAGTTGGCGCTGAACACCTCGGCTTCCGACGGCAGCATGTGGTCGCCGATGAGGATCTCGCGCTGCGAGTCGAGCACACGGGCGACGGCCGGCGTGCCGTAGTCCAGCACTTCGACATCGCCGATCGGGATTGCCTCGACGCCCAGCACCTTGTTGTCGTCGGGATCGCGGTAGGTCTCGCCGCGGCGCACGATCTGATAGTCGGTGATGTCATTTTCCGGCAAGCGCATGACATAGACCGACATGCCCTCGGCACCGATGAGATGCTCACCCGCGAACTCGAGAATGTAGGGGGCATTCTTCAGCATCTCGGCCTCGATCAGCCGCGGTCCGCGCAGGAAGTTGCGGATCGCGTCGATCGGGATCGTCGGAATGGCGGCATCCAGTGGCAGGTTGCGCACGCGTGGCGACAGGCGTTCCACGCCCAGGCCGCCGCGACGAATCTGCGGTTTGCCGTCTACCCAGACCAGCAGCAGCTCGTCCCCGGGGAAGATCAGGTGGGGGTTGTTCACCTGCGGATTGACGTACCAGACCTCGGGCCACAGCCAGGGGTCACGCAGGAAGTAGCTGGCGATGTCCCACAGCGTGTCGCCTTTCTTGACGATGTACTTCAGCGGGGCGTTGTCGGCGACCTCGACCACCGGGGGCGGAGCGGTCGGTTCCACCGGGGGAGGCGGGGTCTCGGCGACGGGCATGGGCGCTGGCGCCGGATCGCTGGCACAGCCGAGCAGCAGGCAGGCGCCGGCAATTGAAGACAGCAACGGTTTATACTTCGTCATTCGCGTCCCCACTCCCAACATCGCGGCTGACAGGACGAGTGGCTACAGGAGTCAGCGCTAGACTTCACCAGCCACATCAAGTTGTTGCGAGCAATTTAGCATGGCAATCCTGAAAATTCTCCACCATCCCGATCCTCGCCTCCGCAACGCCGGAAAACCGGTTGAACAATTCGATGACGATCTGCAAACGCTGATCGACGACATGTTCGAGACCATGTACGACGCGCCCGGCGTCGGCCTGGCCGCGACCCAGGTCGGTATCGCGTTGCGCCTGGCCGTCATGGATTGCTCGGAGCAAAAGGATTCCCCGATCGTGATGATCAATCCCGAGATCATCGCCCGGGAGGAACCCGAGATCGTCGAGGAAGGCTGTCTGTCGGTGCCGGGTCACTATGACCGGGTCGAGCGTCACGGCCGGACCACGGTCCGCGCGCAGGATCGCCACGGTGAAACCTATGAACTCACCGGCGAGGGGTTGCTGGCGCAATGCATCCAGCACGAGATCGACCATCTCGACGGCAAGCTCTACATCGACTACCTGTCGCAGCTGAAACGCAACCGCATCCGCCGCAAGCTCGAAAAGCAGCAGCGTCAGGCCGAGGCCTGATCCCCTCGCTCCTCCCGGTACTCCCCTCATGAAAGTGGTCTACGCCGGTACGCCGGATTTCGCGGTGCCGCCGCTGCAGGCGCTGGTCGATGCCGGTTTCGAGGTCTGCCGCGTGTACACGCAGCCGGACCGTCCCGCCGGGCGTGGTCGTATGCCTCGGCCCAGTCCGGTGAAGGTGCTGGCCGAATCCCTGGATCTGCCGGTGCGTCAGCCGAAAACGCTGCGCGACGATGAAACGCAGCAGGCACTGGCGGCCGTTGAGGCCGACGTCATGGTCGTGGTCGCCTACGGACTGATTCTTCCGCCGCCGGTGTTGAGCCTGCCCCGCCTGGGTTGCGTGAACATTCATGCCTCGCTGCTGCCGCGCTGGCGTGGCGCGGCGCCGATACAGCGCTCCATCCTGGCCGGTGACGACGAGACCGGCGTGAGCCTGATGCAGATGGATGACGGGCTGGATACCGGTCCGGTGCTCAGGCGCGCGGCGCTGCCGCTGACAGGGCGCGAGAATGCCCAGCAGGTGCATGATGCCCTGGCGCAACTGGGCGCCGAGCATCTTGTGTCCTGTCTGATCGGGCTGGACCGCGGAACGCTGCGACCGATTCCCCAGACGGACGACGGCGCGACCTACGCGCGCAAGCTCGACAAGGCAGAGGCCGAGCTTGACTGGACCCTGCCGGCCGAATCGCTGGATCGCGCCGTGCGCGCCTATAACCCCTGGCCCGTCGCGTTCTCGCCGCTGGCCGGCGAACCGGTGCGCATCTGGTCTGCCGAGCCACATGTGGCGAGTCTCCCGCGTGGTACGCCCGGGGAGGTGGTCGCGGTGTCGGAGGCTGGTGTCGATGTGACCTGCGGTGCCGGCCTGCTCCGCATCCTCGAATTGCAGTTCCCCGGCAAACGGCGCATGCCGGCGGCCGAGGCGGCGCGCGGTCGATCACTGCTGGGCCAGCAGTTCGGATCTTGAAGGCCGACGCCCGAGCGGAGGCGGCGCGCGCGGTCGCGGCCGTGTTGTCCGGCCGGTCGCTGGAGGATGCGCTGGCCGCCTGTCCCCCGTTTCCCGATGCTCGTGACAAGGCTTTCGTTCGCGTGCTGGCCAGTGCCGTGTTGCGGGACTGGCGGGCGCTGGATGCGCTGATCCGGCGCATGGTCCAGCGGCCACCTCAACCACTGGTGTCCGCATTGCTCGCGGTGGGCCTGACCCAGTTGCGGTCACTGGATACCGCCGATCATGCGGCCGTGTCCGCCACGGTGGACGCAACCCGCCCGCTGGGCGTGCCCAAGGCGCGGGGATTGGTCAACGCGA
This sequence comes from uncultured Salinisphaerales bacterium, assembly GCA_937896565.1. Taxonomy (GTDB): domain Bacteria; phylum Pseudomonadota; class Gammaproteobacteria; order Nevskiales; family OUC007; genus Abyssibacter. Next base: position 6,806 of record CALBOV010000244.1, read on the forward strand.
TTCTTCGGCGGTATCAGCGGGAGCGGTCGGCGCTGGAGGCCGGTCTGCCTCGGGTTTGGCTGCCCCCCTGGCTGGCTGACGCGATCCGGGCGGACTGGGGCGATCAGGCATCGGAGGTGATGTCGCAATCACGGGTGCCGGGGCCAATGACGCTGCGGGTCAACCGGCGCCGCCTGTCGCGGCAGGCGGCCGCCGATCGGCTGACCACCGATGGTCACGCGGTTCGCGCCCTGGAGGGTTTGTCCGACGCGTTGGTGCTCGACCAGGCCGTCGACGTCGCCGCCCTGCCGGGGTTCGCCGAGGGCTGGTTGTCGGTGCAGGACGCATCGGCGCAGCGGGCCGCCGACGTGCTCGCTCCCCGCGACGGCGAGCGGATTCTGGATGCCTGCGCGGCGCCCGGCGGCAAGACCGCGCATCTGCTGGAGCGGGCCGATGTCGAGGTGACCGCGCTGGATGTCGACGCCGGTCGCCTGGATCGAGTCGGCCAGACGCTGGACCGGCTGGGCCTGCGGGCCCGCCTCGTCGCCGCGGATGCTGGCGCGCCGGAGGCCTGGTGGGACGGCGAGCCGTTCGACGCCATTCTGCTGGATGCCCCCTGCTCGGGGACGGGCGTGATCCGTCGCCATCCCGACATTCCCTGGCTGCGCCGGCCCGCGGACCTGCCGCGGCTGGCCGATATCCAGCGCCGTCTGCTGGATGCGCTGTGGCCGCTGGTGCGGCCCGGCGGCCGCCTGGTCTACGCCACCTGTTCCATCCTGACCGCGGAAAACGCCGGACTGGTGGGACCGTGGTCGAAGGCCCATCCCGACGCGTCGCCACGACCGTTCGGCGGCTGGGGGCAACCGGCCGGCCCTGGCCGGCGCATCCAGCCTGGCGGCGACTACGATGGGTTCTTCTACACTGCGTTCGAGAAATGACGGGACGGTCTCGTTCCCGTGTTTTCCCGGGAGGACGAAATTGACTTGTCAGTCAGTCGGGCCAGCCGTAAGGTGCGCAACCAATGGGAGTCCGGGGCTGTTGATGGCGCGTTCTGCGGCGGTGATGCGTTTCACCTCACGGCCCGCGTGCGCCCGAATCCCGACTGAATCCCCGGGCTCCGCGTGAAGATCATCATTCTCGGCGCCGGGCAGGTGGGTTCCACGCTTGCGGAGAATCTCGCCGACGAGAACAACGACGTCACCGTCGTCGATACCAACGCCGGGCTGTTGCAGGATCTGGCTGACCGGCTGGACATCCGCACGGTGCACGGATCGGCGTCCTACCCGAACATCCTGCGCCAGGCCGGTGCCGACGACGCCGACATGGTCATCGCGGTCACCGATTCTGACGAGATCAACATGATCGCCTGTCAGATCGCCTACACGCTGTTCCATACCCCCACCAAGATCGCCCGCGTTCGTGCCGCCGAGTACCTGAGCGAGAAAAACCTGTTCAATCAGGAAGCGCTGCCGGTGGACATGCACATCAGCCCCGAGCAGCTGGTCACCGACTACATCCGGCGGCTGATCAAGTATCCGGGCGCCTTGCAGGTCGTCGATTTCGCCGAGGGACGGGTGCGTCTGGTCGGCGTGCGTGCCTACTACGGCGGGCCGCTGGTCGGTCAGGAACTGCGCGAACTGGCCCACCACATTCCGGGCGTGGAAACGCGCGTCGCCGCGATCTACCGCCGCGGCAAGCCGATCATCCCCGAGGGCGATACGGTCATCGAGGCCGAGGACGAGATCTTTTTCGTCGCCGACCAGCGCGATATCTCCAAGGTGATCTCCGAGCTGCGCAAGACCGACAAGGAGGTCAAGCGCGTGATCCTCGCCGGCGGCGGCAACATCGGTCTTCGCCTCGCGCGCGCGCTCGAAGGGCATTGCCAGGTCAAGCTGATCGAGCGGTCACGCGAGCGGGCGCGCCACCTGGCCGAGCAGCTCAACCACACCGTGGTGCTGGTCGGTGATGCTGCTAGCGAGAACCTGCTGCTGGAGGAGCACATCGAATCGGCCGACGTGTTCTGTGCCGTGACCAACGACGACGAGGCGAACATCCTGTCGGCGATGCTCGCCAAGCAGCTCGGCGCGCGCAAGGCGATGGCGCTGATCAACCGGCTGGCCTACGTGGACCTGGTCGAGGGCGGGGCGGTGGATATCGCGATCTCGCCGCAGCAGTCCACGGTGTCGGCCCTGCTGGCCCATGTTCGGCGTGGCGATGTCGTGCGCGTGCACAACCTGCGCCGCGGTGCCGCCGAGGCCATCGAGGCCGTCGCGCACGGGGACCCCAAGTCGTCCAAGGTCGTGGGCCGTCGGGTTGACGAAATCAACCTGCCCAAGGGGGCGACGATCGGTGCGATCGTGCGCGGTGATCAGGTGCTGATGGCGCATCATGACACCGTGATCGAGCCCGAAGACCACGTGATCCTGTTCATTGTCGACAAGGCGCTGACCCCCAAGGTGGAACGCCTGTTTCAGGTGGGCGTCACGTTCATCTGAAGCATGCTTTCCTGATGGACGACTTCTCTCCAGTTCAGCGCATCGTCGGCCAGTTGCTGATGCTGTTTTCCATCAGCATGCTGCCCCCGGCCGTGGTGGGCCTGTACTTTCAGGATGGCGGCGTGGCGGCTTTCGTCATCGCCTTCATCATCACCCTGGTCACCGGCGCCGTGGTCTGGTTTCCGGCGCGGCACAAGCATCGCGAGTTGAAGATTCGCGACGGCATGCTGGTGGTCGTGCTGTTCTGGGTGGTGCTGAGCCTGTTCGGGGCAATTCCGCTGTACCTGTTCGAGCGTCCGTTTCTGTCGATAACCGACGCGGCGTTCGAGGCGGTATCGGGTCTGACGACGACGGGAGCGACCATTCTGGTCGGCATCGATTCGCTGCCGCACTCGATTCTCTGGTATCGCCAGCAACTCCACTTCCTGGGCGGGATGGGCATCATCGTGCTGGCCGTCGCGATTCTCCCGCTGCTGGGCGTCGGGGGCATGCAGCTCTACCGCGCCGAGACGCCCGGCCCGATGAAGGATGCCAAGCTCACGCCCCGCATCACCGAAACGGCCAAGACGCTGTGGCTGATCTACATCGGCCTGAACGCCGTCTGCGCCGTGGCCTTCTGGCTGGGCGGCATGACCTGGTTCGACGCGATCTCTCATGCGGTGTCGACGGTGGCCACCGGCGGATTCTCCACGCACGATCAGAGCATGGGCTACTACAACAGTGCGGTGCTGGAAGGTGTCGCCGTGGTGTTCATGATCCTCGGTTCGCTGAATTTCGGCCTGCACTACATGGCCTGGCGATCGGCCTCGGTGAGGGCGTATCTGAAAGACACGGAGACCCGAGTGTTCTTTCTGGCGATCGCGATCGTCACCATGGTCGGTACCGCCTACCTTTATCTGGAGGGGACCTACGCGCGTCTGCCGGAATCGTTCATGGCCTCGATTTTCCAGGTCGTCTCGATCGGAACCACCACCGGCTTTACCACGGCCGAATACACGCTGTGGCCCAGCTTCCTGCCCATGTTGCTGCTGCTCGGCTCCTTCGTCGGTGGCTGTGCGGGCGGAACCACCGGCGGCATGAAGGTGATCCGGTTCTCCCTGATCGTGCGCCAGGGCCGGCGCGAGGTGATGCAGTTGCTGCACCCGAGCGCGGAGCTGCCGATCAAGGTCGGCTCCAAGCGCGTGCCCGACCGGGTGATCCAGGCGGTGTGGGGATTCTTTGCGGTCTACGTGCTGATTTTCGTCGCGATGATGCTGGCGCTGATGGGGCTCGGGCTGGACGAGGTCACCGCGTGGTCGGCGGTGGCCGCCTGTCTGAACAATCTGGGTCCGGGGCTTGGGGACGTGTCGACCAACATGGCGTCGCTCGGTGCGCCGGAAAAGTGGATCCTGATCCTGGCGATGTTCTTCGGCCGGCTGGAAATCTTCACGCTGCTGGCGATCTTCACGCCGGCGTTCTGGCGACGGTGAGTCTGCGCGAGCGACTGGAGGCCGCGCTGGCCGCGGGTCAGGACACCGCGCTGCTGCGGTTCACGCTGGGTGATCTGCTGGTCAGGGAAGGGGAACCGGACGCGGGCTGCGCGCATCTGCGCCGCGCGGTGGAGCTCGATCCGGATTACTCTGCGGCCTGGAAACTGCTCGGACGCACCCAGTTGAAAGCCGGCGATGACGCCGCGGCCCGCGAAACGCTGAGCCGCGGCCTTGATGTCGCGCGCCGCCGGGGCGATCGGCAGGCCGAACGCGAAATGCAGGTTTTTCTCAAGCGGCTGGAGCGCTGATGTCCGTTTTTACGCCCGTCACCCGTCGATCCCTGGAACCGTTTCTCACCGGCTACGACGTGGGCGAACTGGTCAATTTCCACGGCATCAGCGAGGGCGTGGAAAACACCAACTATTTCGTCGACACCACCGAGGGCCAGTACGTGCTCACGCTGTTCGAGCGCCTGGACTACGAGCAGCTGCCGTACTTCCTGGGGCTGATGGCCCACCTGAACGCCGCGGGCGTACCGACTCCCGCGCCGAAACCCGGCCGGTCCGGTGCGCTGAACCAGCCGCTGCTGGGCAAGCCCGCGGCACTGGTCGAACGGATCGCCGGTATCGGCGTGGCCGACCCCTCATCCGCCCAGTGCGCGGCGGTGGGTGATGCCCTGGGGCTGCTGCACACCCGGGGGCAGGGTTTCGATGGTCACAGGGCGCCGGATCGCAGCGTGGACTGGTGGCATCGCACGGCCGATGCCCTGCGTGATCGCCTGAGCCAGGATGAGCGGTCATTGCTGGATGACGAACTGGCGTTTCAGGCGACAGTGCCCCGCGAGGGTCTGCCCGCCGGTGTGATCCACGCCGACCTGTTTCGCGACAACGCCCTGTTCGCGGGCGAGCGGTTGTCCGGACTGATCGACTGGTATTACGCCTGCAACGACCGCTTTCTCTATGACGTCGCGGTCGCCGTCAACGACTGGTGCGTCGACGAGGACTGGAAGCCGGCCCACTCGCACTGGCGGGCACTGCTGGCAGCCTATGCCGCCAGGCGTGCATTCACCGACCAGGAACGCGAGATCTGGGAGGCGGAGCTGCGGGCCAGCGCCCTGCGATTCTGGCTGTCCCGGCTGTACGACCGTGCCTTTCCGCGAGGCGGCGACCTGACTCTCATCAAGGATCCGAACCCGCAGCGCCAGCGCCTGGAGCACTGGCGTGACGGTAGCGCCCTGCCGCTGCCCTGAGCCACCGGAGCGAGTCCATGCAACTGCTTTGCACGTTGACCTCACCGTTTGCCCGCAAGGTGCGGATGTTCGCCCTCGAAAAGGGTGTCGCCGACCGGGTCGAGTTGCGGCTGTCCAACCCGCTGGACGATCCGGAAGACCTGCTGCGCGTCAATCCGCTGGCGAAGATTCCCGCGCTGTTGCTGGATGACGGCACCCCGCTCTATGACAGTCGGGTGATCTGCGAGTATCTGGACAGTCTCGCCGACGCGCCGGTGATGATCCCGTCATCGGGCGATCTTCGTTGGGCCGTGATGCGGCGTCAGGCGCTGGCGGACGGGCTGATGGACGCGGCGGTGAGTGTCGTGTTCGAGCATCGGCGCCCGCCGACGGAACAATCGCCTCACTGGCTGGATCGCTGGGACGGCAAGATCCGGCGGGCCGTGGCGACGCTGGATGCGGAGCACGCGCGCCAACCACTGGAACTCGGTCGCCTGGATGGCATTGCCGCGGCGGCCGCGCTCGCCTATCTGGATTTTCGCCTGCCGGAACTGGACTGGCATGACGCCAGTCCCGGGCTTGCGGCGTGGTGGCTGGAGACGGCGCGGTGTCCCTGCGTGGTCGACACCGCGCCGCCCGCCTGACGCGATCAGCCCTCGGCGGGGATCAGTTCGCCCTTGACGCACATCTCGTGCACGAACAGCGCGTCGCCCAGATCCAGCGACAGCAGCGGCGCGTTCATGCGGATTTCCACCTGATCATAGGGCTCGGTGACGCGCCGGCCGATGTACGCGTACTTCTCCGTGCCCAGTGAAAAGCCGAGCAGGTCGAGGTTCACCGCGGAAATCGTGACCGGGTCTTCCTGCTGCACGCCATCCAGGTAGGTGGTGACTTCAACGCTGTTGAACAACGCCAGGCTCAGCAGGCTCTCGGGAAACGAGATCGCGAACACGGCGTAGTTGCTGCCGTCGGCTTCGATCACCGAGGGCATGTTGACGCGTTCACCGAGCGCGGACACGGTGTTTCCGAGCAACGACAGGGTCAGCGTGAACACCGACGCGGTCTGCATGGTGTTGTCGGCGACATAGGTGGGATCGCCGACCGATGTCAGCAGGTCGGCCAGCGAGTCACCTTCCAGCACGTCGACCAGATCGACGACAACCCCACCGACCAGACCGTAGGCGGCGGTTTCCACCGTCACGCCTTCCGGCCAGCTGGCCGAGTCGGAGCAGGCGAAGTTCATCCCGCTGTCGCCGCCGACGATCTGGATGTCGTCCTCGTAGACCGCGCCGCCGGCTTCACCGGCGTTGGGAAACCCGGTGTCGTCGTTGCCGGTGCCGGGATCATCGCTGCCATCGTCCGGATCGACCGGCGCGATGCCGTCGATGACCTCCGTGGTCGTGTCGGCATCGGCTTCGCAGCCGGACAGACCGATCATCAGGGGGGTGCAGAGGGTGAGTGCCAGTAGGGCGGAAATTCGATGAGACATGGTTTTCATCCTTCAGTCGTCGGGGCGCCTCAGTTCAGAACCCGCAGTTCCACGCGGCGGTTGCGTTCGCGGCCCGCCTCCGTGTCATTGGGTGCGATGGGGTCGGTTTCGCCGTAGCCCTTCGCCCGAATCTGCGCAGCGCGCACTCCGGTTTCCACGAAGTAGTCGACGACCGCCTGGGCTCGGGCTTCCGACAGCGCCTGGTTGTAGTCATTGCTGCCGAGGCTGTCGGTATGGCCGGCGACCTCCACCTGCATGTCCGGATAGCGATGCAGCAGCTTCACCGCCCAGTCGAGCAGGCTCAGCGCGTCCGGGCGCAGGCGGGTCTTGTTGAACTCGAACGTCACGCCCTTGAGTTCCAGGATTTCCTGCAACTCGCAGCCATCGCCGTTGACACGTGTGCCCGGCGGGGTGCCGGGACAGCGGTCCCGGGCGTTGATGACGCCGTCATCGTCGTCGTCCAGCAGGCCAGTCGGCACCTCGACGACTTGCACTTCCGGTTTGGCCGGTGGCAATGGCGGAGGTGGTGCGGTCCACAGCGGCATTTCCACGCCGATGCCGACCTCCGGTTCCCAGAACCCGTCGTCCAGGTCGTCGTAGCCGTACAGCGCCTGCGCCCGCACCTTGACCGGAAAGTCCCGGAACAGCGGAGCGGTGACCACGCCAACGCCGACGCGACCGGTTGCGGTCAGGCCGTCCTCGTCATCGGGGAGCACATCGTTGAACCCACCCCCGATGCCTGCGAGCACGAAGGGGGTCAGCGATTCGCGATCCCCGAAGGAGTAGATGGCGTCGACACCAAGGCCGTAGCGATAGAAATCCGTTGCCGTGGTGCTGCCGGTCTCGAAGGTGTCCAGATCGACGTTCACCTCGAAGCCCAGGCCACCGTCGCGGTCGAACATGGCGCCGACCAGGAAGCCGATGCCGCCGCCATAGTCCACATCGGTGGCCGCACGGTCGTCGTCGGCCACGATGTACTGACCGAGCACGGCCGCATAGCTGGACCAGGCGGAGGTGTCCGCCATGGCCTGGGTTGATGTGGTCAGTGCGATCAGGCCCAGGGCCGGATACAGGACTCGTTGCATGGCGTTAGCCTCCCTGCCAAACGCGGGTACGGAATTAACCGGGTGAGACGACCCGCACATTGCCTTGAGCGCCATCGGTGCCAGGCGCTGGTGTGGATCGTCATGGATGATGCGAGCGAGGCACTCCCTGCCCCGCATCAGTGCCGAGAGCAGAACACGCCCCGCCGGCCCCGGTCTGCCTCTCGCAAGACGGAAGAGGCATGTCGCCCGACCAGCGGATGAAGAAGGCGTTAAATATGAGTTCTATGGGAATAATATACTCTGCAACCAATTGATAAATATGGATTTGAATAGACAGTCAGCGCTGTTGATTTGATCGTGAATGGGCTTGTAATCATGCTTATGTTCAGATCGTCATCAATCTGTCATTTTGTTCCGAGAGACTGCGTGGTCTCTTGGCGTCGGGTGCTGATCAAGCATCTGAAAATAAAAGAATAAAAATGATTTTTGGGCAGGGAATCCCGTCGATCTGATCCGGCGCCACTTTTTGTGAATCGGAGCCCGTTGCTTGCGCGGACGACAGGCGTCTTCCGCGCGGCATGCTCCGGATACGCCGGGTGGGGCGATCCCTCCGACCGGACAGACGAACGCGATTTCCAGGAGTGATTTGATGATCAGACCATTGCCCCACCGCGCCGGTGGATCGGCCCCCATGCGGCTTTCAAGACGCGACTTCCTGCGTCACAGCCTGGCCACGTCCGGCCTGGCCGTGACTGGCCCACTGCTGTGGAGCTGCAGCGGGGGAGGTGGTTCGGGGCCGGGCGGCACGGTGCTGGCGCCTTCCCTGACCAAGCTCGGAGCGCTGGGCGAACCGGATGCCAACGGCGTGCGATTGCCCGACGGGTTCTCCGCACGAATCATTGCCGAGGCCGGCTTCCCGGTGGTCGGCGACCTGCTGGACCCGATTCTGGGCCCGCTGCTGGGATACAACTGGCACACGTTTCCGGACGGAGGTGCGACCTTTCCCGCCGCCGACGGTGGCTGGGTTTACGTATCGAATTCGGAGTCGGTGCCCGGGGGTGTCGGCGCGCTGCGTTTCGATGCCGATGGCAATGTCGTCGATGCCTACCAGATCCTCGCCGGCACGATCATCAACTGCGCCGGCGGTCCGACTCCCTGGGGCACCTGGCTGTCCTGCGAGGAAATTCCGACCGGTCGCGTGCACGAGTGCGATCCGTTTGGCGGGGTTCTCGATGCCCGCGCCCGTCCGGCGCTCGGCATCTTTGATCACGAGGCGGTCGCGGTCGATCCGCTGCGCCGTCAGCTGTTCCTGACCGAGGATTCGGGCGACGCCACGTTCTACCGCTTCGTGCCCAGCGAATCCGACTGGCCCGCGGCTGCCGAACGGCCCGCCCTGGAAGACGGCGTGCTCCAGGTGATGGTGGTCCCTGGTGTCGCCGATTCGCGCGATATCCCGTTCGACGCCGACCCGGTGGCGGTGCAGTGGGTCGATGCGCTCGCGCCCGACCGGCCGCAGGCCTCCAACCGCCATCCGGAGGCGACCGTGTTCGCCGGTGCCGAAGGCATCTGGTACATCGACGATATCGTCTACTTCACCTGCAAGTCCGGCAATCGGGTGTGGGCGTATCACTGCGTGAACCAGACCCTGGAGCCGATTTACGACGACGACGCCTACGGCGGGGACGACGCGCCGCTGCGCGGTGTCGACAACTGCGTGGTGTTCGGTCCTTCGCGGGACCTGATCGTCGCGGAGGACGGCGGCGACATGCGGATCAGCGCGATCGGCTTGGACGGGTCCGTCGTGCCGATTATGCAGATCGTGGGTCAGGACGACTCGGAGATCACCGGTCCCGCGTTCAGTCCCGACGGATCGCGCCTGTACTTCAGTTCGCAGCGCGGCGGCCGTTTCTCCGGCGGCATCACCTACGAGGTGACCGGGCCGTTCGGCGAGGTGCGCCAGGGCTGAGCGGTGGCGCGGGGCATCGGCGTGCGTCCGATGCCCCGCGCGTGATCAGAACTGCAGGTTCAGCGCCGCGAACAACTGTCGACCGCTGGCCAGCTGTGACTGGTAGGTGCCGGGGAAGAATGGGGTGTCGGTGACCTGGTTGAGCACACGCTCGTCGGTCAGGTTGGTGCCGCCCAGCGTGATCGACCAGCGTTCACTCTGCGAACCCAGCGTGATGCGGGCGGCGTACTTGGTGTAGGCCGGCACGTAGGTGTTCGGGTCCAGATCCGAATCGACGAACTGGTCGCCCTGGTAAAGCACGTCCACGGCGCTGATCAGCACCATCGAACCCAGCGGAAAGGTCAGCGTCGGCGTCAGTGTTGCCGTGGCGCGCGGGGCGAAGGCGATGCGCTGGTCGCTGAGATCCTGCTCGGCGTCGATGCCTTGCTGGATGGGTGCCGGCGCGTCGCGGTAGTCCTTGTAGCGGGCGTCCAGCCAGCCGAAGGAGCCCATCAACTCCAGCGGGGCCCAGGGGGTCAGCCACAGGAAATCGGCTTCCACGCCCCGTGAGTAGGCGCTGGCCGCGTTGCTGACATCGAAGAACGTGCCGTTGAAGGCCAGCACCTGCAGGTTGTCGAACTGGGTGTGATAAAGCGTCAGGTTGGCCTGCAGCGTGCGGTTGAAGAACCGACCCTTGATGCCGGCCTCGACCGTCTGGGTTTCCTCGGCCTCGTACTCCAGGTCATCGCCGGTGTAGGACAGCGAGTTGAAACCGCCGCTCTTGAAGCCTTTCGCCCAGGATGCGTAGTAGTTGACGTCGTGGTCGCTGAAGTACTGCAGGACGAGTTTCGGCGACACGTCGGATTCCTCCCGGCGCAGGTTGTCGCGGTCGTAGTCGTTCGCGCCCAGCAGCAACCCCATCACGCAGGGGATCACGGACAGCGCGGTTCGTTCGCAGAACGCCGTGCCCGCCGAATCGACGCGTTTTTCCTCACGGTTGTAGCGGATGCCGGGAGTGATCGCCCAGCGTTCGGTGAGATACCAGGTCATCTGGCCGAACAGCGCCGCCGAGCTGATGTCCTGCGTGTAGTCGAACTGGTAGAAGTCGTTCTGCAGCAGCGGGACCAGCGCGGGCCCCAGGCCGCGGAGCAGGGTCAGCGGGCTGCTGGCGCCACCGTTTCCGGTGATCAGCTGGAATGCGTCGTCGGTGAACACGTAGGAGCTGAGGTCCTCGCCGGCGAGGATCCGCGCCAGCAGGGTGTAGCTGGAATCGAACCAGAACGCACCGGCGACGAACTCGACGCCCGTTCCCCAGCCGAACGGTGCGGGGCCGGCACCGTCAAAACGGAACTCTGCGGAGAGCTGGTCGTGATCCTCGTGGTTGTCCAGCCGGCCGATGTTCGCCGGTGAGATGTCCAGCTCATTGAGCTGGTCGATGTAGAACCGCGAGCCACCGAGCACCAGCACGCTGTTGAGATCGTCGAGCGCGCCGACCGGCCCGTGCGCCCACTCGGTCTTCCAGCCGATGGTGCGTGAACCCTTCTCGATCCAGCCCGGTGTTTCGGCGGAGTTGATGAAGTTCTTCGGGTCGTCCTCGATGTCCGGATCGAAGTCTTCGAGATAGGTCCGTGTGTCCTCGTCCAGGTTGAACAGCTGGAACGGCCAGAACGCGGCTTCGGTATCCGAGATGACGGCGGTGATTTCGCTGTCGATGTCGTAGGTCGGCAGCACGCGGAACTTCAGCCGGGCGGCCTGCTGTTCCAGGTGCTCCTCGTCGCGTTGCAGGAGCTGGTTGTACAGCTCGCCGTCCTGCGCGCGGTCGAGCACCGCGAGGCGTCCGCCCACCCATTCGTTGAACATCCCGCCGACACCCGCCTCGACGCGGTGTTCGCCGTGCTCGCCGTAGAACACGCGGCCGTCGACGCCGGCACCGGAGACCGGACCCTTGGTGATGACGTTGAACACGCCGGCCACGGTGTTCTTGCCGAACAGCGTGCCCTGCGGGCCGCGAAGCACCTCGACGCTGTCCACATCGAACATGGCCTCGGTGAAATAGCCCGGGCGGCCGAAGTAGATCTCGTCCTGCACGAAGCCGACCGAACTCTCGAAACTGGGGTTGAACGCGTTCGTGCCGAAACCGCGGATGAACACCTGCGGCGAGCCGAGGTCGTCGGCATCGACGCGCACGTTCGGCACGTAAAGCGAGACGTCGGCGAGATCGGCCGAGCCGCTGGCCTGGATGAATCCGCCGTCGATGGCGGTGACCGAGACCGGCACTTCCTGAAGGGTCTGCTCGGTTTTCTGAGCGGTGACCACCATTTCCTCGAGCTGACGCGGTGGCTCATCGGCACTGCGTTGCTCGGGGCTGTCGATTGGCTGTACCGGAATCAGGTCGAGTTCCGTCTCGATCGATTCGGGTTCGGAGGGGCGCTCCTGATCGGCGGTCTGAGCACCGGCGGCGGTACTGAAGACGAGTGCCAGAACCGCCACTCCACGGGTCGAAAAGTGCTTCATGCACACTCCCAGAGATGTCGTGAGTTGGATCGGTCCGAGGTTCTGATGCCGCGGTGGTCGATGGCTGCTGCAGTGCCTCCGCCCCTTGGCACCATAGTCCACGCGCGGTCGGTGGATAGTCGTAAATTGACCCTACTCGCGTGTCACATTCGGTCACGTCGTGTTCTGCTGGCATGATTACGGCGTACTGCGGGCACCGTTACTCAATTCACGACGCGCAAGGGAAGGTTGATCTTGAACCGCTTGTTTTTGCTGGGTGTTTTGGCCCTCGTGCTCACCGCCTGCGGGCAGGGTGGCTCCGAGCCGGGGATTTCCATCGCCAAGGCCTTGTCGCTGGCACCGGAGGATCCGGCGCTGGCCGATCAATACCGGTCCAGCTGCCGGGCGTGCCACGCGGCGAGCAACTCGGGGGCGCCGATGACGGGCAGCCTGGCGGCGTGGAAGCCGCGTCTGGACAAGGGCCTGGACGTGCTGGTGGAACACACCATCACCGGTTTCAAGGGCATGCCGCCGATGGGCCTTTGTTCCGACTGCTCCGAGTCCGAACTGCGGGCGCTGATCGAGTTCATGGCCACTCCACCACAGGAGGATGGAGCGTGAAAAGGCGTGACTTTCTCGTCGGCGGCGCGGCGGTTGCCGTAACGCCGCTGGCCGGCTGCGATGACTATGGCGCCGCCAACATGCCGCAGCCGCCGGCTCCCAGGACCGGGCCGGATGGCGAGCGTCTGCTTCCTTGGCAGAACTGGTCCGGTTACCAGTCCAGTCTGCCGAGCCAGCGTGTCGCGCCCGAAACGGAAACCGCGCTGGCCGAACTGCTGACGTCGACGCAGGGCACCGTGCGACCGGTGGGTTCCGGGCATTCGTTCACGCCGCTGGTGCCCACGGACGACACCATCGTCTCGTTGCGCCATTTCAGCGGGCTGATCGAATCCGACGACCAGGCGATGACGGCCGTGGTCGGGGCCGGAACCAAGCTGGGCCGCCTCGGCGAGCCCTTGCACGAGGCCGGGCAGGCGCTGATCAACATGCCGGACATCGACGCCCAGACCCTTGCCGGGTCGATGGCCACGGCCACGCATGGCACCGGCGCCGGGCTTGGCGCGTTGCACACCGCGGCGACCGCGCTGCGGCTGGTCACCCCCACCGGCGAGATCATCGATTGCTCCGCCGAGCAGAATCCGGACGTCTTTCAGGCGGCGCAGGTCTCGCTGGGGTCCCTGGGCGTTCTGACCCGGGTCACGTTGCAGAACGTGCCCACGGTGCGCATGAAGCGCCGGGTCTGGGTCGAGGATTTCGCCTCGCTGGTCGACCGCTTCGACACGCTGGCCGCCGAGCACCACAGCTTCGAGATGTATTGCGTGCCGCATGGCGATTACGGGATTGCCATCACCATCGATCCGACCGATGAACCGGTCCAGCCGCGTGGTCCGGAGCAGGACAACGACGCGGTCATGGATCTGAAAAAGCTGCGGGACCTGCTGTCCTGGTTCCCGTCGGCGCGGCGCTGGCTGCTGAACATGGCCATGCAGGACTACCAGCCCGAGGAAGCGGTGGATGTCTGGTATCGCATCTTTCCGTCCAGCCGCGCCGTGCGCTTCAACGAGATGGAGTACCACCTGCCGCGCGAGGCCTTGCTGCCGACCGTCATGGAGGTGCGCAAGACACTGGAGCGCAAGCATCCCGGCGTCTTCTTCCCGATGGAAATCCGGGTGGTCAAGGGCGACGATGCCTGGCTGAGCCCGTTCCAGGGTCACGCGACCTCCGGGTCGATAGCGGTGCATCGCTATTACGAGGAGGATCCGCTGCCGCTGTTTCGTGACGTGGAGCCGATCTACCAGCCGCTGGGCGGTCGTCCGCACTGGGGCAAGATGCACACGCTGGGGCCGGAGACGCTGGCCGAGCGGTATCCGCGCTTCAACGACTTTGTCGCAATGCAGGCGAAACTGGATCCGCAGGGCCGCATGCTCAACGGATATTTGAGGGAGTTGTTTGGTCGTGGCTGATCGGGAGGTCAACTGGAAACGCCGCGCCTTGCTCGCCGGCTGTGTCGTGGCGCCGATTGCCATCGGTGCGGCGAAGAAACCGCGTGATCATGGCCGGGGCGGGCATGACGACTACTTCGGCGGCATCCAGCAGGCTCTGCGCGAAGCCGGCCTGATGCAGCCGACCCTGGTGATCGACCGCGCCAGGCTGGACGCCAACATCGAACGGCTGAAGTCCCACCTGCCGTCGTCCATGGCCTACCGCATCGTCGCCAAGTCGCTGCCCAGCGTCGAGCTGATCAGGCGTATCCGCGAGGCGACCGGCACCGACCGCCTGATGGTGTTCCACCAGCCGCATCTGGACATCCTGTCCGCGGCGATGCCGGATTCGCGTCTGCTGCTTGGCAAGCCGATGCCGGTGGGGGCGGTGGACCGCTTCTTCACCGGGCATCAGCCCGGTGCGTTCGATGTGTCAGCCCAGATCGAATGGCTGGTGGACACGCCGCAGCGTGTGCGGGACTACCGCGAGATCGCGGCGGCGCGGGCCGCGCAGGGCGCGGGTCCGATGCAGTTGAACATCGAGCTGGATGTGGGGCTGCACCGCGGTGGCTTCACGTCGACACGGGACGTGGCCGAGGCCATTCAGGCCATGCATTCGGATCCGGCCGTCCGGTTTTCGGGCTTCATGGGTTACGAGGCGCACGCGTCGAAGATGCCGGAGCTGATGGGCGGGCCCGAAGCCGCGCTCGCCGATGCGATGGCCTTTTATTCGGATTGCGTGTCCACCGCCCGCGAGGTGCTGGGTTCCGCGTTCGACGAAGATGTCCTGACGCTCAACATGGGCGGCAGCAGCACCTACGAGCTGTACGACGACTCCGCGCCCTGCAACGAGCTGGCGATGGGGTCGGGGCTGGTCAAGCCCACCGATTTCGACACCAGCACCCTGGCGGATCATCAGCCGGCGTCATTCATCGCCACGCCCGTGCTCAAGCAACTCGATGGCGTACGCCTGCCCGGTCTGGAAGGGCTGTCCGGCCTGTTCCAGGCCTGGGATCCGAATCAGCAGCAGACATTCTTCATCTACGGCGGTTATTGGCATGCGGACACGGTGTCGCCGCCCGGCCTGCAACGCAACGCGATCTGGGGCCACTCGACCAATCAGGAAATGGTCAACGGCTCGGATGCGGTGAAGCTCGCGGTGGGTGATCACATCTTCCTGCGCCCACACCAGAGCGAGTTCGTGTTCCTGCAGTTCGGCGACATCGCCGTCCATGAGGGCGGACGGATCGTCGACACCTGGCCGGTGTTCCAGCAGGGTTCGACCGGCTCAGCCTGATACGGTCGCGAGCGCACGGTCCTCGGGTTCGACGGTTTCGGTGCCGAACCCGGTGACGTGCAAACCGCCGAACTGGCGCAGAAAGGCGTCCACGATCAGCCGCGGGACGGGCTGTCCGTCGAACATGGGCGTCAGGGCACGAGCCTGATCCACGCGCTCGAATGCGTGGGGTGTGCGTTCCACAACCACGACCCGATTGTCACGGTCCCTGTACATGAAGGCGTGCTGCATATCCATTGCTCCGGTGGCGAGTTCCATACAGAACGGCTTCCGGAGCCGAATCCGGACATCGGCCGGGATTGTGGCCGTGCCCGGGGACTGGAACATCCCCCCGAATGGGTCGTACAGCGTTCGGCAGGCGCGGGTCGGACGCTTAGTCTTCCCTGATTCCGGTGTCATGCCGTCAGCCCGTCAATACGCTCCAGGATCCATGAAGCAGCAACGAACCCGGCAATCAGAGAGACGGCAACAGACCGAGGTGGACCGTCTGCACCGGCGCATGGACGAGCTGCTTCGGACATCGCTGTTCCACGAATCGATGTCCGACGAACAGGAGTGGCTCAGCAGGGACCGCGCCTGGCGTGAATCGGGTCGGGGCCACAAGTCCGGGCACGACGACTAGGCCGAGGCTCCGGTCGCACAAAAAAGCCCGCACCGTGCACGAGAGGAATGGATGCACGGGCGGGCGGTTTCGATCCGGAGCGGGCGGGCCACGCGGCTCCGGGTCTGTCAGGTGACGTGACCGATGGGGTTACGCCGCCTGCTGTTGCGCGTCGTCAGGGGCTGAACTGCGCATCAGATGGTCGAACGCGCTGAGCGCGGCGGTGGAGCCGCCACCCATTGCGATGATGATCTGCTTGTACGGCGTCGTCGTGACGTCACCGGCCGCGAACACGCCGCGCATCGAGGTCTGCGCACGGTCGTCGATGATGATCTCGCCGCGGTCGGTGAGGTCCAGCGTGCCCTTGAGCCATTCACTGTTGGGCAGCAGGCCGATCTGCACGAACACGCCTTCCAGTTCCACCGTGTGGATCTCGTCGGTGTTCCGGTCCTTGTACTTCAGGCCCTGGACCCGCTGGCCATCGCCGAACACCTCGGTGGTCTGCGCGGAGGTCAGCACGTCCACGTTCGGCAGGCTCAGCAGCTTGCGTTGCAGCACGGCGTCGGCGCGCAGCTTGCTGTCGAACTCCAGCAGCGTCACATGGGCGACGATGCCGGCCAGGTCGATGGCGGCCTCGACACCGGAGTTGCCGCCACCGATGACCGCGACGCGCTTGCCCTTGAACAGCGGACCGTCGCAGTGCGGGCAGTAGGCCACACCCTTGTTGCGGTAGTCCTCCTCGCCGGGCACGCCCATCTGGCGCCAGCGAGCGCCGGTGGCGATGACCAGGCTCTTGGCCTTCAGCGCGGCACCGGATTCCAGATGCACTTCCAGGAACTCGTCGCCCTCGACCAGCTTGCTGGCCTTTTGCAGCTTCATCACGTCCACGTCGTATTCCATGACGTGCTGCTCCAGCGCGGCGCCCATCTTCGGGCCTTCGGTCTTGGGCACGGAGATGAAGTTCTCGATGTCCATGGTGTCCATGACCTGACCGCCGAAGCGCTCGGCCACGACGCCGGTGCGAATGCCCTTGCGCGCGGAGTAGATGGCCGCCGCGGCGCCGGCGGGTCCGCCGCCAACGATCAGCATGTCGAAGGGATCCTTCTGCTTGATCTTCTCGGCCTCGCGTTCGACCGCGCCGGTGTCCATCTTGGCCAGCAGTTCGTCGACCGTCATCCGGCCGGAGGCGAAGTGCTCGCCGTTGAGGAACACGGCCGGCACGGACATCACCTGACGCGTCTCGACCTCCTCCTGGAAGAACGCGCCATCGATCGCCACGTGCTCGATGTTCGGGTTGAGCACCGCCATGACGTTCAGCGCCTGGACCACGTCCGGGCAGTTCTGGCAGGACAGCGAGAAGAACGTCTCGAACTTGTGCGTGCCGTCGATGGCCTTGATCTGCGCGATGGTGTCCTCGCTCAGCTTCGGCGTGACGCCACCAACCTGCAGCAATGCCAGCACCAGCGACGTGAACTCGTGACCCAGCGGAATGCCCGCAAACTCCACGTGGATTTCGGCGTCCGGCGTGCCGATCGCGAAGCTGGGAATGCGCTTGTCGCTGTCGGTTCCGCTGCTGACGGTGATCTTGTCCGAGGCGCTCTTCAGCTCACCCAGGAAACTCAGCATCTCCTTGGAGCGGTCGCCATCGTCGGTGTAGGCAGTGATTTCGACCGACCGCGACAGTCGCTCGAGATACTGCTTGAGCTGTGCTCTCAACTGATCATCCAACATCTCGTCGTTCCTCTCATTCGGGAAGCAGCGGCGTTACGCGCGCTTCCGTCCGTCGGTCTGGCCGGCTGTCGCAACAGCCAGCCGCGAATTCGGGTGGCAGGTCGGCCGGAGCCGACCTGCCGATCGATCTTCGGCGGCGCCGTTTAGATCTTGCCGACCAGGTCCAGGGACGGGGTCAGCGTCTTTTCGCCTTCCTTCCACTTGGCCGGGCAGACTTCGCCGGGGTGGGCGGCCACGTACTGGGCGGCCTTGACCTTGCGGAGCAGCTCTTCGGCGTTACGGCCGATGCCGTTGTCGTGGATTTCGCAGAGCTTGATCTCGCCTTCCGGGTTGATCAGGAAGGTGCCGCGCAGGGCGATGCCTTCTTCTTCGATCATGACCTGGAACGCACGGGCCAGCTGGCCGGTGGGATCGCCGATCAGCGGGTACTTCACCTTGCCGATGGCGTCTGAGGTGTCGTGCCAGGCCTTGTGCGCGAAATGGGTGTCGCAGGACACGCCATAGATTTCGACGCCGATCGCCTTGAACTGGTCGTACAGGTCAGCCAGGTCTTCCAGCTCCGTCGGACAGACGAAGGTGAAGTCGGCCGGGTAGAAAACGATGGCGGACCACTGGCCCTTGAACGTTTCTTCGCTGACTTCGACGAATTCGCCTGCCTGGAATGCGGTGGCCTTGAACGGCTGGACCGTCGTGTTGATCAGGGACATTCCTCTCTCCTTGTTGCGTTGGGTGTTCCGTTGGGGGAGTCGAACGCTACAAACCTCAGAGCAATAGGGCAAGACAATCGTTTTTATGGGTCTGATTGTTTTTATAAATTGATCGGAAGCGCTTGATCTGACGGCGTTTTTGCCGGGCGATTGTGGCTCCCGGCGCCGATTGGCGGCGCCTTGAGCGCCAGCGGGCCGCTGCCGGTCTGCGCGCTTGCGCAGCGCGACCGGCGCCGACCCTGACACTTTCCATCCCCGCTGCGTCTATCCGGGTGTGAAGCAAGCAGTGCTTTCCGAGAACAGCGAAACAGGAGATTCACGATGAAGCAGCGGGTCGCAGGCATTTTGATGATGGGCACGGCGGTCGCGGTTGGGCTGGCGGCCTGCGCGGGCGGTACGGACCGCCGCACAACGGTCGAACATGACGCCGACACCGATATGGCGACCGTCGCCACTCGCCCCGAGCCCCCGGCGGCGCCCGAGGTTCGCGAGGAGGCGGTCCGCGCCGCTGGCCAGCTCGCCCGCGGCAAGCAGGCCTCGAGCAGCTATGCGCTTTCGGCGCAGGACAGCATGGCGCGGATGATGGTGCCGACGCCCATGCCACCGGCCGTTCCGTTCAACCGCGAGGGCTATGAGGCGATCAGCGAGAACCGGTTCCACGATCCTCGGGTCACGCCGCTGTCCACCTTCGGTCTGGATGTGGACACGGCGTCGTACACCAACCTCCGCCGCTTGCTGAACGCCGGTCGCAGGCCTCCGGTCGACGCCGTACGCATCGAGGAACTCGTCAACTATTTCGACTACAGCGAGTTGCCGGTGGATGGGCGCCACCCGATTCGCATGCGCACCGAACTGAGCCACGCACCATGGGCGGATGGTCATCTGCTGGCGATGGTCCAAGTGGCCGCGCAGGCGCCCGAAGCCCTGCGCGACCGGCCGAACCGGCTGGTGTTCCTGATTGATACCTCGGGGTCGATGCAGGCGGCCGACAAGCTGCCGATGCTGCAACGCGCGTTCCGCCAGCTCGTCGAGCAACTGGACGAGGACGATTCCGTCGCCATCGTCACCTACGCCGGTCAGGCGGGTCTCGCGCTGCCGGCCACGCGCGGCGACCGCAAGTCGGCGCTGTACCAGGCGATCGGCAATCTCCAGGCCGGCGGTTCCACGGCGGGTGCGCAGGGCATCGATCTGGCTTACCGGATCGCCCGCGAGCAGTTCGACGAGGATGCGAACAACCGGGTGATCCTGGCCACCGACGGTGATTTCAACGTCGGTGCGTCCAGTCAGGGCGAGCTGGTGCGGCTCATCGAGCAGCGGCGCGATCAGGGCATCTACCTCACCGTGCTGGGCTTCGGCACTGGCAACTACCAGGACGGACGGATGCACCGCCTGGCCGACCACGGCGACGGCAACTACTACTACATCGACACCGACCTGGAGGCGCGGCGCGTGCTGGTGGAGAAGCTGCAGGGCACGCTGGTCACCGTGGCCAAGGACGTGAAGCTGCAGGTGGAGTTCAACCCGCGGCGCGTGGCCAGCTACCGTCTGCTGGGCTATGAGACCCGGGCCCTGGCGGCGGAGGATTTCAAGGACGATCGCAAGGACGCCGGTGATGTCGGTGCCGGTCAGCGCGTGACGGCGTTGTACGAGATCGTTCCGGTTGGCGCCGACACCGCCGAACCCGATGCGTTGCGCTACCAGAGCCGCGAAGCGACGCGCACCGGTCGGCGCGGCGACGAATGGATGCTGGTGAAGGCGCGCTACAAGCAACCGGAGGGTGGCGCCAGCACCGAACTGCGCCAGACCGTCAGCGCCGATGCACCTGCGCTGGAGCGTGCGTCCGATGACTTGCGATGGGCGGCGTCGGTTGCCGAATTCGGCCTGTTGCTGCGTCAGTCCGAGCATGCGGGGCAGGCCACGCTGGATGCTGTGCTGCGCCGTGCCGAGGAACTGGCCCGAAGCAGTGATGATCCGGCCCGGGACGAGTTCGTCGGGCTGGTGCGCCAGGCCGGTTTGCTCGCGAGCGGACCCGAGGCTCTGCGGATGGGGCGCGACTATCAACCCGTGAAGCGAGGGGCGGTGGAACAGGCCCGCGTTCAGGTTCGGTGATAATCCGCTGTCATGGCTGACGACATCGACCACTGGCTGGACCAGCTCGCGGGCCGCGCGCGCGGCGGTGTGGATGATCCCCTGGATCAGTCTTTGATCGCCGTGCTGCATGACGTCGATGCGCCGCGGGAGGACGAGCTGGGGCTGCGCCGATTGCTGAACCGCCTCGAATCCGAGGGCCTGCTGCGGGCGGCGCCACCAACTCGCCACCGGCCCCGCTGGCTGGCGGTGGCCGCGTCGCTGATGCTCGCGGTGTCCTTGGGCTGGTGGATGCTGCCCGAGCAGGGTCTGCGTCGTGCCGATCACATGGACGCCGCGCCATCGTCCGCACCGGTGCCCGATGTCGAGACTGATCCGGCGATGGCGGCCCGGCGGGCCGCGGAAGCGGAAATCGTCGAGGCGACACCCAGTTCGCCGGAGCCGTCGGCCGATGTCGCGTCGCCTCCACCCGCTCCCCGCGTCCGGGCGTTGTCATCGCCGCAGGCAGGCCGTTCCGAGGAGCATGCCACCGCCGGCGCCGCGGAGGAGGAGGCGTTGCTCGCGGAACATGAGCAGGACCTGCGGCTGGCGCAACGGGAGAAGATGAGGTCGCAAGCACTCAGCGCATTCGCCGCGCCGCCACCGGTCGTGGTGCTGCCGGCGAACGAGGCCGTCGATCTCGACGCGCTGCGTGCGGCGCTGGATGCGCTGGACGGGGTCGACGCCGACTGGCTGGCGGACAATCAGCATGATGCGCTGCGCCTGCGCTGGACGGATGCCGACGCGCGGGAACGCTGGATCGCCGCGCTGCCCGCGGGCAGCGAGATTCCGCGCCTGGACGCCGCGGGGCAGGCCATCGTCCGCCGGTGGGTCGCGGGGGCGACGCAGTGAGCACCGACGAGGCCGACTGCCTGCGCAGAATCGCATCCGGCGGTGCGCCCCGGCGTCAGGGCATCGCTGACCTTTACGCGCTTTACGCCGTGCGTTTTCGTGGTTACTTCCGCCGTCGCGGGGCTTCACCGGCCGACGCCGACGAGCTTTGCCAGGACAGCTTCGTCCGTCTGGTCCGCGCCCTGGATCGGGGCGCTCGGGTCGAGCAACCCCGAGCCTGGATCTGGTCGGTGGCGCAGTCCCAGTGGCTGGACTGGCGTCGGAAGACCACTCCGGCAGCCGTGGCCGTGGCCGCGGGTGACTGGGACGGGACCGAGCCCGGCGAGGATCCGACCGCTCGGGGCGTGCATCTCGACGACTGCGTACGCCGGCAGTTCGCCGCCTATTCGGCCACGGACCCGGCCGGCGCGCAGGCCTTGCTGTGGGCCAGCGTCGAGCAGTTCACGGCACCGGAGATCGGTGAACTGCTGGGCCGTTCCCCGGGCGCGACCCGCCAGTTTCTCAGCGAGGCTCGCAAGCGCGTTCGCGACTACCTGTCGGTTTGCAGGGAGTGGCTGGATGCCTCGAGCTGATCCAGCGCCGAGGAGAGATCGGTCGCGGCGGGAAACAGCAACCCCTGCCGATAGTCCACGCCGATGCGCTGCACTTCCTGATCGATGGCTTGCGTCTCGACGTATTCGGCCACCGTGCGCACACCCAGCAACTTGGCGATGCCGTCGATCGCCGCCACCAGGTCCCGGCTGGCCTGGTCCATCAACATGTCGCGGACGAAGCTGCCGTCGATCTTGACCAGGTCGCAGGGCAGCGACTTCAGGTAGTGGAACGACGCCAGGCCGCTACCGAAATCGTCGATCGCCACGCGGCAGCCGTGGCTGCGCAATTGCCGCACGAACTGGCTGGCCCGTTCCAGGTTGGAGATGGTCGCCGTCTCGGTGATCTCGAAGCAGAGCTTGTTGGCTGGTACGCGGCTCTGGCCGATCATTTCCAGCACCTTGTCGGCGAAGTCGCTGCGTCCCAGTGTCTGCCCGGACAGGTTGATGGACACGAACTCCAGGTCGGCAATGCGGCTGAGATTGGTTTCGAGCTGCGCCAGCGCGGTGCGCGTGACGTGGACATCGACATCGGGCGCCAGGCCATAGAGTTCGGCGGCGGCGATCAGTGCGCCGGTGTCGACGGGCGGTTCCCCTTTCGGGGTATCGACACGCAGCAGCATTTCCAGGCCGACGACCCGATTCTCGGCTGAGGCGACAATGGGCTGGCAGGCAAGGCGAATGGCATTGTTGCTGATGGCGTCCCGGATCAGCTTCGCCCAGTGCATTTCGGTTCGCCGACGGGCATCGCTGGTGTCGGCTTCGTCGAAGACCCGCGCCGAGCCCGGGCCTTCGCTACGTGCGACATAGCTGGCGACGTCCGCGCGGCGGAGTACCTCCTCGGCCTCCACGTCATGGTCGTCGATGCCGACGATGCCGATGTAGCACTCCAGCGTGAAACTGTGTTCGTCGACCTCGATGGGCTGGTCCTTCAGCGTGCGCAGGATGCCGTCGGTGACCCGCCTGGCCTCGTCCACCGGGCAATATTCCATCAGGATGCCGAACTCGTCACCGCCCAGCCGTGCGACGACATCGCGGCCACGAGTGTGCTGGCGCAGCAGCGTTCCGAACTGTCGCAGCACCGCGTCCCCGACATCGTGTCCGGCGGAGTCGTTGATCAGCTTGAAATTGGACAAATCCACCTGCGCCAGCACGTGCGCGGCGGTTCCGGGCCGATGATTCCGCAGAATACGCCGCAGCACCGCCTCGAACTCGCGACGGTTGAGCAGGCCGGTGAGCGCATCGTGGGTGGCGTGGAACTCCAGCTGGTCGGACAGATGCTTTTCCGAGGTCAGGTCCTGGCACAGCACGTACAGCGTGGGTTCGTCGTCGACCGTGACGGCGCGGGCGATGCTGCGTACCCACAGTATCTTGCCGTTGCGACCGGACAGGCGCGCATCCCAGCGTTCGATGCCGTCACCGGAATCGAGAACGCTTAGCAGCAGGCTGCGCGTGCGTGCGGGGCTCCCGCTCAGCGCGGCGAAATCAGCGCCCTGCAGTTCATCGGCCGTGGTGCCGAGTTGCTCTGCGCCATAGGCGTTGACCGACTCGATCTCCAGTTTGGCGTTGAGCGTGAAGAACATCGTCGGGTTGTCGTCGTATAGCGCGCGATAACGGGCCTCGCTGCGCCGAAGACCGGCCTCCGCATTCTTCAGCGCGGTAACCTCCGAGTAGGTGACGACTACGCCGGTGACGCGGTTGACGGCGGTGCGATAAGGCATCACCCGGCGGATATACCAGGCGCCGTCGATGTCCTGAACCTCGTCCTCGATCGGCTGCTCGTCGCGGGCGACGGTTTCGATGTCCGGAAGCAGCGGCGCGGCAACCCGCAGTCGGTTGGCGATGTCGTCGATCGGGCGGCCGACATCGGTCTGGATCAGATTGAACAGTCGCGTGGCGGACGGCGTGAACCGTCTGATCCGGCCCACCGGGTCCAGGAACAGCGTGGCGAAATCGGTGCTGGCCAGCAGGTTGCCCAGGTCGTTGTTGGTCTTCTCCAGTTCGTCGAGCTTGTCCTGCAACTCGCTGTTGACCGTGGACAGCTCTTCGTTGAGCGATTGCAGTTCTTCCTTGGAGGTTTCCAGTGCCTCGTTCGAGGACTGCAACTCCTCGTTCATGCTCATCGCCTCTTCATTCGAGGTCTTGAGCTCCTCGTTCGCGGTTTCCAGCTCCTCGATCGTGCCCTGCAAGTCTTCGCGCGTGGACTTCAGCTCGTTTTCCAGCTGGGCGATGGCGCTGTCATCCTCCAGGTTCAGTCCGGTGGCGGCGTCGTCGCTCGTGTCGAGGCTGTCTTCCGGGGAGAAGCTGATCAGGCACAGCCGCTCCTCGATCCGAGGGTGCTCCAGCGGACTGGCGGTGATTCGCGTGCGCTTGACCGGCCCGTCCTGGATACGGCCGCTAACGGTGATCGGCTGTCGCTCGGACAGCGCCTGCCGGACGATTTGTCGCAGCTTCACGCGCAGGCCTCGGCGGGCCAGCGTCAGCAGGTCATTGCTTGGCGGCCCGTTCGGCAGTTGTAGGTAGTCTCCCGTGGCGCCGAAGATCTGGACCACCTCGAAGTGCTCCGTGACCACGACCGAGGCCGGGACGTAGCGCTCCAGCAGCAGGCCCTGGACATAGGGCGCCAGCATGTCGGTTCCCAACGGGGATTCGGCGGGCTGGAGCTCCGGGTCCGCAGGCTCCTGCGGCACCTGGTGTCGCATGGTCTGAAAGCTGGAGCGTTCGAACAGCGTGGCACCCTGCACGCGCTGGAAAATCCGCGCCCGCTTGTCCACGGCGCGGAACAGCTTCTCCGCCCTGCCGATGGTTTCCGAACCGCCGAGAAAGAGAAAACCTTCGTCGTTCAGCGCGAAGCTGAACAGCGACAGCACCCGTTGTTGCAGGTCGGTGTCGAGATAAATCAGCAGATTTCGGCAGGAGATCAGGTCCAGGCGTGAAAACGGTGGGTCGTTGATCAGGTCCTGCCGGGCGAAGACGACGGTTTCGCGCACGTGCTTGCTGACGCGATAGCTGTGATCCTCGCCGGTGAAGTAGCGTCGAAGCCGTCCCTCGGACACGTCGCCGGCGATACTTTCCGGATAAACCGCGGTGCGTCCGGTCGCCAGCGCGCGCTCGTCGATGTCCGTGGCGAAGATCTGTAGGTTCAGCGGTCGACCCACCTTCGACGCGCCATCGGTGATCGCGATGGCGATGCTGTAGGCCTCCTCGCCCGTGGAGCAGCCGGGGACCCAGACGCGAATCGGCTGGTCGTCCGGCTTGGCGAGCAGACGTTCGATCACCTCCTTTTCCAGTGCCTCGAAGTACTCGGGCTCGCGGAAGAACTGGGTCACGCCGATCAGCAGATCGTCGAACAGCTGCGTGACCTCGTTCGGATCACGTTTGAGCAGCGTGATGTAGTCGCTTATCCGGTGCAGCTGCCGCAGTCCCATGCGCCGCTGGATTCGGCGGGCGACCGTGCCGCGCTTGTACTTGCGGAAGTCGTGCTTGGTGCGTGCCCGGACCACTGATAGCACGGCTTCGATCTGGTCATCCGGCGACTGTGCGGACGATTCCGTGTCCGCCGCGCGAATGTACTGATGCTGGATGTACTGGCGCAGCACCTCCGGCATCGCGGCCGGCGGCAACACGAAATCGACAACGCCCGTGCGGATCGCGGAGACCAGCATGCCGTCGTGCTGGGCACTCTTGGGTTCCTGCACCATGGCCATGCCGCCATTGCCCTTGATTGCCTTCAGCCCCTGTGTGCCATCGGTTCCGGTACCGGAGAACAGCACGCAGATCGCGCGTTCGCGCTCGCTTTCCGCCAGCGACCGGAACGAGAAATCGATGGCCATGCGCGCGCCGCGCTGTTCCTGCGGCTGGTGCAGGTGCAGGACACCGTCGGAGATGGACAGATACCGGTTCGGCGGGATCACATAGACATGATCGGGGGCAACCGTCATGCCGTCCGTGGCCTGGGTGACCGGCATCGCCGTGTACTTGCCCACCAGCTCGACCATCAGGCTGTGACGATGCGGGTCCAGATGCGGGATCAGCACGAAAGCCATGCCCATCCGGCTCGGTGCGGTCTTGAAGAACTCTTCGTAGGCGCTCAGTCCGCCCGCGGACGCTCCAATCGCGACAATGGGAGGCGATGAGGTCCCCTTGTTCCCCGGCTTGGGTCCCTTTGCCATGTGCTTCCCCGACATCGAGAGCGCATGATCTCACACTTGCCACCGCGCATCGGGGCGCGCGTCAGCCCTGCTGGTCCCGTGGGCTGGAGACCGCCCGCAGCGCGGGTTCGGAGGGGAGAAACGCCGCCATGCGAAACCGGTTGCGAAACGCGACGAATTCGTTGGGTGGCACGGCGGGCGAGAACAGGAAGCCCTGCGCACGGGCGCAGCCCGCCTCCCGTATCCAGTCGAGGTGGGTGCGGGTTTCGACGCCTTCGGCCACCACCTGCAATCCGAAGCTCTCGGCCAGGCGCATGATGGCGTCGACGATGGGTGCGCCGTCGCCGGGCAGTCGCGACACGAAGCTCTTGTCGATCTTGACCTCCTGCACCGGGAATGCCGGCAGGTAGGCCAGCGACGAGTAGCCCGTGCCGAAGTCGTCCACCGACAGTCGTACGCCCATGGTGCGGATATGGGACAGCCGTGCCGCGACCGCGTCGAAGGACTCGCCGAGCACGCTTTCGGTGATCTCGAGTTTCAGCTGGCTCGGAGGTACGCCGGTTTCGGTCAGTGCTTTTTGTAACTGGCGCACGAAATCGGGCTCCAGCAGGTGCTTGACCGACAGATTGACCGAGACCGTCAGAGGCGGTTCGCCGTGATCGGTCCAGTCGGTGATCTGGCGACAAACCTCCATCAGCACCCAGTGCCCGATCGACTGGATCAGCCCTGCTTCCTCGGCCAGCGGGATGAACACGCCGGGCGAAACCCATCCGCGGCCGGGGTGTCGCCAGCGCAGCAGGGCTTCCGCGCCGTCGATCTGTCCGGAGCGCAGGTTCACGATCGGCTGATAGGCGACCGAAAGCTCTCCGCGGGTGATGGCTTCCCGCAGATCGCGGATCAGTTCGTAACGCTCCTGGTGCTCCCGCTCGAGGCCGGGGTTGTAGAGGCAGTAGGAGTTCTTGCCGTTGCGCTTGATCTCGTACATGGCCGTATCGGCCTTGCGAAACAGCTCATCGGGATCGCGGCCGTCATCCGGTGTCACGCAGGCGCCGATACTGACGGCGAGCTGGAAACGCCGACCGCCGATGCGGATCGGCGTGGCCAGCACGCGTTGCACATCCTGCAGCAGGTGTTCGCCCGATCCGGCGCGTGCGGACAGCGTGGCAATCAGGCCGAACTCGTCACCGCCGAGGCGGAAGATCCGGACCTCCGCTCCCAGCGCGGTTTCCCGGGTGAAGCGTTCTCCCAGCTGTTTCAGCAGGTGGTCGCCAACACCGTGTCCGAGACCGTCGTTGATGTCCTTGAAATTGTCGATGTCGATCACCGCGACCAGCGTCCGCTGGTCGTCCTCGCGCGTCAGTGCCTGGAGCAGGTCGTTGAACGCGCGGCGGTTGGGCAGTCCGGTCAGCGGGTCGATCTTGGCGAGTTGGCGCAGTTGCTGGCTGGCAGCGTCGATCGCGTGGGCGAGCCGGCCGGCGAAGACGCTCACCGTCGCCAGCGCGACCAGACAGACCAGGGCGGTGAGGCCGGCGAAGATCGCCAGTCGCAGCCAGACGGCCTGAATGCTGACCTGGACCACGGCTGTGCCGATCACGGTGGCATCTCGCTGAATCGGACTCGTCACCGTCAGTGTCGTCCAGCGGCGTTTCGCGCCGGATTCCGTGATCGGAGGTCCGAATGCCGCCAGCGTGTGCGCATCCGAGCGAACCTCGGCGGCGATGGTGGACAACTGGTGCGGCAGGTTCTTCAGATGCGCTCGCACCGCACCCGCGTCATGGTCGGCGACGGCATGCGCCGCAACCGCCGCAAGCATGTTCGCCTGGACCTGCGCGGCGTCCTCGAGGTCGTCTGCCAACAGTTTGAAGACAACGAGCGACTGCACGCCGCAGAGCACGCAGAATGCGAGCAGGGTGTATTTCTGGGCGGTGCGAAGCCGCGCCCGGGCGGAATGCAGGCGGTGTTGTCTGGGCGGCCCCTGAGTGGTCATCGAGGCGCCTTGCAATCATTGAACCGCGGGAACAAGCCCGGCCGGGGGCGCGACAACCCATCGCCGAAGCCGGGTTGGGCACGCACGTAAACCTCCTTGCGTTCTCGACGAACTGCGTCAGGCTCGCGCCTGACGTAAAAGTCATGTCTCCTTCACGGGATTATCGGCCCAGGAACGTGTGTTGCGCGTTAACGGCGGGGGATGTTCACCCCCGTTTGTCGGTTGCCGAGGCGTTGTTGCCGGCCAGCATCGCGACTCGTTCTGCGATAGCCGGCGCGCAGTCCTCTTGCAGAAAATGCTTGCCTGGCAGTTCGATAAGCGGCGTGTCGGCCGGTGCCGCGGCTCTTGCCTGGGCGCCGTAGCGCGCCAGCTTCAGGGCGGGATCATGCGCACCCCACAGGATCTGGACCGGCCGTTCCGTGTTGGCGACAACCGCTCGGTAGATCGCCTGCTTGGCCGGGGTGGGCTCGAATCCACGCATGATCCGCAAAAACGCGGCGCCGCGATCCTGCCGCTTGAGCAGCGCCAGATGGGCGTCGATCTCGGTTGGCGCCACCTGCCCCATGTCGGCAATGCCCTGCATGGCCATGAGGCGGCGGAACACCGGCCGGGTCATGCCCGCGAGCCACACCTCGCCCAGACTGGTCCAGCCGAAGGGGCGCATGACCCAGGGCTTGCGGAACGTCGCCACGTCGATGAGCGTGTTGAGAATCGTCAGCGACTGCACGCGATCGGGCATGGCGTGCGCCAGTTCGAACCCCACCGGTCCACCGATGTCGTGCACCACGAGATGAAAGCGATCCAGTTCCAGTGCGTCCACGGCCTTGCAGGCAAAGTGCCCCAGCCCGGTCCAGCTGTAGTCGAAATCCACCGGGCGATCGGCCAGACCCAGCCCGGGAAAGTCGAAGGCGATGCCTCGCATTCCCCGCTCCGCCAGCTCCGGAACCACGCGTCGATAGAGAAAGCCCGACACCGGTACGCCATGCAGGCAGACCACGGCCTCGCCCTGTCCCTCGTCGCGGACGAAGCTTCCGGTGCCTGCGGCGCTGAATCGATAGCCGGCGGCCTCGTGGGCGGCGATGATTGCTGCGACGTCGGACATGCCTTGTCCTCCACGGATCGACCAGCGGCCAGCCTATCAGGCCGGGGCGGCCAGGAGACGGTCAGCCCGCCGTGCCAGCGAAGGCTCACGTTGACCGGCATGCCGAACATGTCCGTCTCGGCGCGTCGGGACACTCGGGCGGGTGCGGCACGTACAATATGGCGCCCCGCCCGTTGTTCCGAGAGCGATGTCCGACGTTGTGATCGCGGCGCTTTATCACTTCGCGCCGCTGCCCGATTTCGAA
>CALBOV010000245.1 GCA_937896565.1 uncultured Salinisphaerales bacterium
ACACACGCCCGCCCAAGCCCCATGTCACCGTGGCCCGGCTTGACCGCCGCCTGCCCGATGCCGACCGGGAGTGCACCCGACGACGGCTGGATGCCAGCCCGCCGCCGGACGGCGAACTGGTGCTGGACCAACTGACACTGTTCACCTGGACCGAATCCCGCGACCGGCGCCTGTTTCGCCGTGTCGCCTCCACCCGCCTGGGACCCACATGAATCCAAGCGACTGCATCGTCATCGGCGCCGGTTTTTCGGGCCTGCAATGCGCCCGGCAGCTGCATGACGCCGGACTGCGCGTCACCGTACTGGAAGCCCGTGATCGCATCGGCGGGCGCACACGCGTCACCGAGCTCGCCGGACGGACCGTGGACATCGGCGGCCAATGGATCGGCGCCGCGCACAGCGAGTTGCAGACGCTCGCCCGGTCTGCGGGGGTGCAGGAACTGCCGCAATTCACCGACGGTGCCCGCCTCCTGCACCTGGACCACGGGGGACGCGACCGGCTCAAGCGGTACCGGGGCCTGATTCCGAATGCGAATCCACTGGCGCTGCTCGAGCTGCAGCGCGCGATCCAGACCTTGACGAAGCAGCAGAAGGCGCTGGATCTGCACGCACCCTGGGAGACCGAACGCGCCAGCGAGTGGGATCACCAGACGCTGGACTCCTGGATGCGCCGGCATCTGCGCACGCGAACCGGACGGGAGATCTTCGACATCGCCGTGCGCTCGGTGATGACGGCCGAGCCGGGCATGCTCTCGTTTCTGGGCTTCCTGTTCTACTGCGCCTCCAACGAGAACTTCGAGGTGCTGACCTCCGTGGAATCGGGCGCGCAGGCCGCAACGGTGGACGGCGGCATGGTGCAGCTCGCCGAACATCTGGCGCGGCCACTGACGGCCGCGGAGCTGATTCATCTGGAGGCGCCCGTGGCGGAGATCCGCCGAAGCGATCCATCATCCGGCCTCGTGGTCACCACGGCCGATGGCCGGGCGTTTCAGGCACCCAAGGTGGTCTGCGCGCTTCCTCCCGCGCTGCAGGACCGCATCCGTTTCGATCCGCCACTGGCCGCCAACCGAGCCCAGCTCGCCAACCGCATGCCCATGGGTTCGGTGATCAAGACGGTGGTGGCCTACGAGACACCCTTCTGGCGACACAACGGCCTGTCCGGCGAGGCGGTCAGCCATAGCCTGCCCTTCAACACCGTGTTCGACGCTACCCCGCCGTCGGGCGAGTTCGGCGCCCTGGTCGGGTTCATCGACGGCGCGCCGGCGCGTCGATGGTCCTCCGCGACGCCGGAGGCCCGGCGCGAAGCGGTGCTGACCAGCCTGACGCGCTACTTCGGCGAGCAGGCCCGCAATCCGCTCGACCATGTTGAACATGACTGGATCACCGACCCCTGGGCGCGCGGCTGCTATGTCGGGCTGTTCACGCCGGGCGTGTTGACCGAACTGGGCCCGGCACTGCGCGCGCCCTGCGGAGACATCCACTGGGCCGGTACCGAGACCGCCAGCGAATTCTGCGGCTACATCGAGGGCGCGATCCGGTCAGGCCAGCGGGCCGCCGGTGAAGTGGCTGCCGCACTGGCCTGAGCGCGGTCCGCGTCAGTCCTCCGCGAGCATCTCCGCGGCGGCCAGATAGCCCAGCAGCAGTTCGAGGCCGGCGCCTTCGACGTCGTCGTCGGCCAAGCGGTTCATCGCACTGATGATCTGCTGGCCGAGGATGTCGAAGACATCCGCGGCAATGCGCCCGGTGCCGGAAATGTCGCGCGAGGTGTTCAGACCGGTGAGCAGCGCGAGCAGAACGTCAAAGCCGGTGCCGGAGATGTCGCGGGTCTCGACCTGATCCGCCAGATCGAGGATCAGCTCGAAGCCGGTACCTGAAATGTCGCGCTCGCTGGCCAGCAGTCGGGTGGCTTCGATGATCAGATCGAACCCGGTGCCGCTGATGTCGCGATCCGTGGTCATCGGTATGCGGTCCCATACCGTGCTGAGGAATCCGGTACCGCTGATGTCCCGGAAGGAGGGGCGCGCCGAGTCGAGATTCGTCTGCGTGCCCTGCACCGCGACAACGTCGAGCAGATCCACACGCCCATCACCGGTCACGTCGAGCTGGCTCATCGCGGCGTCGCGGGGCAGCGTCTGCGAGCTGGCGAGAATCTCCAGGGTGGACAGACTGCCGATGATCAGGCCCTGCAGGGCGGTTCGATAACCCGCATTCAGCGGACTGTTCAGCGCGCTCAGGTCCTGCGGCGCCAGACCCAGCTCATGGTATCCGGCCAGCGCGGTCGCAAGCGGATGCGTGGTCGCGATGATCGCCTCGGCGCTGACGACGTCGAAGCTGACCTGGGCCGCCGCGCCGCCGGACGCACCGGCACCGAAGATCGCCGCGCAGCCCATGAGGCCCGCGCGCAAAGTGGCATTCACCTTCATCTGATTTCCCCGTTTTGATTCTGTTTGCGTGAGTTGGCAATGCGCCGTCGAGGGTCCCCGCCCTCGCATTGCCTGGTTGAACAACATCCTGCCCATTGGCAGATCACGTTATTTGGCATTATTATGCCAATTATGGATGCCGCCACACAATTTGATCCCACCGCGCAGTCGCGCATGCAGCGCTCCGTTGAGCGCATCCTGCGCGCGCTCGCGCGCGTGCTGATGCGTCAAGGGATTGATTACGCGGCGTTTTCAGATATCGCCAAACGGGTGTTCGTGTCGGTGGCGACGGAGGAATTCGGGATTCGATCCCGACCCGCCAGCAAGTCACGCGTGGCGCTGCTCACCGGCATCAACCGGCGCGAGGTCGCGCGCGTTCAGCGACTCGCCGAACGCGACGCGCCGATGCAAGTGTTCAATCCGGCGTTGCGGCTGGTCTCCCTCTGGATTCGCGAGTCCGCGTACCGTGACGACAACGGGCAGCCCCTCGAACTCGACGTGCTGGGCCCGGAACCCTCGCTGGAAGCCCTGCGCGCCCGGGCCTGCCCGGATATTCCAATCACCGCGGTCACGCGGGAGCTGCTGCAATCCGGGGTCGCCCGGTCCGCCGATGGCGACTCGACGCGGCCCGGCCGGATCGCGCTGGTCACCGATGCCTACGTGCCGCGTGAAGACGTCACGGCCAAGCTTGATCTGATGGGCACGGACGTGGCGGCATTGCTCGACACCATCGGCTGGAACATCGACCAGCCGAGCGCACCGCGCTTCCAGCGCAAGGTGAGTTTCAACCATTTGACGCAGGCCGGCCTGCGACGGCTGCAAACCGTCGCCGCGGATTCCGGGATGCGTCTGCTGAAGGAGCTCGATGGCGAGCTCGCTCAGTTCACCACCGACACCGGTGGACAGTTCGCGGGGCTGGGGATCTACGTATTCAGCGAATCCGGAGAGACCGATGGGGGATGACCGTTTGACCCACAACACATTCAGGAGATCACCGATGCCCACTCTGAAACGATTGATACCGCTAACCGCCGCATGCGCTCTCGCCGCCTGCGGAGGCGACGGAGGTTCTGCCGACATCACCGGTACCGGTTTCGTGTCACTGGGCGTCACCGACGCGCCGGTCGACGAAGCCGAAGCCGTGGTGGTGACCTTCACCGAGGTGCAACTGCTCGGTGACGACGACGCACCACGCGAGACCTTCGTGCTGGACACGCCACAGCAGATCGACCTGCTCGCCTTGCAAGGCAACAACAGCACGTTCCTGATCGAAGGTGAGGAAGTGCCGGTCGGCGAGTATCAGCAGGTTCGACTGCTGATCGATTCGGTGCCGCCGAGCTGCAACAGCATTCCCGGCGAACTGCCGTCGTACATCACCATCGATGGCGTCGACTATCCGCTGGTGGTGCCCAGCGGTGAGCAGTCCGGCCTGAAGTTCCAGGGGCCGATCACGGTCGCTGCCGGGCAGTCGGCCGCCTACACGGTGGACTTTGACCTGCGCCAGTCGATCGCCGAACGCGGCGCCAACGACTGCTACAACCTGCGGCCGGTCGTTCGGGTCGTGGACAACGCCGAGGTCGGCACGCTCACCGGCACCATCGACCCCGCCCTGTTCACGGACGCCAGCTGCACCGCCGACCCGGTCACCGGTGAAGGCGCGGCCGTTTACGTCTACACCGGCGGTTCCACGGTTCCTGACGATGCCGACAGCTCCACGGACGACGATGTCGATCCGCTGACCACCGCCCTGGTGACTCCGATCACCGACATGGACGACAACGTCACGGGCTTCAGCTACGAGGTCGGATTCCTGCTCGCGGAGACCTACACCGCCGCGTTCACCTGCCAGGCTGGTAACGATCTGGGTGAACAGGACGATGACATCACCTTCGGTGACATCGAGAACGACATCGTCATCCAGGCGGACACCGTGACCACCATCAACTTCGAGGCGGCACCGCCGGCGACAGAAACCGAATAAGCGAATACCAACAAGCGATCTGTGCAAATTGGGGCGGCCCGGTTCAAGCCGCCCCGTTTTTTTGCTCGGGAGAAACACCGATTTGCATGCGCCCCCCCTGTGGGGAGCGCATGCAAATCGCCATGTCCCTGCGTTAGTCTGCGACCTTCCCCGCTCCGGATATACCCCATGCGTCGCACGCTACTCCTTGTCCTGACCGCGATCGCTCCGGTCGTCGGTTTTGCCGGAACCGGTCAGACCGTCGAATACAGTGTCGACGGCAAGGCCTACGACGGCTATTTCGTCACCCCCGCGCCCGACGCACCGCTCGTCCTGCTGCTGCACGACTGGGATGGCCTGACCGGTTACGAGATCGAACGCGCCGACATGCTGGCCGGCCTCGGCTATGCGGTGTTCGCGGCCGATCTGTTCGGCAAGGGCGTGCGTCCGACCACCGTCGAGGACAAGCGACAACACACAGGCGAGCTCTACAAGAACCGCGAGAAGCTACGCGCGCTGATGAACGGCGCGCTGCGCACCGCGCGAGGGCTGGGTGCCGACACCAATCATGCGGTTGCGATGGGCTATTGCTTCGGCGGCGCGGCGGTACTGGAACTGGCCCGCTCCGGAGCCGACCTCGAGGGCTTCGTGACCTTTCACGGCGGTCTGACCACGCCGGACGGTCAGGACTACGCCAGAGCCAAGGGCCGCTACCTGATCCTGCACGGCACCGCGGACGGCCACATCACCATGGATCAGTTCGCCGAGCTTGCCCAGGCGCTGGAATCAGCCGGGCTGCCCCACACCATGACGACCTACGGCGGCGCACCGCATGCGTTCACGGTGTTCGGACAGGACAGCTACCGGGAGACCGCCGACACCCAGTCCTGGGCGGCGTTCCAGGCCTTTCTCGATGAGACCCTGAAACGCTGAGCCGCCGCGCTGCCCTGCTGCTGTTCGTCTACGGCACGCTGCGCCCCGGAGGCGGCATGCCGATCGAACGGGTCACCGGTCGTCCCGCACACTGGCTCGGCGGAGCCACCACAGCGGGACGGCTGATCTGGCTCGGGCGGTATCCCGGCCTGATTCCCGCCAGGGGACGAGGTGATCGGGTGCTCGGTGACTTGTACGTCCTGCCCGGAACCCGCGACCTGCATCATCTGGACCGTTACGAAGGCTGCCACCTCGGACGGCGGGCCGAGTACGAACGCGTCCGCCAGCCCGTGATGACGGACGACGGGCCCCGAGTCGCCTGGGTCTATCGGTATGCCCGTCCCGCCGGTACCCGCGCCGGAATCCGGGATGGTGACTATCTGGATTTCGTCAGTGCGCAATCCGGCAGGATCGGTTACCCGAGCTGACCACGGCACCCTCGGACGCTTCAGCGTCCCACTGATGGAACCCCGGACCTCCAACCCGGAAACCTTCACGCCCGCGAAGCCGGTTTCGATCGGTTTGGCAGACCCGCAGATTCGTCCCATCATGCAGCCATGATCAACATTCGCCGCGCGCTGCCCGGGGACTGGCCCGCCCTCTGGAACTTGCTGGAGCCCGTGTTCCGGGCCGGTGAGACTTACGCGATCGATCGTGACATCAGTGCATCGGCGGCCCATCAGCTCTGGTGTACCGCGCCGTTGCAGACCTACATCGCGGAGAACCCGGAGCAGGAACTGCTGGGCACCTATCTGCTCAAGCCCAATCAGGGTGGCGGCGGACGTCACGTTGCCAACGCGGCCTACGTCGTCGCGGAATCCGCGCGTGGCCGAGGCGTGGCATCAACGCTTTGCGCGCATTCGCAGGAACGTGCGCACGCGCTGGGGTTTCTCGCCATGCAGTTCAACTGCGTCGTCGCGACCAACCTGACCGCCGTGCGCCTGTGGAAGCGCATGGGGTTCAGCGTGGTGGGAACGCTCCCGAACGCATTTGACCACCCTGTACATGGTCTGGTCGATGCATACGTGATGTATAAATCCCTGGAGACGGTCCACGAGTGAGGCGGCGCCGCATCGGCCCGACCCCCGTGACCCAGGCACAAACGCTCATCAAGGAAGACGCATGCTCTCAGCCCAGGATGCCCTCAAACGCTTGCAGGACGGCAACGCGCGCTTTGTCGCCAACGACCCGCGGGGCCGTGACGGAGCCAACGATCAGGTTCGCCGGTCCCAACTGGTCGGCGGCCAGGAGCCTTTCGCCATCATCCTCGGCTGTTCGGACTCGCGCGTACCCGCCGAGCTCGTGTTTGATCAGGGACTGGGCGACCTGTTCGTGATTCGCGTCGCCGGCAACATCATCGCGCCGTCACTGGTCGGCAGCGTGGAATTCGCGGCCGAGGTGTTCGGCACACGTCTGGTGGTGGTGCTCGGTCACACCTGCTGCGGCGCGGTGGCGGCAACGGTGGACCAGCTGGAGCGCCCCACCGAAAACCGGTCGCCGAACCTGCATGCCATCGTCGACCGGATCCGGCCGGTGGTGGACCCGCTGATGCAGGCCTGCCCGGGCGCCGACAGCGAACACATCAAGCGTATGGCGGTGCGAGCGAACATCGTCGCCTCCGCCAGCCAGCTGCGCCATGGCTCGCACATCCTCGAGAACCTGAGTCTGAACGATGACCTGCTCGTCGTGGGTGCGGAATATTCGCTGGAAACCGGCGAGGTGGATTTCTTCGACGGCCTACCCTGAATCCCGCTCCGCCAGGGTCGGCGGAGGCTTGCGGCGCGCGCGGAAGAAGCCTCGCAGCAGCTCCGCGGATTCCTCTC
Organism: uncultured Salinisphaerales bacterium; assembly: GCA_937896565.1. Classification (GTDB taxonomy): domain Bacteria; phylum Pseudomonadota; class Gammaproteobacteria; order Nevskiales; family OUC007; genus Abyssibacter. The sequence continues at coordinate 7,139 of CALBOV010000245.1, forward strand.
CCAGCACGCCCGGGGTCATTTCGCAGCGGTGATTGAGCTGCTCGCCCGGCAATACCGAAAACACGGAACCCGCGGCACCCGCACGAGGGTCATCCGCGCCGTAGATCACCCGATGGATGCGGGCGGTGACAATCGCCCCGGCGCACATCGCACAGGGTTCCAGCGTGACGTACAGATCGCAGCCAACCAGGCGATAGTTGCCCACCGCCGCCGCCGCGGCGCGCAGCGCCTGAATCTCGGCGTGCGCGGTGGGATCGGACAGCCCGATGGGCCGGTTCCAGCCCTCGCCCAGAACTTGACCGTCCCGCACGACCACCGCCCCCACCGGCACCTCGCCGGCCTCGGCCGCTCGCTGCGCCAGATCCAGTGCATGCCGCATCCATCGGCTGTCGACGCCGGCGGTCTCAGGCACCCGACACCTGATCAATCCAGTTGGCGATGTCGGTGATCATCTGCTCTTCCACATGCCCCGGTTGCTGATACTCCTCGAGGCTGCTGGCGCCCTGACCCGCGATCCCCAGGTGATTCAGCGCCGGGTAGTACCGGAACGTGGCCCGCGGGTCGCCTTCGAACGCGTCCTTCCAGAGCGCCCAGTCGGTGCCCGTCACCTGAAAATCCCGGCCGCCCTGCAGCAGAAGCATCGGCACTTCGATGGCAGCTGCCTCGGCGACCGGATCGACGGCGTCAGCATCCCGCCAGTACACGGCCGGCAGCTGCATGGGCGTATCGGCCGTGGCCACCGGTCCGTCCCCACGCAGCGCGGCGATCTGCTCATCCAGCTGATTCAGAAACGCCCGCTCGTCTTCGGAAATGCGCTGGTCCAGCCCGAACAGATACCGATTCTGTTCCGGCAGCAGGTCCAGCAACGATCGCGCCGGCGCGGCGAACAGCACCACTCCAGCCAGGTCGTCGACACGCCCAGCGATGCGGGGGGCCAGCATGCCGCCCTGGCTGTGTCCGAGCACGAAGACACGAGACGCATCGACCCGCGGCTGCTCGCGCAAGACGTCCACGGCCGCGACGGCATCGGCGACGGTTTCCTCCTCCATCGTGAAGCCGCCCGACTTGAACTGCTCCGGGTACACGTGCGTGCGTTTGTCATAGCGCAGCACCGCGATGCCGCGCTTGCCCAGCCCACGCGCAAGTTCCAGGAAGATGTGGTTCGGCCCGATGGTCTCGTCGCGATTCTGCGGACCAGACCCGTGCACGAGCACGACCGCCGGATGCTCACCTTCACCACCGGGCAGGACCAGCGTCGCGGGCAGCGGCGATGGCTGGCCGCCCACCTGGAGGTCCTGCTCGGTGTAGCCGGCCTCATCAGGCACGGCCGGCGGTGGTGGTACCAGCGGCAGCAGTCGCAAACCGGCGATCCGACCATCGGGAGTGACCGCGATATTGGCGGTCAGGGCCCCGCGTTCGTAGTGAAGCGGCACCATGACCAGTTCCATGCCATTGGCCGGGGTCACGGTGGCGTCTCCACGACGCAGGGGTTTGCCGAGCTGCTGGGGCAACGACGCCCAGATCTGCTGGATTTGCGTCGCGGGCACCGCCTTCAGCATGTCCGGCGTAAAGTCAGCCACCGCCTCGGCGTACTCGCCACGATCCAGACGATCCAGCAGTTGCAGTGCCACCGTCCGGCTGTCGTTGGCCGCGGTGGCCACCAGGGGAATCAACGCCAGCCACAGCAGCCAGCGTCTTCGAGAGAGTCCGTGCATTGTTCACTCCACACCGGCCGTGACCCGTCCGCGGGTTCAGCGCGGCTGTGGGTGGTTCACTCCCACTCGATCGTGGCTGGTGGTTTGCCTGAAATGTCGTAGACGACGCGCGAAATGCCGTCGACTTCATTCACGATGCGGCGTGCGACGTGATCAAGAAAGTCGTAGGGAAGATGTGCCCACCGCGCGGTCATGAAATCAATGGTCTCGACCGCGCGCAAGGCGATCACGTGCTCGTAGCGGCGACCGTCGCCCATCACGCCAACGCTGCGCACCGGCAGGAACACCGCAAAGGCCTGGCTAACGGCGTCGTAATGGTCGTGCCGGCGCAGCTCGGAGATGAAGATGTCATCGGCTTCACGCAGCGGATCGGCGTATTCCTTCTTCACCTCGCCGAGGATGCGCACGCCCAGGCCCGGGCCCGGGAATGGATGGCGATACACCATCTCCCGCGGCAACCCCAGTTCCAGACCGATCTTGCGGACCTCGTCCTTGAACAGATCGCGCAGCGGCTCGACGAGCTGCAGCTTCATGTGATCGGGCAGCCCGCCGACGTTGTGATGCGACTTGATCACATGGGCCTTGCCGGTGGCGGCGCCCGCCGATTCGATCACGTCCGGGTAGATCGTGCCCTGGGCGAGAAAATCGACTTCGGTCAGCTTGCCGGCTTCCTCGTCGAACACGTCGATGAAGGTCTTGCCGATGATCTTGCGTTTGACCTCGGGATCGGCCTCGCCCGCCAGCGCCGAGAGGAAGCGCTCCTCGGCGTCGACGCGGATCACGCGCACCCCCAGATGCTGGGCGAAGGTCGCCATGACCTGATCGCCCTCGTCCTTGCGCAGCAGACCGTTGTCGACAAACACGCAGGTCAGCTGGTCGCCAATGGCCTGATGCAGCAGCGCGGCGACCACCGAGGAGTCCACACCACCGGACAAACCCAGCAGG
>CALBOV010000246.1 GCA_937896565.1 uncultured Salinisphaerales bacterium
ATCCAAACGCACCACCTCGACTTTCCTTGAATCATCTGCTCTGAGCCCAGGTAGGGCCTAATGAATCGATCCAGCTCAGGGAAATTTCCGAGGACAGTTGCTCGCTCATCGGAACTCAGGACAAAATTCCCGCCGTCGCGTGGCATATTTCCAAACAACATCGGGGACAATTCAGAAGCCGGTTGTCGCGATGGCTGAATTGGCTCGCCACCTCCTGACACTAGATATCCATTTATCTGAGAGACGTGTCGCTCGATGACTTCGCCGTCTTGGGCGACGGAATAGAGTTTGCGCGGTGACTTCGGATGCCTACTGATGCCAACGACAATTACGATGACGCCGGCATTCCGAGCGGCAAGATTTGTCCATTTGAATGACGTATGTGCAAATTCGATTTTTTGACCGGTATTAAAAATGGCCGGCCAGAGAATCGGCACTTGCTGCCCCTGACAAATCGAATTCGTTGCCACGAAGGCCGCCGCAGATCGCGTACGCCGTCCGTACAACGCTGCTTTCATGAACCATGCGGAAACGTAATCAAGCGATTTCCAACCGTCTGTAATTCCATGAAAGACTTTTCGAAGCTCTTCCTTTTGCTCGTTTGACTGCCATTTGCTTCCGAGATACGGAGGGTTACCACAGATGTAAGTTTCACCTCCCTCATTCTCAAAATCGATTTCCGCTTGGTCGAGTGGAGTTGAAAAGAGATCGTCCGATCGAACTCTGACCCCGCTACCGGTGGGGGGGCATATTTCGTACCAATCAAGTTCGAGCGCGTTGCCATTGGTAATCCAGTTGCCCGCCTCTAAAGGAAGGAACTCTACCAGCGCCTCCTTTTGGCCTAGGTACTGCACATCGCACTGATACTCAGCAATAATCAAAGCAAGTCGTGCAATCTCGGCAGAAAAGCCACGAAGTTCGATACCCCGGAAATTGGTCAGCGGTATCTCTGACTTCTTGCCGCTTTCACCACGACGTTCGTTGACGTGATTCTCAATCTCCCGCATCTGCTTGTAGGCGATGACCAGGAAATTCCCAGACCCACATGCCGGGTCGAACACGCGAATTCGAGCCAGTCGCTTGCGGAGATTCAGCAACTTGCGTGGGTTGTCGCCAGCCTCTTCGAGCTGCTCACGCAGGGCGTTTAGGAAAAGAGGATTCAACACCTTCAGGATGTTGGGCACGCTGGTGTAGTGCATGCCCAGCTCGCCGCGCTCCTCGTCGTCGGCGACCGCCTGAATCATGGAGCCGAAGATGTCCGGATTGATCTTGGTCCAATCCAGGCTGCCGACATGCAGCAGGTACGAGCGAGCAATCTTGCTGAACCTCGGCACGTCCAGGGAACCTGCGAACAAGCCACCATTCACATATGGGAAGCCATTGGCCCACCGCGCGACATTCTCGTCGCTTCGATCAGCCGTCTTGGTGTTCATGGCCCGGAACAATTCGCTGATCACCGTATGCGTGTTCGAAGAATCGCGCTCGCTCATCTTCTCGACTGTGCTGGTGAACAGATCCGTACCACTGAAAATGCTGGTGTCCTCCGCGAAGAAGCAGAAGATCAGCCGGGCCATGAAGTGATTCATGTCCTCGCGCCGCTCATCGGTTGACCAGTCAGGGTTGTCCTTCAGCAGTTCGACGTACAGCCGGTTCAGGCGGCTCGTCGCCTTGATGTCGAAAGCGTTCTCGCGGATCTGCCGGACGGTGCTAATCCCGGCCAGGGTGAGGAAGAAACCAAAGTGGTCCGGGAAATTCGCGTACTCACAGGCGACCGTCTCGCCATTGACCAGATCCTCCGCCTCGAAAGCCTCACCGTCGGTCGCCAGCACGTATTTGGCCTTGGCCTTGGTCGTGGCCGGGCTGCGTTTCAGCCGTGCCAGAGTGGCGGTGACATCACCTGGCTCAGCAATCCCAATGTGGATATTGTTGGTCTGAAGCACACCGCCCACGTCCGACTTATTCGTGGAGCCTGACTTCAGCCGCTTGATCGTCGCCTCCTTGTTCCCGAAGGCCGCGAGGAACTGGTACGGAAATTCGTTGGCGTCGAATGGTTGCAGGGCGAGGTCGGAGACCGCTTCTTCGATTTCTACAGCGTTCATACTTCAAGAGTCTCCGGCGAAACCGCCGCCGGGTTGAGTGGGTAGCCCTCCCGTTTGAGGGATTCATTGAGCGTCATGCGCGTCGTTCCGAAATGTTCAGCGACTTCGGTCTTGGTAACAGTCGGGTCACACAGCATAGCTGCGGCCTTCTTGACATCCGACTTGCTCAGCTTGGGCTTGCGCCCACCCTTGCGCCCCCGAGCACGCGCGGCAGACAGGCCCGCTATCGTGCGCTCCCGGATCAAGCTGTGCTCGAACTCGGCCAACGCACCGAAGATGTGGAAGATCAGCTTGCCGCCCGCGCTGGTGGTGTCGATGCTTTCGGTCAGTGACTTGAAGCCGACCTTGCGATCTTCGAGGTCCTCGATGATCCCGACCAAGTCTTTCAGCGAGCGCCCCAGGCGATCGAGGCGCCAGACCACCAGCGTGTCACCGGTACGCAGCATCAGCCTGCAGGACTCCAGCTCTGGCCTGAACTTCTGCCCAGTTCCGGTGACCTTCTCAACAAAGATTTCCTCACAGCCCGCGCCCTTGAGCGCATCAAGCTGAAGGTCAGGGGTTTGATCCTGGGTTGATACCCGTGCGTAGCCGACGAGCATAGAAAACGTCACTCATCTTGACGAAGAAAACTTGACGGGATTCTATACACTGATCACTGATCACTGCTTTCTGCAATGAATTTGAGTAGCTACTGATGGCGGCAAGAAAACGGTACAACGCGCGATGAAGCGGGCGTCATGTCATACGTTGCGACACTCATTCGCGACGCATCTGCTGGAATCTGGTGCGGATATCCGCACCGTGCAGGAGGTTCCAGGGAAGCACTGATTGATTCACACCACCAAGACGGAGCCGGTTTTCCCGCAAGCCCAGGCGGAGCGAGTGCTGCTTGGTCATTCCAAGCGAGCGAGCGACACGAATGCGTACGGAACGTATTCGGACGGCCGAAGGCCGGCCCGAAGGGCGAAGCGCATGGACGCGCTTCGCAACGCAGGATTGCGGGAAAACCGGCCCGTTCCA
>CALBOV010000247.1 GCA_937896565.1 uncultured Salinisphaerales bacterium
CCCGCGGCTGAAGATGCGGCGAGTGCGGATGCCGGGACCGGGCAGGCGGCGGCGCAACGTGCCTACATCGACCCCGAAACAGGGGAATTGACGGTTCCGCCCACCGATCAGAAATCCGACGCCGCCGAGCGCGACCGTTCATCACCCAAATATTCGTTCGAGACTCGCCCGGATGGCGTGACCGTCATGCGGCCCAAGAATCCGACAAGCCGCACGCTGAATGCGGAGAAGGCCGAAGACGGGTCGCTGGAGTACGAGGAGACGGCCAATGACGACTAGGTTGTTTGTTGCGGCCGCGGCTCTCGTCGCGACCGGCGTCTTGCATGCCGCCACCATTACCATCGTTCCGACCGACCCGGCGGGCGAAGGCTTCAATGACCCGAGGCCGTTTACGTCCGTCGGCGGAAACAACGCGACAACGCTCGGCGAGGCTCGCCTCAATGTGTTTCGAGCCGCGGCGGAACAGTGGGGGGCGCTGCTGCAAAGCGATGTCGAGATCATCGTTGAGGCCAATTTCGAGCCGTTTCCGGATGAGGACTGCGACTCGAATTCCGGAACGCTGGGTGCGGCGGGCCCCAACGGTTTTCTCGCCGATTTTCCCAATGCGCCGGTTGCCGACACGTTTTACCCGATAGCACTGGCGAACGCACTGGCGGGAAGTGATCTGGATCCGGGAGTTGCCGACATTTCCGCGCAATTCAATGGCGCGGTGGATACCGACCCGAACTGCCTGAGCGGCACGCAGTTCTACTACGGCTTCGATCACAACGCCCAGGGCGATCTGGATTTCTACAACGTCGTGATGCACGAGTTCGGTCACGGGCTTGGCTTCTTCTCCGGGATTGACGAGGACGGTGCCAACCTGGCCGATCCGCAGTTTCTCGCGTTTGACCGGCTCGTGTTCGACAACTCACAGAATCGTTACTGGGATGACATGGACCAGGCCCAGCGCGGACAGTCCATCGTCAACGATCGCGGCGTCGGCTTTGACGGGACCCAGTCCATCGCCGGCGCCACGGGCCAGGGCCTGAATGTCGGCAACGGCGCCGATGCGGCGGGCCGCCCGCTGCTGTTCACGCCGGATCCCTTCGATACCGGCTCCAGCGGCAGTCACTGGGACACGCAGGCCACGCCCAGTCTGCTGATGGAGCCATTCGCCTCCTCCGACGTGGCGAGCAACGCCGGCGTGGACATGACCACCTGCCTGTTCGATGACATCGGCTGGACGCTGGCCGCGGGCGTCGGCTGCCCGGATGCTCACGCCGCGGACACGCCTCCGGAGATCAGCGCGATCTCCGACCAGGTCATTCAGTCCGGACAGTCCACTGGCGCGGTGAATTTCACCGTGACCGACAATTCGCGCTCCACGCCGGACAGCATGCTGACCTTGTCCGCGCTGACCGACAATCCGGCGTTGGTGCCGGTTCAGAATGTCGTCTTCACGGGCAATACCGGCGCTCGCGCCGTCGAGGTGACGCCGGACGGTGTGAATGCTGGTCGCGCGGATATAACAGTGATTGTCTCGGATGGGTTGTTTACTGCACGAACCTCTTTCGAAGCGGAGGTCATCGGTGCGAATGGCGATCGCCCGCCTCGGGCCCAGACCGATGGATTCAGCGTGCTGTCCACGGCCACGCTGAGCGGGAACGTGCTGGTCGACAACGGATCGGGCGCCGATTCCGATGCCGACGGTGATTCGCTGACCGTGGTTGCCCTGGAGGGCGCCGCCGGCAACGTCGGGACATCCGTGACGACGCCCGGTGGTTCGGCCCTGCAAGTCGACGGCAACGGCGCGCTGGCCTACACCCCTGGAGGCGATATCGCCGACCTGCCGCCGTCCCAGCAGCAGACGGAGGAGTTCAGCTACACCATCAGCGATGGTCAGGGCGGGACCGATGTCGGCACCATCAGGATCATCGTGACCGGAGACCCTGGAACGGACCTGCACGCCGACAGGCGACAGGGCGCCACCGACATCGATGTCGGGGCCACGGTGTCCACGACCGAGGGGACGATCAACACCTCCGGCGACCTGGATTACTTCGAGTTCTTCCTGTCCGAGCGCTCTGATGTCCGCCTGGAGACCACTGGCGACACGGATACCTATGGCACCTTGCTGGACAGCTTCGGTGTGCTGATCACCGAGAACGACGACATCGTGCTGGGTGTCGAGCGCAACTTCCGCATTGAAACCACGCTGGATCGGGGTACGTACTACCTGGAGATCAGGGGCTTCGATCAGTCCGTGACGGGCGCGTATGTGCTGGAGGCACAGGCCACCCCGAACACCTCCGGCGGCGGTGGTTCCGATGGTGGCGGTTCCGGTGCCTGGACGTTGGCTCTGCTCCCGCTTATCTTCGGCGTGCGGCGACGACGCAGGTGATTGTGCCCGGGCCGCGACTGGAGACCGTGTGCGAACGGAGGATAGACGCAGCCCATGGCGATTAGCCAATGGTTGGCCGACCATCTGGTCGGCCCGGACACTCGCGAAACCGTTGACCGGTTCGAGAAGACGCTCGGGTCGTTCGGATTCGATCCGTGGGGTTACAACCGTTCGACGGCCGCGCTGACGCTGGCTGGCGCAGGCTGGCTATACGATCACTATTTTCGCGTGACCGCCGAGGGGCTGGAGAACATCCCCGCGAGTGGCCGCGTGATGATGGTGCCGAACCACAGTGGCCAGTTGCCGCTGGACGGCGTCATGCTCGGCGTGGCGATGGCCCGCAATCCCGCGGGCCCGCGGGCACCCCGGGCGATGATCGAGCGCTTCTTCCCGACGGTGCCGTTCCTGGGCAACTTCATGAACGGGCTGGGCGCGGTGGTCGGTGACCCCGTCAACTGCGGTGCGATGCTGGAGCACGAGGAGGCGATCATCGTGTTTCCGGAAGGCATCCGCGGCTCCGGGAAGGTCTGGCACAAGCGCTACCAGCTGCAACGTTTCGGTGCCGGCTTCATGCACCTGGCGATGCGCTATCGCACGCCCATCGTTCCTGTTGGCATTGTCGGGTGCGAGGAGACCATGCCGTCGTTTTCCGATCTCAAGCCCATCGCCCATCGGCTGGGTCTGCCGTACATCCCGCTCGGTCCGCTGTTCCCGCTGCCCGCCCGCGTCAGCCTGCATATCGGCAAGCCGATGGTGTTCGAAGACAACTGCGAACACGAGTACGACATCGAGCCCAGGATCGAGCAGGTCAAGGCAGCGATTCACGAGCTGATCCAGCGGGGGCTGAGCCAGCGGACGTCGATCTACCGATGAGTCCGTCGCGCATCAAGCCCAAGACGATCCTGGTCACCGGCGCCGGTGGTTCGCTGGGCCGGCGCGTGATGGCGCGCCTGATGGACCGCCATCAGGTCATCGCCGTGGATTTTCGCCATGCGGTTCACACCGATGCGCATATTCCGAGCTATCAGGTGGATCTGCGCAAGCGCCGGTTCGAGGACATCTTCCGGGATCACGCCATCGACGGGGTGATCCACCTCGGTCGCATCCTGACCAACGAGTACAGCCGGTTCCGTCGCTACAACGACAACGTGCTGGGTACACGCCGCCTGTTCGACCTGGCGGAGAAGTACAACGTGGGCAAGGTCGTCGTGCATTCCACGCACTTCGTCTACGGGGCGGATGCCTACAACCCGGCGCCGCTGCGCGAGACGGCGCCGCTCAAGGCCAGCGAACTGACCATGGACCTGGTCGACGCGGTGGAACTCGAAAACCTCGCCCAGATCTACCTTTGGCGGAGCCCCAAGCTGCACATCACGATTCTCCGGCCGTGCAACATCGTGGGTCCGGGCGTGCGCAATTCCATGTCGAGACTGCTGTCGCGACGGCTTGCGCCGGCCCTGATCGGCTTTTCTCCGATCATGCAGTTTCTGCATGTCGAGGACATGGCCGACGCAGTCGTGGCGGCCTTCGAGCGGAGGGGCAAGGGCGTCTTCAACGTCGCACCGAGCGACTGGGTCGCCTATCAGGACTTTCTGCGGGCCTGCGACTGCCGCATCCTGCCACTGCCGTCGCTGCCCCCCTCCCTGCCCCGGCGCATCGCGGAAAGCATGGGCTGGAGCTCCTTCCCGCCCTACCTGATCAACTTCTTCAAGTATCCGGTCGTGCTCGACGGCAGCGCGTTCGCCAGCGCCTACCGCTGGCAGCCGCAGTATTCGCTGGCGGATATCAGCGCCTACTACCGCTCCAAGAAGCATCGCCCGGTGGACGCGTAGACGTGCGCGGGCGCCGGGGTTTGCATGGTTGCGGTGGTCTCGCGCTGGCTTGCGTGGCCGGCATCTGGCTGACGGGATGCGTGGATGACTGGCTGGGGCATCCCGGACGTGCGTCGCAGACGCCCCGGGCCGCCGACTGGGCCATGAGCGAACCCGCCAGGGAGCTGCTCGCCGAGACCTTCGCCGACATGCCGGATCACATTGTCGACCATGGCGCCTACCTCGTGCGTCGGCAGCCCGATTCGGGCTGGTTCGCCAGGCTTCGGGCCGCCATCTGGGCGGACGCGACCGGCGTGAGCGATTCGACGCGATGGCGGCCCGCCTACGTGGATCGACTGCGGGCGCTGACCGATCTGCCGTCTCGCGACATCGAACTGGTGGTGTTGACCGAGCAAACCGATGACAGCGCGGGATGGCCGGCGCGGTGGATACCGGTGGCGCAGGGCCCCGTCGGCAAGGACCGATGGATTCATGGCCTGACGCTCGCCGGCGGCGATCCGGAGCCGGACCGGTTGTGGATCGATCTGACCCCGCTGGAGGATCCGGGGCCGGCGCTGAAGCTCGCGGCATCGCACGCCGCAGCCGGACAGATGGTGTTCCTGCTGGGCTGTCTGCGGGCCGATGTCGAGCGCTGGCAGGCCTGTCTGCGCACGTTACGCGCCTCGGAGCAGCAGGAACGCCTGTACATCCTGGTCGACGGTCTTGGGCGTCCTGACACCGTATCGGCCCTGCTCAACGGCCTGTTGCAGCAGGTCGACCTGTTCGATCGGTTGCGCTACGCCAGCGCCTACCCCTATCCGGCGATCAACACCAACATCTGGCTGGACGAACTGGTCTGGGCCGGCTTCATCGAGCGGGATGATGTGGCGCCGCTGCGCGAGCTGTACGCCTACAACCCCTGGCTGTTCGATCTCGCGCTCAAGCGGCGGCTGCGGCTGCCCGGCACCGAGATCGCGCTGACGCCCGAGGTATTCGGTCCGGTCACCGGCGAGTAGGACCGTATCGGCGCGGTGGTCAGCCGCAATTCGGTCGCTTGCCGGCGCGTTTGGCCTGTTCGTACAGCGGCATCGCGACCTGCAGGCGCTTGGACAGGTCGCTGATGCGGGTCTGGTGCGAGGGGTGCGTGGAGAGAAACTCGGGCGGATTGCCGCCACCTGACTTGCCCATGTTCTGCCACAGCGGGATGCTCGCGCGCGGGTCGAACCCGGCCTTGGCCATCAGGTCCAGTCCCAGCAGGTCGGCCTCGGATTCCTGGGTTCGCGAGAACGGCAGCAGCACGCCGACCTGAGCGCCGAGTCCGAGCAGGCCGAAGAGCTGCTGCTTGGCCGGCGTGGGTTCCCCCGCCGCCACCTGGGCGAGCTGCAGGCCGGCGCTGGCGATGTAGCTGGTCGACACGCGCTCATTGGCGTGATTGGCGAGCACGTGCGCCACTTCGTGACCGATGACGGTGGCGAGCTGGTCCTGGTTCTCGGCGATGTCGAGCAGCCCCGTGTGCACGCCGATCTTGCCGCCGGGCAACGCGAAGGCGTTGGCCGAGTCATCCTTGAATACCTGTACTTCCCAGGGGCGCTGGTCCGGCAGCTCGGCCGTGATCGCCCGGGCAACACAGGTCACATAGCCGTTGGTCCGGCTCGATGTTTCCAGCGGCTGCTCTTGTTTCATGTCCTGGAACGCGGCGGCGCCCATTTCCGCCATCTGCGACTCCGGAAACAGCTGGAGTTGCGAGCGCCCCAGCGGCGAGGTGGCGCAGGCGGTGATCAGGGCGGTCAGGGTCAGGATGAGCAGGCGCTGCATGGGACGTGACTCCGAAAGATGAACCGGCATTATCGCTCAGACCACGTCGGGCGGTTTCCGCTCCCCGCCGCCGACGGATTGTGGGCGGTGGGACGGCCTGTCAGGCTGGCCGGCTTCAACGGTCGAAGGAGTGGTCGCATGCATGTCAGTGTTGAAATCTGCCTGGTCCCGATCGGCGTCGGAGTGTCCGTGTCACCCTACGTCGCCACCTGCCAGCGTGTGCTGCGGCAGGCGGGGCTGGATCCGCAGATGCACGCCTATGGCACCAACGTGGAAGGGGACTGGGACGTGGTGATGAACGCGCTCAAGGCCTGTCACGAGGCCGTGCACGACGAGGGTGCGCCAAGGATATTCACGACGCTGAAGGTCGGCACCCGAACCGACCGGCCCCAGACCCTGGCCGACAAGATTCACAGCGTTCAGTCCAGGCTTGCGTCCACACCCGACGCGTAGGATCATACCAATCGGTATGTAAAGGGGTGCGTGATGCGATCAACCATCGCAGCCATGGTCGTGGCGTCGTCGGTCTGGGGAGTGGCGAGCGCCGCGGATGGAGACATCTACACCACACTGGAGCTGGAGCTTCGCGAATTTCCACAGGAACCCGAGCTCCCCGAGCGGCCCGACCGGCAAAGCTCAACCGCGCTGACGGTGGAATTCTTCCGGGAGTGGAATCGCGGTGACCAGTTGCTGTCCGGTGTCATTTTCGGTCGCGTGGATTCCGATGACGATGAGCGTACGCATGCCGACATTCGCGAGCTGAGCTTCGTCCACGCCGCGCGTGACTACGAGGTTCGGCTGGGGATTCGCAAGGTGTTCTGGGGCGTGACCGAGTCACGCCATCTGGTTGACGTCATCAACCAGATCGACTTTGTCGAGGACATCGACAACGAGGACAAGCTCGGCCAGCCGATGGTCAATGTCGCATGGATCTCGGATTTCGGAACCTGGGATCTGTTCTGGCTGCCGGTCTTTCGTGAGCGGACCTTCCCCGGCGAGGATGGCCGCCCCGCTTTTCCGCTGAACATCAACCAGAACGCCGCGCGCTACGACTCCCATCGCGGCGATGATCACGATGACTTTGCGTTCCGCTGGCGGCATACGCTGGGCTCGGTCGACATCGGGTTGAGCGCATTCAAGGGGACCGCGCGGGACCCGCGGCTGGTGCCCTGTCTGCGCCAGGGCAGCGGGTTCGACGGGACCGGGACGCAGGCCAATTGTGACCTGATGTCGGTGATCACCGATCCGATGCTGACCGGTCTGGCGCCGCTGGATGCGGTGCTGGTCATGCTGGCGCAGCAGGCCGGTCTGGCGCCCACCGACGAGGAGTTCGAGCAGGAGGTGCGCGCGTCGCTGGAGTTGATCCCGCATTACGACCAGATCGAGCAGTACGCGCTGGATGCGCAGTGGATTCTGGGCGCCACCGCGCTGAAGCTGGAGGCGACCCGCCGTCGGCAGCTGGGTGAGTGGACGACGGCATTCGTGTCGGGTTTCGAGCACACGCTCTACGGCATCTTCGGTTCGTCAGTCGATCTCGGCCTGCTGTCCGAGTATCTCTACGACCAGCGATTCGCCGAGACTCAGGACCTGTTCGACCGCGAAGTCTTCGTGGGCACGCGTTTCGCTTTCAACGACGTGGCCGGTACCGCGATTCTCGCCGGAGCGATTCGCAGTCTCGATGAGACGACGGTGGGGTATCTGCTCGAGGCCGAGCGCCGCATCGGCTCGTCATTCAAGGTGTCATTGCAGGCCCGGGCGCTGAGCAACGTGCCCGATTCGGTTCCCGAGCAGTCGTTCAGCTCGGCGCTGGCGCAGGAAGACACCATCAGCCTCATCGTTCAGGCGTTCTTCTAGGCTGAAACGGCGTTGCTCCGGCGATGATGCCGGCCGGGGCGGATCAGGCCGAGGTCACGCCGTCGCGGTTGGGGGTGACCAGGATGCGCTGCGTGTCCTTGACCGACTTCGCCGACGTGACCTTGCGGTTGCGCTCGGCGAGCTGGCGGAACCAGAGCCGGATGGTTTCGTTCGGAATCTTCACGGCGTCGGTGTTGCGATCCGGATCGTTCCAGAGCAGATCCCAGGGCCCGCCCTGCTCGCGGGTGACCAGTGACAGGTCATACCCGGAGAGTTTGCCGTAGGCCTTCCAGGTTATGTTCAGCACGCGTCGCGTACTTTCATCGGCAGCCTGGGGGTGCGGTGTCAGTTCGATCATCTTGCCGGAGGCGGGGTCATTGCGGCGAACGACCAGTGGCTCGAGCACCCGCTTGGTTCCGCTGAGATGTTCTTGCAGGGTGGCGACGCGGGGGCCGTCCACCGTGGCGACGATATGACCATCCACCAGTGATTTGCCCACCATCGCCAGATGCCAGCCGTGGGCGCAATAGGTCAATTCATGCAGCTTCGGCGGGTTCAGATCACGCAATCGCTCACTGGCCGCCTGGGCGATGAAATAGTTGGCAACGGCAACGGCCTCAAGCATTGCGCTCGGCTCGGTGGGGGGTACGGTCGAGCGTTCAGTGAACGCCAACCGGCGTCGTTTTGCAAGGACAACGGGCGCGGCCGGCTTTCGTATACTGCCCGCCGAAGAGAGTCGGGCATCGGGCCGCCCCCGGCCGGACTCCAGTTGACTGACCCGAGGAGCAGGATGGACAAGCACATGACCAGGAAATCTCACCGACCCACACGGTCTCGTCATGGCCTTCGCGGGCTGCCTGCCCTGCTGGCGGCGCTGGTCTCGCTGGCCGCCTGTGCGACGCCGGTCGCCGACACGCCGGTCATCAGTCTGACGAGCACGCCGTGGATGCTGGTGTCGCTGGCCGGTACCTCGATCGATACCCAGGCCCGTCCGGCAACCCTGGTGCTGGAGGCCGGCAACGAGCGGATCCATGGCCACGCCGGTTGCAATCGTCTGTCCGGAAGCTATGCCCTCGACGAGGGGCAACTGGAATTCTCGCGTCTGATCACGACAAAAATGGCCTGCGCTCAGGGGATGGAGCAGGAACAGGCCTTCATCGCGGCCCTGGCGGCGACGGCAACCTATCGATTGGAACAGGGGCGTCTGACGCTGCTCAACGCCGACGGCGATGTGCTGGCGGTGCTGATGGCCGAACCCAGCGTGGGTTAGCGCGCTCGAGTCAGATGCCGCATGGCGTCTTCCAGACCCTGGATCGTCAGCGGGAACATGCGGTCGTCGAAAATGGTGCGCGTCATCGCCACCGATGGTGCGTATTCCCAGTGTGACTCCGGTTCGGGATTGAGCCACACGGCCTTGGGGAAGTGGTCGAGCAGGCGCCGTGCCCAGACTTCGCCGGATTCCTCGTTCCAGTGTTCGACACTGCCGCCCGGATAGGCGATCTCGTAGGGACTCATCGTCGCGTCGCCGACGAAGATGATCTTGTAGTCGGGTCCGTAGGTGCGGATGACCTCGCGCGTTGGTGTCTTTTCCGAGCGTCGCCGCAGGTTGTCCTTCCACACCGACTCGTAGAGAAAGTTGTGGAAGTAGAAATACTCCATGTGCTTGAACTCGGTGCGCGCGGCCGAGAACAATTCCTCGCAGAGCTTGACGTGCGGGTCCATGGAGCCGCCCACGTCGAAGAACAGCAGGACCTTCACGGCGTTATGGCGCTCGGGCACCATGCGGATGTCCAGCATCCCGCCGTTCTTGGCCGTGGAGCGGATCGTGTCACCCAGGTCGAGCTGGTCGGCCGCGCCCTCGCGCGCGAAGCGGCGCAGCCGCCGCAACGCCATCTTGATGTTGCGCGTGCCCAGCTCGCGGCTGTCATCCAGGTTGGCGAACTCGCGCTTGTCCCAGACCTTGACCGCCGAGCGGTTGCGCCCGCCCTGCTGGCCGATGCGCACCCCCTCGGGATTGAAGCCGTAGGCGCCGAACGGTGACGTGCCGGCCGTGCCGATCCACTTGTTGCCACCCTGGTGGCGCTTTTCCTGCTCCTCGAGACGCTTGCGCAACTCTTCCATCAATTTCTCGAAGCCGCCCATTGCCTCGATCTTGGCCTTGTCCTCGTCGGTCAGGTGCAGTTCGGCCTGCTTGCGCAGCCAGTCTTCCGGAATCTCCGCGAACAAATCCTCGGTCAGCGCTTCCACGCCATGCCAGTAGGCGGCGAAGATCTGATCGAAGCGGTCGTACTTGGTCTCGTCCTTGACCAGGGCCGCCCGTGACAGCACGTAAAAGTCGTCGATGCTGTAGATCACGACCTGGCGCTTGAGCGCCTCCAGCAGGGTCAGGAACTCGGTGACAGTGGGCTTGAGACCACCTTCACGCAGGGCAAAGAAGAAAGACAGGAGCATCAGACCGACCGGATCTCGTGATCGTGGGTGATGTTCACGCTGGCCTGCAGCATCAGCGACGCCGAGCAGTATTTCTCCGCCGACAGCTGGACCGCGCGCGCGACATGACGCTCGGCGAGATCACGGCCTTCCACGATGAATCGCAGGTGAATGTCGGTGAAGACCTGCGGAATGGTCTCGGCCCGGGTTCCGCTGATCTCCACTGAACAGTCGGTCACGTCCTGCCGCGCCTTGCGTAGAATGAGCATCACGTCCATGGCGCTGCAGCTGCCCACACCAAGCAGCATCAGTTCCATGGGGCGCATTCCGAGGTTGCGTCCACCGACCTCGGGCGAGCCGTCGATGACGATGGCGTGTCCGCTTCCGGACTCGCCAACCCAGGTGACACCCTCCGAAAGTTTTAGGCGGGCTGACATCACGTTTACAGTCATGGCGTTATGATACTGATCATGAACGGACGGGGAGCGGCGGAATGACCGCTGAACAGGAATGACCAGCTTGCACCAGCTGGACGAAGGGAGCGAGGCCGCCATCCAGGCGTTCCACATGGCGGCCCATCGCAGGCACTACCCGAAGAATCACACGATTCTTCACGAAGGGGATGCGCCGGACTCGCTTTATCTGATTCTCGAGGGCTCGGTCAGCATCATCTTCGAGGACGAGGATGGTCGCGAGATGGTCCTGGCCTACCTGAACCCCGGCGACTTCTTCGGCGAGATG
Organism: uncultured Salinisphaerales bacterium; assembly: GCA_937896565.1. Lineage (GTDB taxonomy): Bacteria > Pseudomonadota > Gammaproteobacteria > Nevskiales > OUC007 > Abyssibacter. The sequence continues at coordinate 11,035 of CALBOV010000247.1, forward strand.
AGCCTGTTCCCGGAAATGGAGTCGCGCAGCGCCATCGCGCGCACGCGCAAGCCGACGGTGGTGTCGGAACTGGGCTTTCAGCCGTTCCGTGAGCTGGCGCACAAATATCCTGATCTGATGTTCGTGCTGGGTCACCAGCTCGCCAAGCGGCTGCGGGACACCACGCGCCGCGCCGCCGATCTGGCGTTCGTCGATGTCGCCGGTCGCATCGCCCGCACCCTGCTGACCCTGACCGACGATCCCGGTCATGAAGTCGTCGAGGACGGCCGCGTTGTCCGCATCAGCCGCCAGGAACTGGCGCGCATCGTCGGTTGCTCGCGCGAAATGGCGGGTCGGGTGCTCAAGTCGCTGGAGGAGGACGGCATCGTGCGGGTGAAGGGACGCGCGATTTTCGTTCCGGAGGACACCCGGGATTCGCTCGGGGCGGGGTCGGCCGAGGCCTAGCCTGCGCGCAAGGGCGCGTCGAGCAGTGTGGCGAGTGCCTCACCCGGGTCCTCGGCGCGCATCAGCGATTCCCCGATCAGAAAGGCGTGAACGTCCGCCGCCTGCATTCTCTCGATGTCATTGCGGTCGTGAATGCCGCTTTCCGTGACCAGGACGCGATCCGCCGGCACCGATGCCCGCAGGGTCAGTGTGGTTTGCAGGTCGACGTCGAAGCTGCGCAGGTTGCGGTTGTTGACGCCCAACAGTGGGCACAGCTCGGCTGGCAGGCGCAGCGCGCGTTCCAGTTCGGCGCCGTCGTGGACCTCGATCAGGGTGTCCATGCCCAGTTCCAGCGCTGATTCCGCCAGCGTGCACAGACTGGCGTCGTCCAGTGCCGCGACGATCAGCAGCACGCAGTCCGCCCCCCAGGCGCGTGCCTCCAGCACCTGGTAGGGGTCGATGATGAAGTCCTTGCGGATGACCGGCAGGCCGGCGGACCGGGCCTGCACCAGATAGTCCGGCGCACCCTGGAAATAGTTCACGTCGGTGAGCACGGACAAACAGGTCGCGCCCCCTGCCGCGTAGCGATGGGCCAGCCAGGTGGGGTCGAAATCCGGGCGAATCAGGCCTTTGCTGGGCGATGCCTTCTTCAGTTCGGCGATCACGGCGGGTTGGCGTGTCTCCACGCGTGCCCGCATCGCGTCGGCGAAGCCGCGTGGCGGCTCGGCCTCGACCGCACGTCGGCGCAGCGTGTCATGCGACGTGCGCGACTGCGCCGCGGCCACCTCGTCACGCTTGGTGGCCAGGATGCGATCGAGGATGTCGCTCATGGGTTCGGGGATAGCGACTGCGAAAGCGACGCGAGCTTTTCCAGCGTCTTCAGCGCGGTGCCGGCCGTCAGCACTTCCCGCGCGCGGTTCACGCCATCGGCCAGCGTGCTGGTGAGCCCGGCGACATAAATGCCGGCTCCGGCGTTCAGCGCGATCATGTCGGCGACCGAGCCCGCGCGGCCGCCCAGCGCCTGACGGATCATCGTGTAGCTCTCGTCGGCCGAGGCCGCGCGTAGCGGTTGCAGGCTGTGAGCGGTCACCCCGAAGGTGGCGGGCTCGATGCTGTAGGTGCGCACCTCGCCCATGCGCAGCTCCGCGACATGGGTCGGCTCCACCGGACTGATCTCGTCCAGGCCATCCTGCCCGTGCACCACCATCACATGTTCGCTGCCCAGGCGTTGCATGACCTCGGCGATCGGTGCGCACCATGCGCTGGAGAACACGCCGATCACCTGACAGGGCGCGCTGGCCGGATTGGTCAACGGGCCGAGCAGATTGAACACGGTGCGTACGCCCAGTTCGCGACGGGGGCCGATCGCGTGCTTCATCGCAGAGTGGTACCCCGGGGCGAACATGAACCCCACGCCGAGCTCGTCCACGCAGCGCGCGACCGCCTCGGGGCCGAGATCGACCCTGACCCCCGCGGCCTCCAGCACGTCGGCGCTGCCGAACTGGCTGGAGACGGAGCGGTTGCCATGCTTGGCGACATGGCCACCGGCGGCCGCCACCACCATCGCCGCCGCGGTGGAGACGTTGAAGATGCCGCTGGCATCGCCGCCCGTTCCGCAGGTGTCGACCAGGTGGGCCCGGGCGGACTCCGGCAGCGTGACCGGTGTGGCAAGCTCGCGCATGACCGATGCCGCTGCCGCGATTTCGCTGACCGTCTCGCCCTTGCAGCGCAGGGCGATCAGGAAGCCGGCAACCTGAGCGGGTGTGAACTCACCCTGCATGATGCCGCGCATGGTCGCGGTCATGACCTCCGGCGTGAGGTCACGGGCGTCCAGCAACTGTTCCAGAACAGCTTTCATGGTGATGAGCGCGCGAATCCCGGATTCCGGGATTCGCGAATTGGTGGATGTGTTCCTAACGGCCGGCGATATCGGTGTACGGACGTTCCGTCGCGCCGGTGTAGATCTGGCGGGGGCGACCGATGCGCATGCCCGGATCGGAGATCATCTCCAGGTAGTGGGCGACCCAGCCGACCGTGCGGCCGATGGCGAACATCGGCGTGAACATGTTGGTCGGGATGCCGATGGCCTTGTAGATGATGCCGCTGTAGAAATCGACGTTCGGATAGAGCTTGCGCTCGACGAAGTACTCGTCCTTCAGCGCGATCTCCTCCAGCTTCATCGCCAGTTCCAGCATGCCGTCGGCGTCGCCGCCGTAGGCATTGAGCACCTTGTGGCAGTGCTCGCGGATCACGGTCGCGCGCGGGTCGAAGTTCTTGTACACGCGGTGGCCGAAGCCCATCAGCCGGAAGGGGTCGTTCTTGTCCTTGGCCTTGGCGATGAACTTGTCGACGTTGTCGGCGCTGCCAATGGCCGACAGCTGCTTGAGCACGGCTTCATTCGCGCCGCCGTGCGCCGGTCCCCAGAGGGCGGCGATGCCCGAGGAGATGGCCGCGTAGGGGTTGCAGCCGGTGGAGCCGGCCAGGCGTACCGTCGACGTGGACGCGTTCTGCTCGTGGTCGGCATGCAGGATCAGCAGCACGTCCAGGGCTTCCGCGGCGACCGGGTCAACCTCGTATTCCTCGGCGGGCACCGCGAACATCATCCGCAGGAAGTTCGAGCTGTAGTCCAGGTCGTTCTTCGGGTAAATCATCGGCTGGCCGATGGAGTACTTGTAGGCCGCCGCCGCAATGGTCGGGATCTTGGCGATCATGCGCCGCGCGAAGATCTTGCGGTGCTCCGGATCGGCCGTGTTCGTGGTGTCGTGATAAAACGCCGACAGGCCACTGACGATGGACGACAGCATCGCCATCGGGTGCGCGTCGTAGTGGAAGCCGGTGAAGAAGCGCTTGAGCGATTCGTTGAGCATGGTGTGCATGCGAATCGCGTCGTTGAACTCGTCGTATTCCGCCTTGGTCGGCAACTCGCCGTTGAGCAGCAGGTAGCAGACTTCCATGTAGTTGGACTTCTGCGCCAGCTCGTCGGCGCGGTAGCCGCGGTAGAGCAGCTGGCCCTTTTCGCCATCGATGAAGGTGATGGCGGATTCGCAGGAGCAGGTGGAGGTGAAGCCGGGGTCGAAGGTGAAGCCTCCGGTGCTCGCATACAGCTTGCGGACGTCCACCGCCGGCGGGCCCATCGTGCCCTCGACCTGCGGGAGTTCGACTGAACTGCCGTCGGGGCTCGTAACTGTATACGGATCGCTGCTCATGCTTGTGTTACTCCCAGTCGGTCCCGCTGGCCAGGCCATCATCCCCCCGAGGAATCGCGGCGGTGGCGATGTCATCTCTCCCGTGCAAGCCGACGGAGAGAAGTCGCTGGCGTCCCGTGACGTGAGTTGAGTTGAAAATGTTCAGGCGCGTGATGCCGGACGCCGCAACAACCGATCGTTCAGTGAATCGACGATCGTCGGCCGCTCCGGGCATGACCGAGCCCTTGGGAAATCGTTAGCGCCCAATAGTTTCCCCGCTCGCACCGACGGTTTGCAAGCGCAGGGCGCAAATGGGAACCGGTCGCGGGAATCCTTTCAGTGTCTCGGGTGGCTGGTCGACGGCGGTCCAGTGGCCCCCGCCACCGGCTTCGTCGCGGGTTCGGGTGTCGGCGAGAATCTCGCCGTCGGCGGCGCGGTTGCACAGCCGTGCGGCGAGCACGACCGGGTTCCCCACCGCACCGTATTCGAGGCGGCCCGCGCCCCGTAGCGCGCCAACCGTGACCCTGCCGGTCGCCAGGCCGATGCCGAGTCCGACCCGGGGTGCGTGACCGTCGCGGATCAGCATGTCGCGAACCGCGGATTGCAGCGTGAAGGCGAGTTCGATGCCTCGGCGCGCGTGATGCGTGACCTGAAACGGCGCGCCGACCAGGATCACGACGCCATCGCCGGCATGGTCCTTGACCGTGCCGCCATGCGCCCGTGCCGCGTCCCCGACGGCCTGATAGAACGACTCCAGCAAACCGAAGATCTCGTCCGATGCCCGCTCTCGCGCGTAGGCGGAAAATCCGCGCAGATCGGCGACCACGACGGTGAGCACGGTGCGCCGTCGCTCCAGCAGATGGTCGAGGCCGTGGGCGCGGACTTCCTGGGCGACCTGCGGTGACAGGAACTGGCCCATGAAATCTCCGCGGCGGCCGAGAATCGTCAGATAGCGCACCGAGGATGCCGACAGGATCACCAGCCCGACCGCGACGAGATAGGGCTCCACCCAGTGGCTGAAGACCAGCGCGCCGATGAGGAATGGCGTGGCCATGTACAGCATCCGCAGGCGCAGCGCGTCGGTGGAATCCAGCCGCGTCGTGAGCAGCAGCACGATGGCGATGCCGGCCGCCGTCAGCGCGGAGCCCAGCACCGGCGCGAAGATGGCGAACTCGATGCCGCGCACCTTGATCAGGCCGCCGGCGTCGGATGTGGCCTGCTCCGGGGCGATCAGCACGTAGCCCGCGGACAGTCCCATCAGCACCACGGTCAGCAGCTGGGAGACGCGGAACAGCCAGTGCGCGGCCACACCGCGTCGCCCGCGCGCGGAGCGGCCGATGCGACGCCCCCACTCCATGCCGGCGAGGATGGCCGAGGATTCCAGCACTTCGCCGACCAGGGTCCAGAAGACGCGTCCGGCGGTGGCCACCGCCGGTTCCAGCGCCTGCAGCAGCCCGATGATGACCAGGCACAGCGCCAGCGCGCGGTTGATGCGGTCGGCGGGGTCGGTCAGCCAGCTCGCCAGCCCCATTCCGATCGCCAGGATGGCGACGACCAGATGGGCCGCATCCCCCAGGGGCATGGGTGGGCGGCCCTAGCGCTTGGGATAGTGCGGAGGGTAATCCGCGCGGGCGGCGCCGGAATCCACGGCCGCCGCGGCCACTGCTGGCGAGACGTAGTCCGACAGGCGCGGGTCCAGCGGTGTCGGGAGAATGTAGTTCGGGCCGAAGCTCAGGTCGGGGGCGTCGTAGGCGTCCTTGACGACCTCCGGTACCGGCTGGCGCGCCAGTTCCGCGATGGCGTGCACGGCCGCGATCTGCATGTCGTGGTTGATCGAGCGCGAGCGCACGTCGAGCGCGCCACGGAACAGGAACGGGAAGCACAGGACGTTGTTGACCTGATTCGGATAGTCGCTGCGACCGGTTGCCATGATCAGGTCGTCCCGCACCGCGTGCGCCTCTTCCGGGAGGATTTCCGGTGTCGGATTGGCCAGCGCGAACACGACCGGCTTCGGCGCCATGGCACGCACCATGTCCTGGGAGACCAGGCCCGGGCCGGAGACGCCGATGAACACGTCGGCGCCGGACATGGCGTCGTCCAGCGTGCGCAGGTCGGTGTCGATCGCGAACTGCTGCTTCTGCGGGTTGAGATCCGTGCGTCCGGTGTGCACCACACCCTTGCTGTCGCACATGACGATGTTGCCCGGCGCGGCCCCCAGGGATTGCAGCAGCTTCATCGAGGCGATCCCGGCGGCGCCAGCGCCGACGCAGACGATACGGACACTGTCCAGCGACTTGCCCTGGTATTCCAGCGCGTTGAGCAGCCCGGCGCAGATGATGATCGCCGTGCCGTGCTGGTCATCGTGGAACACCGGGATATCCAGTGTCTCGCTCAGCACCTTCTCGACATGGAAGCAGTCGGGCGCGGCGATATCCTCCAGGTTGATACCGCCGAAGGTCGGCGCGATGCGCTGCACGGTCGTGATGAAATCATCCGCGTCCGGGGCATCGACCTCGATGTCGAACACGTCGACATTGGCGAATTTCTTGAACAGCACCGCCTTGCCTTCCATCACCGGCTTGGCGGCCAGCGGACCCGTGCGGCCCAGGCCCAGCACCGCGGTTCCGTTGGTGATCACCGCGACCAGATTGCCCTTGGACGTGTACTTGAACGCGTCATCCGGGTTCTTCTCGATCTCGATCACCGGTTCCGCCACGCCCGGCGAGTACGCCAGCGACAGCTCGCTGGGAGTGGTGAACGGCTTGGTAATCGCAATCCCGAGTTTTCCCGGCCGTGGTTTGGCGTGGTAGTCCAGCGCTGCTTGGCGCCTGTCGGGCTTGTTCATGTCCAGATCGTATGCCGGAAAAACGGGTGGCGATTATGAGGCCCCGATCCGGCAGGCGCCAACATGGCGGCGCCTGCGTGCCTCCCTAGCGCAGTTGCGACAAGTCGATCTTTTCGTGATCCACGACTCGCTTGAGCGCCGCTTCCATGGTGGATCGGGCGTGGGCGGTGGCGCCCCGCAGCATGGCGTGGATCGCGGCGTCCTCGGTGGAGCGGTCCTCGCAGAGCTGCGAGTACCGCTCGAACGCGCTCAGCGAGATCAGCAGCTCCGCCAGGTGGCGCGGGCATTCGCAGCTGACGCTGGTCTGCATCAACGCCAGCGTCACCAGCTCCTTCTTGGTGAACATCTGCGGCGGAATGGGTTCGGACAGGTAGTCGCCGGGCTGTTCGTCGGGCGCCAGCCAGTACTTGCGGGTGAGCAGCACGTGACGAAGCATTTCGGCGTCGATGGGCTCGCGGAGAATCAGCAATCCCAGGTCGCGAATGGCGGCCAGATCGGATTGGCGGGCGTAGCTGTAGACGATGATCACGGCGGTCAGGCTGGCGTCATCGCGCCAGATGGCCAGATCGTTCGCCAGCGATCGAGTGACCTGCTCGGTCTCGACCACCGCGATCGCGTTCGAGTGGCCGGGCAGCTGCGCCTTGCGGGCGTCCGCTGGCGTGGCATAGCTGGCATGGATGGTATAGCCGGGCAGATCGACCTCGCCGAGGCGTTCGGCCAGTGTCGGCCCGATCAGCAGCAAGGGCGCCAGTCCCGTCCGTCGCCGCCGGGCGAGGCCGCGGTTGGGCATGGACGCCAGCGACTCGATGCGAGCCGGCAGCAGCGTCTTGCCCAGTGATGCGATGTAGCCGATGGAATCGCCGGCGTCGATCAGGGAGCGAACCTGTCCCAGATACTCGATGTCCTGTTGCGAATACAGACGCGTGCCGGTCTCGTCCCGGGCTGGCTTCACCAGCCCGTAGCGACGTTCCCAGACACGAATCGTGTTGGCGGGAATGCCGGTTGCGCGTTCAACGGCCCCAATGCGGAAAGCCTGGTCGTTGTCGACCACATCTGCGGTGTCGTTCATGATCCGAACACTCCTCGTACTGTTCGATCGCGAGCCGGGGCGCCGACGGGCGATGCGTTGGACAAACCATGTACAGGGTGTTCGTTGCCGTGATCCGATTGGATGCACGGGCTTGGGGAAGCGTCGTGAAAGTGCTCCGCCCGGTTCGCTCAGTGATTCTCGACGTCGACCTGGAGCGTATAGCCATCTCCTGACTCATCGACGCGCACGACGATCGGCTGACAGCAGACGAAGCAGTCCTCGACGTATTCCTGCGAGCCGCCCGTATGGTCGACCAGCAGGCTGATCGGTTCCCCGCAGTAGGGACAGTGGGTGCGATGTTCGGTGAGCGCTTCCATCGCTCAGAACCCGGCCAGCACGGTGTCGAGATGTCGCCGGCCCAGCTCGGTCGGGCGGATGTGCTGAGCCGTCCGCTCCAGCGTGCCGACGCTCAGGGCCGCATCCAGCCCCGGTTGCAGGGCCTGGAGACCCAGGCCGGTGGCGGCCTCGAACTGCGGGATCGTGAAGCCCTCGTTGAGTCGCAGAGCGTTCATCAGAAACTCCAGCGTGCGGTCCTGCGGCTCAATGTAACGCGTTTGCTCCAGCGCGTCGGCCGTGCCTGCGGCTGCGATGTAGGCGCCGGGTCGTCGGATGCGCGCTCTGCGCTGCCAGCCGACCATGCCATGCGCGCCGGCTCCGACTCCCAGATAGTCGTCAAAGCACCAGTAGGTGCGGTTGTGGCGGCATTGCCGGCCCGGTCGCGCGTAGGCGGAGACCTCGTATTGCAGGTACCCGGCATCGGCCAGTCGCGCTTGTCCGGCTTCCCAGATCGCGATGGCCGTGTCCTCGGCGGGCAGAGGCGGCGGGCGCCGCGCGAACGCCGTGCCAGGCTCCAGCGTCAACTGGTACCAGGACAGGTGCTCCGGTGCCAGGCCGATGCCGCGATCCAGGTCGGCCAGGGCCTGCTCCAGGTCCTGTTCCGGCAGCGCGAACATCAGATCGATATTGATGTTGTCGAAGCCGGCGGTGCGCGCCTGCCCGAATGCCCGCGCCGCGACCTCGGCGGAGTGAATTCGGCCCAGGCGTCGCAGATGGGCATCGTCAAAGCTTTGAACGCCGATGGACAGTCGGTTGACCCCGGCGGCCCGGTAGCCGGCGAATCGCTCGGCGTCGCTGGCGCCCGGGTTGGCTTCCAGCGTGATTTCGGCATCGGGTGTCAGGCCGAACAGTTCATCGGCCGCTTGCAGCACGCGGGCGATGGCGGCGGGCGAGAACAGACTGGGCGTGCCGCCTCCGAAGAACACACTGCTGATCCGCCTGGGTGACGCGATCGCATCACGCTCGAAGCGCAGGTCCCGCAGCAGCGCGTCGGTGTAGCCGGGCTCGTCGATGCGGCGGCCGTTCAGGCCATGCGAGTTGAAATCGCAATACGGGCACTTGGCGACGCACCAGGGCAGGTGCACATAAAGCCCGAGCGGGCGTTCGGCCGCCATGGTGACGCTATCCCCGCAGCGGCTCGATCCGCAGTTGCGTGACCAGTGCCTGCACAGCCTGGCCGCGGTGGCTCATCCGGTTCTTGTCCTCCGCGGGCAGCTCCGCCGCGGTGCGCTGCTCGCCCACCGGCAGGAACAGCGGGTCGTAGCCGAATCCCTGCGTGCCTCGCGCCTCGGTCATGATGCGTCCGGGCCAGACACCCTGGGCGATCAGCGGTGCCGGGTCGGAGGCATGGCGCAGGCACACGCAGACGCAGCGGAACCGGGCCTGGCGCTGCCGCTGCCCGTCGAGCGCCTGCAGCAGGGCGGCGTTGTTGGCGGCATCGTCGCCATGCTCGCCCGCGTAGCGGGCCGAGCGCACGCCCGGAGCGCCACCCAGCGCAGCCACTTCCAGGCCGCTGTCGTCGGCGATGGCCGGCAGCCCGGTGGCCGCGGCCGCGGCGCGGGCCTTGATGATCGCGTTCTCGATGAAGGTCTCGCCGGTTTCCGGCGGCTGCTCGAAATCGAACTCCGACTGCGGACGTACCCGGTATCCCAGTGGCGCCAGCATCGCCTGCATTTCCCTGACCTTGCCGGCATTGCCGGTGGCCAGCACGACGGTCACTGGCGATGGCGTGGTATCGGTCATCGGCGTCAGCCGCTGGCCAGAGCCGCCTGCTGGGCGGCGACCAGTTCCGCGATACCGTCGCCGGCCAGTCCCAGCAGAGCGTTGAGCTCGTCGCGATGAAAGGCATGGCCCTCGGCCGTTCCCTGAACCTCGATGAAGCCGCCGGCGTCGTTCATGACGACGTTCATGTCGGTCTCTGCGGTGGAATCTTCCGCGTAGTCCAGGTCCAGCACCGGGGTGCCGCCGCAGATGCCCACCGAGACCGCGGCCACGTGGCCGTGGATCGGGTCGCGCTTGAGCTGACGCCGGGCGAGCAGGCCGTTGACGGCGTCGACCAGCGCCACGTAGGCACCGGTGATCGCGGCCGTCCGGGTGCCGCCGTCGGCCTGGATGACATCGCAATCCAGCGTGATCTGGCGTTGCCCCAGGGCTTCCAGATCGACCACGGCGCGCAGGCTGCGACCGATCAGGCGCTGGATCTCCTGGGTGCGGCCCGACTGCTTGCCCCGGGCGGCCTCGCGGCCCATGCGTTCGTGGGTGGAGCGCGGCAGCATGCCGTATTCGGCGGTAACCCAGCCGCGGTTCTCGTTGCGCAGCCACGGTGGCACGCGCTCATCCACCGAGGCGGTGCACAGCACACGGGTGTCGCCGAAGCTCACGAGTACCGAGCCTTCGGCGTGCTTGGTGAATTGACGGGTGATGGTGACGTTGCGCAGCTGGTTGGCCGCGCGCCCGCTGGGGCGTTGGTAGGTGTCGTTCATGGGCGCGGAGTATACCGACCGGTTCCGAAGTGATGGTCCGGCTGCGATACTCGCGCCCATGATCAAGAGCATGACCGGATTCGCCCGGTATCAGACCACCGGAGCCTGGGGGCAGCTCGTCTGGGAGCTGCGCACCGTCAACCATCGCTATCTGGACGTGAGCTTTCGCGTGCCGGAGCCCATGCGGGCGCTGGAATCGGAGTTCCGCAGCCGCATCGGCCAGCGGGTCGCGCGCGGCAAGTGCGAGGCCTCGCTCAAGCTGGACCTCTCCGCGACCGAGCAGGGCCGACTGGATATCGACACCGACCGGCTGCACGCCCTGGCTGGCGGCATCCGGCAGGTATCGGAGGCGCTGGACGTGCACGCGCCCGACCCGCTGCGCGTGCTCGCCTGGCCCGGGGTGGTCCGCCAGGTCGAGGTGGATCAGGAGGTCCTGAACGCCGCCGCGCTGGAAGCGCTGGATGATGGTCTCGACGCGCTGGCCGAGGCTAGACAGCGTGAGGGTGAGAAGATCGATGCCATGCTGCGCGAACGCGCCGACGGCATCGACGCCCTGGTCGTGCAGGTGACCGAGCGGTTACCGGCACTGCGGGGCGAATGGGAAACGCGATTGCGCGAGCGGCTGGCCGAGTACAGGACCGAACTGGACGAGACCCGGGTCGAGCAGGAATTCCTGCTGCTGCTGAACCGGACCGACGCGGCCGAGGAACTGGACCGCCTGAAGGCGCATGTGCAGGAAATTCGCGCCATTCTCAAGCGCAAGGAACCGGTGGGCCGTCGCCTGGATTTCCTGATTCAGGAGCTCAACCGTGAGGCGAACACGCTGGGTTCCAAGTCACAGGACACCGAAGTCACCCGAGCGGCGGTCGAGCTGAAGGTGCTGATCGAGCAGATGCGCGAACAGGTGCAGAACGTCGAATAGCCGCCGGTCAGTGCTGACCGGCCAGCGTGGTCCGCGGCATCGTCGCCTCGAAATCCCCCACGTGGTAACGGTGGCATAGCGAGCAGTCGGCGCCAGCCTGGTCCGGCTGATGGCAGTCCAGGCAGACCGCCTTGTTCAGCGGCGCGAAGTTGCTGGCGAAGTTGTGCGGGTCCCGATCGTCGAAGCTGTCCGCGTACGGGGCCTCGTTGTCGATCTGGTGGCAGGTCTCGCAGCCGGCGTCGCCCAGCAGGCTGAAATGCGTGCTGTGATCGAATTCGGTGAAGTGGTGTTCGGTCGGGGCCACCCGCTTGCCCTGCCACTGCGCCGTGGTGGCGCCGGAGGCATCAACGTCCAGGCTGTGGCACTGGGTGCAGGCGCCGGGGGTTCGCGGGTCCAGCCAGTCTTCCATGCCCTGCTGGCGGGTGGCGAGTTCCGTCCATGAGCGCAGGACGGGGTCGGCATGGCCGGCCGGGCGATAGCGCAGATGGAATTCGTCCAGATACCAGCCGCCCAGCGCCATCCGCTCCTCGTCGGACTTGGTCACGACCTCGGGCTCCGAGTCCTCGGGTTCCGGATCGGCGAAGGGGTCGCCGATGTCGTCGCCGCCTCCGAAGATGTCGCCCCCGAACAGATCACCGCCGTCATCGCCGGAATCCTCCGCGAACAGGTCGCCGAAGCCCTCGTCGCCGTCATCGGAGAACAGCGCGTCGAATTCGTCGTCATCGACCGCGTCGCCGCCCTCGTCGTCCGCCGCGTCATCGTCGGATGGCGGCCGCAGCGCCTCTGTGGCGGGCGCGCTGCCCGACGCCCGCGCCTCGATCTCGGTGTCCAGCATCGGGAACCACCGTGTCTGCGCCGCATCGACCAGTGTCGCCGGCAGCAGGCCGGTCAGTCGCCGTTGTTCGTCCGCGCTCAGCGTGCGTCCCATCGCCGCTTCCAGGCGCGTGACCAGCGCCTGACTGCCGTCGGACTGGATGGCATGCACCAGCGCCTTGAACTGCCAGGCCAGTTCGGACGCGGCGGCGCGCGCTTCCGCGGACGCGGATTCCAGGTCCAGCAGGTCGACATCGGCCAGCGTGTCGCGAATGTCGGCATAGGCGGGATCGCCGGACAGCAGCAGTTCGGTCATCGGCGTCAGGTCGCCGTCGGCGAACTCCGGCCACTGGCCGATGTTCTCGACCAGGGTCAGATCAAGTCCGGGAACGGACAGTCCCGCGACGCCCTTGGGCCCGGCCAGCGCATCGCCGGCGATGTCGCCGGCGTGACAGGCGCCGCAGCTCTGATCGAAGTCGCGGACTTCCATGGTCCGGCCGTCCGCCGCCGTCGTATGGCAGTCGGAGCAACTGGATGGTGCCTGCTCCGCCTCATCACTGAAATGCTTGCCCAGATGACTGGCGTGATCGAAGACGATCCGGGTCCTGCGGTCATAGGGGTAGTCGGTGAAATCGGGGTGCCCGCTGTTGAAGCTGACGAAGCGCTGGCTGTGGCAGACCTGACACTGGCTGTCCGCGACGTCGCGCAGGTCCGCATCCACGCCCTTGTGTTCCTCGTGACAGCTGCCACAGGCGATCGGCGCCGATGGCGTCGTGAACAAGGCCCGATTCAGCTCGACCGGCCACGGTCCCAGCGAGCCCGATTGCTGATCGTCCACCGCTGGCAGCGTGGCGAGGCTATGCGGCGACAACGGCGCATCCCCGACATCGTGACAGTTCAGGCAGGCGTGCCTGGTATCGGACGGGAACTCGGGATGCTGGCCGAATGCGGCCGCGAGCCAGCCGGAGGCGCTGTCGCCCGGTGCGTTGTGGCAGGCCGAGCAGTCGGCGACGGTGGAATGGACGGCTGACAGATGGCCGGGCTGCACCATGTCCCCGGCCCAGATGCCGGCCACGCCGAGAATGATCAGCCCGAGCGTGGCCGCGATCGTGCTGCGCACCACGAGCTTGCGGCGATAACGCCAGCTGCGTCGCGGCCGGCACGGCGGCGTGATGCAGCCACAGCTTCCGTCGGACTGCGGTCCGGCGTCGCAGGGGCCACCGTGCAGCGGCCCGCGCGTGCAACGCCAGCGATCGCCGTCGCGGGCTGGTGCGCACTGCGGTCCGGCGCCGCAGCGCCCCTTGGGATCAGGGCCGCTCAGGCAGCATTCGCCGTCGGCCAGGCGTCCGCAGACCCATTTCTGATTCGGGCGGTGGTAGGGGCTGGAGCGGTAGTCGAATCCCTGAAGCCGTTCGGTCACGTTCAGGTGCCCCCGAATGCGTGAGCGGCCACGAGATGCAGCAAGGCCAGAAGCAGCATCGCCGCGGTCAGCGGGACATGGACGAACAGCCATGCCTTGAGCAGGCCCTGCACGGTGTAGTGCATGTCCAGGTCCGACTTCTGGCGACAGAGGTCCGCGAGCTCGCGAGCGAAGGGCTTCTCGTCCTCGGACAGGTAACGCTCCAGCGCGATCAGGCGATCACGTTGCCGGGTGACGTAGTGCGTCGGCCCCAGGTGACGCCAGCGCCAGTGCGGTGCCATGAACAGCTCGGCGAGATGGGTTCGATAGTGGTCCCCCAGCAGCACCGAGTCGGTTTGCGTGGCGGCGGCGATCACCAGTTGTTCGGCGCGCCGGCGCAGCCGTTCCGAGAACATGGGGATGCGCTCGTAGAGCAGTTCCTCGTCCGTCGCCGCCAGTCGCGGTGGCAGGGTGCGCGACCAGTAGAGTCCGGCCAGACCGCTGCCCGCGGTGCCGACGAAGCTGAGCCACAGCAGCCATTCCAGCGGCGCGTCGGGCAGGGAGAAACCGGTATGGGCGACGAAGACGACGATCGCGAACGCGCCGGTGTAGGCGTGGAGCTGCAGCCAGACCGCCGCGCGACCAATCGGCAGCATCGACACGCGCTTGCGTTGCGAGTAGAGGCTCAGGAACACGACGGTGCCTATCAGCAACCAGCCGGTCCAGAACGGCGCTCGCGTCAGTCCCGCCGATACGGCGGCGAACAGCGCGGCGGCGATCAGCACGACGATCGCCCACGCGGTCAGATTGACCCGGCGCCGCTTCGCGAAGCGCATCATCGGTGCAGCCAGTCCAGCAGATTCGGCAGATCGCGCATGTCCACGCGCTCCAGCGCGTCGTGGGGGCAGGCCCGCTGACAGGCGGGACCGCCGGGCTGGTCGATGCAGAGATCGCACTTGGTCGCCTTCATCACCGGCGAGCCAGTGGCGTTGTTCTGCACGAACTCGCCGCTGTTGTTGCGGATTTCGACCATGCGGATGTTGTCGTAGGGACAACTGTTCGCACAGGTCGCGCAGCCGATGCAGGTGTCGTCGTTGATGACGACCTGTCCCTGTTCGGAGGAGCGATGAATCGCCCCGGTGGGGCAGCCGATCATGCACACCGGGTCCGCGCAGTGCATGCAGGCATTGGCGATCATCAGCGAGTCGTGACGATGCCCGTGCCGGTTGAAGCGCGGATTGTTCTGGTGGCCGACCGCGCAGGCGTCGGTGCAGGCGTCGCAGCGGACGCAGCGGTCCAGGTTGATCAGCATGGCCGCGCGGCCGTTGATCAGATGACGGTCCACCAGGGTCTCGACCAGGGCGTCATCGTCGCCGCTGGGGCGCACGTCCAGCGCGTTGGTGGGCGTCGCGTTCCCGCCGGGCCGATACGTCGCCAGCGAGTCCTTGAGCGTTTCCGCCTGCATCTGCCGCGCGCGCTCGAGCTGCGCCTCGGTCAGGTTCGGCAGGACATGGGTCTCGATCACGCGGGTCGGCACGCGCAGGATGTCGGCGTACCCCACCGCGCGCAGCGAGCAGCGGTAGGTGGACTGGCCTTCGCCGTTCCAGCCGGCCAGCAGCTCGTCGAGGCCGAAGGCCGCACCGCGCCCGAGGTAGTTGATCGTCTGCTGGCCCTTGTGCAGGGGGCGCGTGACGCGGGCGAAACCGGAGCGGATCAGCAACAGGCCGTCAGGATAGTCGCCGGCGCGCACGATTTCGGGTTCGATCTTCAGCCGCTGGGCCTCGGGCTGGTCGGCCAGGCGTTGATAACTGGTGTGCCAGTCGAATTCGCCAAAGCTCTCGAACAGGGTCTGCCGGGCGATTTCGTCGATGACGTCGTCTGGCAGATGGCTGAACAGCGGAGTGGCTCGCAGATGGGTGATCAGGCTGTTGGCCCGGTACAGATCTTCCACATGCTTGCGGAACGCGGCGTCGCGCTTGCGCAGATCGCGCAGGCCCTGCCAGCGGATTTCCAGCAGGATGGAATCCTCTTCGGCGAAGACGGTCGCAGTGCGCTGGGTGCGACCAAGCGCCGCGATCTCGCCGAACACGTCACCGGTCTTGAGTACCGCGGACTGCGTGTGATCCAGCACCGCCGGGATGTCCTGGACGAATGTGTGGCCAGCACCGGCCTGGGCCGCATCCTCGATGACCGTGTTGCCCCACTCGGCGTCCACCGCCGAGGGGTTGAGGATTCGTGTACTGAGCATCGATGTCTGATCGAGATCACCCTCGCCCACGAAGCGGAGGTGGCTGCGGCCGATCCGGATCTCGTCGCCACCGCCGAGAATATGGTGTTCGATGCGTTCGCCGCTGACGAAGGTGCCGTTGGAACTGCCGAGGTCGATGATCTCCCAGCCCAGCTCGGTGGCCTGGAGCCGGGCATGCGATGACGACGCCGCGGAGTCGTCGAGGATCAGGTCGTTGTCGGCGCCCCGGCCGATGCGAATGCCCTCGTGGCCGGCGCTCGTCAGAATCTGCTCCTGGAGCATCTGCCCCTGCGCGTCCCGCACGATCAGCCGGGCGGGCGACGGGGGCGTCTTCTCCGGCTCGGAGACGTAACGCGAGACATCCCGCACCTCGGGGTGGCCTGGATTCTTCCAGAGCTGGGCCAGCGCCTGCAGCCAGTTCTTCTGGCGCGGGCTTGCGCGGCCCAGGGACTCTTCCGGCAGGCCGGGGGGCAGAATCACCCGCACCCGTCCCTGAACGATCAGAAAGGCGGAGTTACCGTAGTCACCGGCGCGAACGACGATCTCGCCGCGGGTCAGACGTCGCAGGCGGGTGTCGTTGCGGACGATCCCCTCCAGCGTGATCGGCGGCCGGAACCGTGACGGATCCATGCTGGCGAAGGGCTCCATCGACAGCACGCGCTGCACGTCCCGCTCGCCCATGCCCTCGCCAAAGGGCTGCGACCAGCGCTGCGGCGGTGGGATGGACGAGACTGGCGCCGGCCCGCTCCCGGCGCGCAAATCCCTTGTCAGTATGGATTCGGCCACGACTACGGCGTGTGGACCGAGCCCTTGTACGCGTCCGGCTTCGGCAGCAGGCCGTCCAGCGCGGCCAGCTCACTGCCGTCGTATTTGCTTGCGATGGCCTTGGCCTGGGTGGCGACCTGATCGGCGGCCGCGGTCAGTGCCGCTTCGTTGTTCAGTGACACTTTCGCCGAGCCGGCGATCTTGAGCAGCGCCCCGACCTCGGGAATGCTGACCCCGGCATCCGAAATCGCCTTGATGCGCAGTGCCGAACGCTTGGCGCGCTTGGCCATTTCCACCGCGTACTGCGCCTTCTGCGTCGCCTTGGCGACACCGCGCAGCGCGTATTCGAGATCCAGGGCCTGACCGACCAGGAACATCAGACGCTGGCGATTCTGCGACGCCTCGGCATTGGCCGCGCCGTCGTTGTACCAGACGTTGTGGCGCACTTCGCCCTGGCTCCAGGCGACCAGTTCGAAGTTGCTGCCGGCCGGGTGTCCGCCGGTGTTGACCAGGTTTTCCTTGGGCACGGTGTGGCACTGGTAGCAGTTCTCGGCCAGCTTGTAGAGATCGCCGGGACGGATCATGCCGGCGGCCTCGGACTTGGCCCAGCGCTCCTTGCGATGCGCCTCCGATTCGGTTTCCGCGGTGGCGTCCTTGCCGCCGAAGTCGCTGTGGATCTCGATCCAGTCCTTGCCGGCGCCGTGGCAGGATTCACAGGTGATGCCCGCGATGGTGTCGACCTCGCCGTCCTCCATCTTCGACGTGAAATGGCAGGACACGCATTCGCCCTCGGCCTTGATGCGCTTGATGTCGAGCTTGTCGGCGATGTCGCGTGCCTCGTCGGTGCGCGGCATCTGCTTGAAGGTGGAGAAGTGGTGGGTGTCGCGCCAGGCCGCGATCGATGCCTCGTGGCAGTCGCCGCAGGCAGTCGGGCCCATGACCTTCTCGGGGTCCAGGCGCAGTTCCTGGGCCTGGGCGGTCGACAGGCCGGCCCATCCGCAGATGGCCAGGATGGTGATGGCGAGGGTTGAACGAATCATCGGTCGGGTCTCCGGGGCGGGCGATGGCATTGGGGCGTGGCGGACGTCAGGCGTCCAGCACCACGTTGGAGGTGGGGCGGGCGATGCAGACGAGGCAGGAACCGGCATCCGGCGCGGCGGCGGGCGGCGTGGCGTAGTCGACCGCCCCCGAGCGCACCGCGGTCACGCAGGTGCCGCAGTTGCCGGCTCGACAGCCGGAATCGATGACCACGTCGTGGGCTTCCGCCAGTTCGAGCAGGCTGTCGGCGCCGGACCAGTTCACGGTCTTGCCGCTGTGCGCGAACTCCACCGAGAACGTGGGTGCGTCGGCCGCGACCGCCGGGGCGGGTTCGGTCTTCTTGATCGACGCGGGTCCGAACGCTTCCATGCGGATGTCGGCTTCGGGCACACCCCATTCGGCCAGATCGGCGGTGACACCGGCCATCATCGGCGGCGGGCCGCAGATGTAGAACACGTAGTTGTTGGACGGCAGCAGCTTCTTGAACAGCTCGACGCCGACATAACCCTGATGATGGAAGTGCTCGCCCAGCTTCTCGTCGTCGGTCGGGTTGCTGTAGCAAAGGCGGATGCGCACGTTCTCGTGCGCCGCTTCCAGGGCGCGCAGATCATCCTTGTAGATCTGCTCGGCGCCGAAGCGCGCGCCGCTGAAGAACCAGATCTCCTGGTCGTAGCCCGCGGCGCAGGCGGCCTTGAGCATGCTGAACACCGGCGTGATGCCGACGCCGCCGCCGATCAGCACGATTGGGCGGCGCTCCTCCAGGTCGAGGAAGAAATCCCCCGCGGGGGCCTTGACGTCCAGAATCTCGCCTTCGGGCACCTGCGTGTGCAAAAAGGTCGAGGACTGGCCGGGCGGGGCCTCCGGACTCTTCGGCGGCGGATCCAGGCGCTTGACCGAAATCCGGTAGTAGTCCGTCTCGCTCGGGCTGTCGGACAGCGAATAGCAGCGGACCAGCGGCTTGGCGCGATCCGGCAGTTTCAGCTGGAACGTCAGGAACTGGCCGGGCTTGAACGCCGGCAGCGGCTTGCCGTCATGCGGCACCAGGTAGAACGAGGTGACCGTGTCGCTCTCCGGCACCTTGCGTTCGACACGGAATTTCCGTGAGCCGGACCAGCCGCCCTCGGCATCGCGGACCGCGCGCAGATGTCTGGCCGCGGCACCGGCGAGATCCTTTTCGAGTATGCGCAGCCGCTGATCGTGAACCGTGCGCGCCTGCACGGCGTCCCGGCGTGCCTGCAGCAGTGAAAACGCCAGATGCAGCATGGCGCCGATGACGAGCAGCGCGCCGAGCAGCTGCACGGTAACCGGAGCAATCAGCCAGTCCATCAGAGCTTCACCACCAGCTCGGCGCGGATGCCTTGCTGGTCCTGTCCCGTATCCGCGGCCGAGGCGAAGCCGCCGAACTGGAGGATCACGCGCCGGCCGACCGCCTGCTGCAGCCGGAACGACAGCGCCGTGGCATCGGTGTCGGAGACTTCATGGTTGCCCCGGCGACCGGTTTCGACGATGAGCTGCGTGCGATTGGCGTTCCAGAACATCTGGTAGCCCATCGCCACGCCCCAGGCGTTGTCGGTGCGGTTGCCCAGCGGAGCCGGGAACGAACCGATTCCGCGGGCCGCGAAGGTGATGCCGGTCCGCCCCAGCGGGCCCCCGGCAAGCGGGTCACGCGCCGCGGACGAGAAGTTGTCCTCACCCCAGAACGCGTTGGCGTAGAACAGGTTGTGCGTCCTGTGAGGGGTGAGCGACCACTCCATGAAGTACAGCTGGCCGTTGTCCGAGGAGGGTAGGTCCAGGCCGTCCTTGCCGAAGTCATCCGAATGCAGGATGCGGATCGTCGAGTTGATCAGGCCGAAACGCTGGACCGCGCTGAAGCCTCCGACGAACAGATCGCCGCGTCCTTCGGTGCCGTCGACGACTGCCAGGTCCAGGTCGAAGGTGCTGGAGAACTGGTTGCCGAACACCGTGTCCCACTGCGTGAACAGCCCGTAGAGTCGCGCGCCGTCATCCGGAGCGTTGTCGTCGCGGTCGATCTCGTCCCAGGCGTAGAGGAAGGTCACGCGCAGGTTGTTGAGCCAGCCAAGGCTCGGAAAGCGCAGGTTGTTGCGCGTCAGGCCGATGGCGTCGAGCCGGTCGTCGATCAGGAAGCCGTCCTGAAAGGTGATCTGCTGGCGGCCGATGGAGAAGCCGATGTCCAGGTCCAGCCGGTCGGTCGGGTCCAGGGCAGGGAACAGCTCGCCGAAGTCACCTTCGAAAAACAGCGTGGTGATGTCCGCGTTGGTGTGATCCTCGTACGGATCCTGCCGATCCGGGTCGTATTGCCAGCCGGTGAAGTTCGCGCCGTCGTTCAGCGGCCGGATGCCGATGAGCACCCGCTCGCTGCCGGAGAGCTGCAGGTTGCCGAACAGATCCAGGCGATTGACCAGCTCGCTGCGTCCGGTGCCGGCTTCATTGTCGAAGCTCTGCAACGCGGACCGGAACGTGCCGTAAACCCAGAATTGGGGTTGCCACACGGCGCCTCCGGGCAGCTGGAAACCATGCGGAATGTTGCCCGGCCCGAGGAATTTGCCGCCCAGCTCCACGATCGGGGGCGTGAGCTTGGGCAACTCCTCGTCGTCGAGATACTCGCCCGGTTCGTCGGAGAAACGGCTGCTGCCGCCGGCGGCCAGCGCCGACCCGGTGGTCAGCAACAACCCCAGCATCAGCGCCCTGGCCATGATTTTTGGTGCAGCCTTGTCCGCCACAGTGTCGACTCCCCTGATCATCCGGTCTCGAGTTCCCTGTTCCGCGCCCTAGTCGGAGTCCGCCTGCGCAACGGTTGCGCCTCCAACCTCCAGCCTGCGCTCCCAGATCACCATGTGCCCGGCCACCACACCGTCGGCCACATCCCGCGGGCTCATGCCGTAGTCGAAGCCCACATCCTTGATCTCGGCGACCAGGTTGACGGGAATCATGGCGGCCTTGAGTTCCGCGGAGACGGTGTAGGGTCCGTTGCCGTTCAGGGGGCTGTGGTACTTCGCCGTCCGCTTCGCGCCGGGCGATAGCACTTGCCGGTGCTTGCGGGCGCCCGCCGGCTGCCCGGTGAGAATGGTGGACGACGTGCTGGGACGGATGAACGGCAGCGGGTCGATCGAGTAGTTCACCGTCAGCACCTGCTCGCGTTCGCCGCCGCGGACGTTCCGGGTCACGAACTTCGACTGCATGTTGAACAGCTGCGTGTCCAGCGGCAGTTCGCCGTTGTGCACGTAGAGGGAATGCGAGTCGCGCACGTCGCCGTTGGGGTCGAGATCACCCGACTCCATCAACACCTTGCCGTCGGCATCCTTGACGACCACATGCAGCCAGATCACGCGTTCGGCATCGAAACCGGTCGGCACGCTGTGGCCGTTCATGATGTTCTTCACATCCAGCTCGAACTTGAGCTTGCGGTCGGACTGGCTCGTGATCGCGACCTCGCTGAGGCCGAACCCGTTGCGCATCACCTCGAGGCGCTTGGTTCGTGCCCATTCCAGGCGTTCGAACTGCTCGTCGAGAATTGCCCGGGCGTCATAACGGTCATCGATCGCACGCCAGCGTTCGGGGAACTCGAAGTCATCCGGCACGGTGTCCTCGAACGCGTCCGTGCCCCAGCCCGCCTCGTGATCGAACTTCAGCCAGTCGCGCGGCGTTGCCAGCTTCGTCGCCTCGATGTTGTGCGGGAAGATGCCGGGATGAACGATGGAATAGTCGGGGCCGGCGAAGAAGTGGTTCGTCAGCTTCCGATCCGGGGTCGGCTTGCTGCCAATCATCGCCGCCGGGCCATAGGCATAGTCGCTGACCTTGCCCTGCACCGTGCCCATGTGGCAGTCCTGACAGCTCGTCCCCTCGGCCGCCGCGGGCGACTGCTTGTAGTCGGAGAAGGCCTCTTCCAGACGGAAGCCATTGAACAGGTTCACGTCGTGGCAGACACCGCAGAAGCCGGATTCGCCAATGTATTCAAAGGTGCGCACACCACCATGGATCTTGCGGCCCGACTTTTCAGGGTCCGGGGTGAGGGTGCCGCCGGAGTTGTCGATCGTCGCCTGGAGGACCCGCCCGTCGGTGGGGCCGTAGACCGGAGCGGTCAGATCGCCGGTTTCCAGCGCGACACGACCGCTGACCTTGCCGTAGGGCTGGCTCAGGCGGTGGCAGACCACGCAGGTGATGCCCTCGCTGGACGCCGGGTGGCGGTCGAGGTTGGAGATGAACGGGGATTCCCCCTTGTTCATGCCGATCTGCGTATGGCAGCGAATGCAGAAATCGCCGTTGGTGCTGCTGGTCTGCGCATTGATCGTGCGCTGCATCGACATGTAGACCGGCGAGATCTGCGCGTAGGCATGCTGTGACACGGCCCATTGCTCGAACTGCACGGGATGGCAGCTTCCGCAGGTGTTCGCCGACGGATACTCCTCTTCCTCGAAGAGCAGTCGATGAATCTGATCGGGGGTGAGCTGGTCGCTTTCCGGTTCGGTTTCGGCGACCTCGGTGGGTTCCGTCTCGGTGGCGGCCGGGGCTTCTCCACTCAGCAGATCGGAATCGCCGTCCAGCAGACCTCCCGAATCGCCCAGCAGATCGTCGTCGCCTTCCAGCAGGCTGTCGCCGCCCAGCAGGCCGTCGTCGCTCTGCTGTTCGGATGAGTCGTCGAGCAGGTCGCCTTCCAGCAATCCCCCGTCGAGCAAATCATCCTGTGCCGAGACCACGCTGCACGCCAGCATCACAGCGGCGGCGATCAGTCCTCTCCGGATCATCCCACACTCCCTATGCGCAAGTTTTCTTACGGGCCGAGCGCCCCAGGCGCGGGCCACAGTATTGCGCGACGCCGGAGAACTTATCTTGAAACGGTTCACATTTCACCGGGCAATGTGGGAGCCGATTGATTGGGGGAGAAATGCAAAGATGTGATGGCCGGTGGTCTCGGCGCGCCGTTATCCTGCAACTCGTTGTTGTAAATGGGTAAATTGATATTTTATGCACTGAATGGGACATTGGTCCCATGTTTGGGGTGCCATCATTCGGCGCGATGCCGGATCGATCATCCGCCCTGCAATGCTGTAAAAATCCGGCTTTTCATTTAAAGCAAATGAGAATGATTGTCTTTTGCAAATTAGTTTGAAGCGGGGTCAACTTGGCGGCGCGGATCAATCAGTGTTTCCTTAAAATGGCGACGCAGGCTGCCCACGGGTGGCCGGAATCGACAGGACGCATCGTCCGGTGGCTCAACGCATCCGGCGAACAATGGGAGTGTTGGTGAAGGGATCTCTGATAGTCGTATCCGCTCCGTCGGGAGCCGGGAAGACGAGTCTGACGCACGCGGCCATCGACCAGCTGGCGTCGGACGGGCATGACGTGTCGTTCTCCGTGTCCTACACCACGCGCGCATCGCGGCCCGGGGAGCTGGACGGGCGTGACTATCATTTCGTCAGCGAGGAAACCTTTGTCGACATGGCGGACCGCGGCGCCTTTCTCGAGCACGCCCGCGTGTTCGACCGTCGCTACGGCACCGGACGCGAACGCACGTTGGCGGTGTTGGAGCAGGGGCTGGACGTCGTGCTCGACATCGACTGGCAGGGCGCGCGTCAGGTCAGGACGGCCTATCCGGACGCCGTGCTGGTCTACGTGCTGCCGCCGTCCACCGAGGCGCTACGGGCGCGGCTGTCCGGGCGGGGTCAGGACAGCGACGACGTGATCGAGCGGCGAATGCGCGACGCGGCCGCGGAGATGTCGCACTGGCGGGAATACGACTACGTGATCGTCAACGATGATTTTGACGCCGCGGCCCGTTCGCTGGTGGCGGTGTTCCGTGCCGCGCGGCTGCGGCGCGTGCTGGTCGAGGCCGGGCCGGTCGGCGAGCTGGCGCGCTCGCTGGTCAAACCGGGCTGATCTGCGTAGAATCCCGCCTCTTTTCCAGCGTCACCCGCAGAAGAACCATGGCACGAGTAACCGTTGAAGACTGCCTTGAGCAGATTCCGAACCAGTTCCAGTTGACCCTGGTGGCCGCCAAGCGCGCCCGTCAGCTGGCGCGTGGCGCCGAGCCCAGCATTCCGTGGGGGACCGACAAGTCGACCGTGGTCGCATTGCGCGAGATCGGCGAGGGCCATGTCGGCGAGGACGTGCTGCGCGAAGAGGATCTCCCGCTGATCCCGCGCGTGAAGATGGAACTGGCCAATCTGGATCCGGGACCGGAGTCCTGATCTGACGGCCTGATCACCGCATTCAACGAAACGCCCGCCTCGCGCGGGCGTTTTTGTGTCCGCCGGCCAGCGCCAACCGCTCGTCGGTCTTATATAGTGCTTGCATGCTCACCCGCCTCAACAATGCCATCCGCAATCAGCGGATCTCCCGCGAGTTCGGGATCGACGCGTTGTGCGAGGTGCTGGAGACCTACCTGCCGCAGGAGCAGGTGGATGAAGTGCGTCACGCCTACGAGTTCGGCGCGGAGCGCCACGAAGGTCAGTTCCGCAAGTCCGGCGAGGCCTACATCTACCATCCGCTCGCCGTCGCCAAGATTCTGGCGGAGATGCACCTGGATCACACGACGCTGATGGCGGCGATTCTCCACGACGTGGTGGAGGACACCGACGTCACGCTGGCCGAGGTGTCCGATCACTTCGGTCGCGATGTCGCCGCGCTGGTCGACGGCGTGTCCAAGCTGGATCGGGCGCAGTTCCAGACCAAGGCCGAGGTGCAGGCCGAAAGCTTCCGCAAGCTGCTGCTGGCGATGACGCAGGACATCCGCGTGATCCTGGTCAAGCTGGCCGACCGCCTGCACAACATGCGCACACTGGGGTCGATGCCGCATCCCAAGCGGCGCAAGATCGCCCGCGAAACGCTGGATATCTACGCGCCGATCGCCCAGCGTCTGGGCATTCACACCATGCGCGTGGAGTTGGAGGACCTCGGCTTCGCCAACCTCTACCCCAAGCGCTACGACGTGCTGGCCCGCGCGGTGGCCGAGGTGTCCGGCAATCGCCGCAACCTGATCCGGGAAGTGGAACAGACGCTGTCCAAGGCGCTGCGCGACGAGGGCATTGGCGCCTCCGTGGTCGGCCGGCAGAAGAATCTGTACAGCATCTACCTGAAGATGCGCCGCAAGCATCTGCGCTTTCTCGACGTGATGGACCTCTACGGCTTCCGCCTCATCGTCAAGCGCATCGATGACTGCTACCGGGCGCTGGGTGTCGTCCACCACGTGTACAAGCCGATCGGCGAGCTGTTCAACGACTTCATCGCCACGCCCAAGGTCAATGGCTACCAGTCGTTGCACACGACGCTGGTCGGGCCGGGCGGCATCAAGATCGAGGTGCAGATCCGCACGCGGGACATGCATCACATCTCCGAGTCGGGCATTGCCGCGCACTGGCAGTACAAGCTGGGCGGCGGCGGCGCCAAGGCGCCGCAGGTGCGGGCGCGCGAGTGGCTCACCGGTCTGCTGGAGATGGATCACGCGCCGGGCAACTCGCTGGAGTTCCTGGAGAACGTCAAGATCGACCTGTTCCCCGACGAGGTCTACGTGTTCACGCCCAAGGGCCAGATCCGTCGCCTGCCGCGGGGTGCGACGCCGGTGGATTTCGCCTATTCCGTGCACACGGAACTCGGCAATCATTGCGTGGCGACCCGGGTGAACCACCATCTGGCTCCACTCTCGGTGCAGCTGCGCAACGGCGACACGGTGGAGATCATCGGCGCCAAGCATGCCCGGCCCAACGCGGCCTGGCTGAACTTCGTCAAGACCGCCAAGGCGAGAACGTCGATCCGCAGCTATCTGAAGAACCTGCGCGACGACGAGGCGATTCGTCTGGGCCGCCGGTTGCTGGAGCGGTCGCTGGACGAGCTGGGCCTGGCCGGCCGGGTGCTCAAGGGCGAGGGAGCCGATCTCGTGCTCCAGAAGCTGGAGCTGGACGACATGGAGGATTTGTACGCCAGCATCGGCCTTGGCCGGCGCCTGGCGCCGCTGGTCGCCCGCCTGTTCCTGGAGCCGGCGGGTCAGAGCAGCGCCATCGAGATGGTCGCGCCGCTGGCGATCCAGGGCACCGAGGGATTGATCGTCGAGTACGGGCGCTGCTGTCATCCGATTCCCGGCGACCCGATCCGCGGCCACGTGTCCATGGGGCGCGGCATCGTCATCCATCGCGTGGACTGCAAGTCCGGCATCCAGAATCGCAAGGGCGGACCCCACGACTGGGTTTCGCTGTCCTGGTCACCGGATGTACAGGGCGACTTCAACGTGGAGCTGCGCATCCAGGGCCCGAACCAGCGCGGCTTTCTCGCGACCGTGGCCACCGAGATCGCCGATGCCGGCTCCAGCATCGAGAACGTCAACATGGCCGATCGCTCCAGCGGGATGGCCGACATGCGGATCAACATCACCGTGCGCGACCGCATTCACCTCGCCCAGGTGATGCGGGGGCTGCGGCGGCTGGATATCGTCGAGCGCGTGCAGCGCAGCTGACGCGGCGCGCGTCACCTCACACCACTCAAGGAAGCAGTCATGCGACGCATCATCAGCACGGATCAGGCGCCGGCGGCCATCGGCACCTACTCCCAGGCGGTCCAGGTCGGCGCCACGGTCTACATCTCCGGTCAGATCCCGCTGGATCCGGCCACTGGCGCGATGATCAGCGAAGATTTCGAGGCCCAGGCGCGGCAGGTTTTCAGCAATCTTCAGGCGGTCGCCAGCGCGGCGGGTGGCAGCCTGCAGTCGGCGGTCAAGCTGACGATCTTCCTGACCGATCTGAGCCAGTTCGCCACCGTGAACACGGTGATGGCCGAGTTCTTCGACGAACCCTATCCGGCGCGGGCCGCCGTCGAGGTGTCCGCGCTGCCCAAGGGGGCACAGGTCGAGGCCGACGCGATCCTCGCGCTTGAGGACTGAGCGCCGCGGCCAGGCATGACCTCGCGGGGGCGCATCGGAGCCGCGCGTACCACGCCGCTGACACCGGACTCGCCGCTGACGGCGTTTCCGGGCGTTGGCGAAGCGATGGCGACGCGCTTGCAGCAGCTCGGGCTGCAGGTCGCGTCCGATCTGCTGTTCCACCTGCCGAATCGCTACGAGGACCGGACCCGGCTATGGACCATTGGCGATCTCGCGCCCGGCATTCGGGCGCAACTGGTCGCCCGCGTCGAGCGCGCGGATCTCAAGTTCGGTCGCCGCCGTTCGCTGCTGGTGTCGCTGACGGATGGCAGCGGACGGCTGGGCATGCGCCTGTTTCATTTCTCGAAGGCGCAGCAGCGGCAGTTCGTGCCCGGTCAGTGGGTGCGCATCTACGGCGATGCCAGAGCCGGCCCGGTGGGTCTGGAGATGGCCCACCCCGAGTACAAGCTGGTGTCCGGCCCGGACGACGCGACGGCCACCGAGGACACGCTGACACCGCTTTATCCGCTGACGCAGGGCATCACCCAGGGCCGGCTGCGCGGGATGATCGGGCGCGCGCTGGATCAGGTGCTGGAGCAGATCGACGATCCGCTGGCGGATGCCGGCCTCGACGTCGGCGCCTATCCGGATCTGCATGCGGCGATCACGACGCTGCACCGCCCGCCGGTGGGCAGCGACGTGACCCTGCTGGCCTCGGGCTACCACCCGGCCCAGCGCCGGCTGGCGCTGGAAGAACTGCTGGCGCATCGGCTCAGCCTCAGTGATCTGAAACGTCGGGCCCGTGAGCAGTTGCGCGCGACGCCGCTGAGCCTCGACGCGATGACGATGAAGCCCCTGCTTGCCCAGCTCGGCTTTTCGCTGACCGGCGCGCAGCGGCGTGTGGTTGGAGAGATCGCGCGGGACCTGGACCAGAACACGCCGATGATGCGGCTGGTTCAGGGCGATGTGGGCGCCGGCAAGACCGTGATTGCCGCCGCGGCGTTGCTGGCCGCCGTGCGCGCCGGCCGTCAGGCTGCGCTGATGGCGCCCACCGAGCTGCTGGCGGAGCAGCATGCCGGCACGCTCGCCGGCTGGCTGGAACCACTGGGCATCGAGGTGTTGCTGTTGTCCGGTGCGCGCAAGGCCCAGGAACGTCGCGCGATCGAGGCGCGGCTGGAGTCCGGCGATCCGCTGCTGGCGGTCGGCACGCATGCGCTGTTCCAGCGCTCGGTGCAGTTGCCGAAGCTCGCGCTGGTCGTGGTCGACGAGCAGCACCGGTTCGGCGTGCATCAGCGCCTGGCCCTGCTGGACAAGGGCGCCGATCTCTATCCGCATCAGCTGGTGATGACGGCGACGCCCATCCCGCGAACGCTGGCGATGCGGGCCTATGCCGACCTGGATACCTCGGTGCTGGACGAACTCCCGCCGGGTCGCACCCCGGTGACGACCATCGCCGTCGATCAGCAGCGTCGCGACGAGGTGATCGAGCGCGTCGGCGCCGCCTGCAAAAGGGGGCGGCAGGCCTACTGGGTCTGCACGCTGGTCGAGACCTCCGACCAGCTCGATGCCGAGGCGGCGGAGGCGGCGGCCGAGCGCCTGCGGAGCGACTGTCCCGAGCTGCGCGTCGGCCTCGTTCATGGCCGCATGAAACCGGTCGACAAGCAGGCGGTGATGGCGGACTTCAAGGCCGGGAAGATCGATCTGCTGGTCGCCACCACCGTGATCGAGGTCGGCGTGGACGTGCCCAACGCCTCGCTGATGGTGATCGAGAATGCCGAGCGCCTGGGCCTGGCGCAGCTGCATCAGCTGCGCGGCCGGGTCGGGCGCGGCAGCGAGTTGAGCCATTGTGTGCTGATGTACCAGGGGCCGCTGTCCGAGCTGGCAAAGGCGCGTCTGGCGGTCATGCGCGAGACCACCGACGGCTTCCGCATCGCCGAGCGTGATCTGGAGCTGCGCGGGCCCGGCGAAGTGATGGGCACACGCCAGACCGGCGAGATCGGACTGCGCATCGCCGACATGGTGCGCGACGCGGACCTGCTGGGTGCGGCCGAGGCACTGGCCGCCGGTCTGGGCGACCGGACCGATACGGTCCGTGAGGTGTTGTCACGGCGATGGGTGGCCGGCGCCGAGCGCTACGCCCGCGCCTGAAGAGATCCGTCGTCGATACGGGATGGGATGCAGTCCGTTCCGGTCTGGTTCATGGTCGTGCTGACCTACGCAGTTCAAGGAGTGATGGCATGTCGCAGCAAGAGGAGTACGTCCCACCGAAGGTCTGGACCTGGGACGCCGAAAACGGCGGGCGGTTCGCCAAGATCAACCGACCGATCGCCGGTCCGACGCATGAGAAGACCCTGCCGGTCGGCAAGCATCCGCTGCAGCTTTACTCCGTGGCCACGCCGAACGGGGTGAAGGTCACCGTCATGCTGGAGGAACTGCTGGAGCTGGGTCATGCCGACGCCGAATACGATGCCTGGCTGATCAACATCACCGAGGGTGATCAGTTCTCCAGCGGCTACGTGGAGATCAACCCGAACTCGAAGATTCCGGTGATGGTGGATCGTAGCGGCGCAACCCCGCTGCGCATCTTCGAGTCCGGGTCGATCCTGCTCCATCTCGCCAACCGCTTCGATGCGTTTTTGCCGCGGGACCCGCGCGCCCGCACCGAGGCGATGAACTGGCTGTTCTGGCAGATGGGCAGCGCGCCGTTTCTTGGCGGCGGCTTCGGGCATTTCTACGCCTACGCGCCGTTCAAGATCGAGTACGCGATCAACCGCTTCGCGATGGAGGTGAAGCGACAGCTCGACGTGCTCGACCGCCATCTCGCCGAACATGCCTATCTTGCCGGTGACGAGTACAGCATCGCCGACATGGCCACCTGGCCCTGGTATGGCGCGCTGGCCAAGGGGCTGCTCTACGAGGCCGGCGAGTTTCTTCAGGTGCAGACCTACGGTCACGTGCAGCGCTGGGCGGATGCGATCGCCGAGCGACCCGCGGCCCGGCGGGGGCGCATGGTCAACCGTGTCTGGGGCGAGCCCTCGGAGCAGCTGTTCGAACGTCATGATGCCTCGGACTTCGAGTTGCGGACCCTGGACAAGCTCGATCCGAACGCCAAGGCCACGACACTCTGAATGCAGCCTGCGACGCTTCCGGGCGCTGCCGCGTCTTGCTGGGGACAGGCACATGAGCCGACCAAGCCTCAGGGAGACGAGACCATGAGCAATCGCAGAGACCGCATGCCCCGCCGTTCACTGGCCGCCGCGCTGGCGCTGGGCCTGGTTGCAGGACCGGCCGCCGCCGAGGGTCCATTCTTCGCCGGGCTGGCCGGGTCGGATGCCGCCCGCCACTGGCTGGTATTGAACTTTGATGAACAGCCGGTGGGGCACCAGATCGCCCGGCAGGGCAATGCGGCGTTGCAGCGTATCCGCGACGAGATCCGAATCGCCGCCCCCATGCTCCCGCAGCCTCAGACCAGTCTGGCGGTTGGCGGAGAATTTCCCCTGGACGGTTAGGGAAGCACTGATCTATTCGCGCCGCCAAGCAGCGCCTGGATCCGTCCGCGGAGCGCCGGGAGCACTTCGGCCTCGAACCAGGGACGCCGACGTATCCAGATGCGATTGCGCGGGCTTGGGTGCGGGAGCGGAAACACGCCCTGATCGAGGTGTTCGGGCCAGCGCCGAACCGTGTCACTCAGCGTGGCGGACGGGGCGTGAACATACCGATCCTGCGCGTAGCGACCGAGGGTGACGATCAGGCTGACCTTCGGCATCGCCTGCAAGAAGCGCGGATGCCAGGTTGGCGCGCATTCCGGACGGGGCGCGGCATCGCCTGACGGGCCCTTTCCGGGGTAGCAGAATCCGGTCGGCAGGATGGCCAGCCCCGGGTCGTTGTAGAACCGGTCTCGGCTCATGCCCAGCCAGTCGCGCAGCGTGTCGCCGGAGGGGTCGTCCCAGGGCACGCCGGACGCGTGTACGCGCGCGCCCGGCGCCTGACCGACCAGCACGACACGTGCGTCCGGTCTCGCCAGGAACACCGGACGCGCGCCCAGGGGCAGCTGTGCCTCGCACAACCGACAGCCCCGGGCTTCGGTGATCAGGCGGCCGAGTTGACCTCCCACGGCGCGGGTTCCTCCACCCAGGTCACGCCGGCCATGCCGCTGGCGAGAATCGCCTCGTGCAACGCGACAATGGCCTGACGGCGCGGAAAGTTCTTGCGCCACGCGATGGCGATGCGTCGCTGTGGTGCTGGTGAATCGAATGGCCGCGTGATCAGCATGGTCGTCTCGTCGGGCCGGTTGACGATGGAGCTTTGCGGCAGCACCGTGATGCCGAGGCCGCTGGCGACCATGTGGCGGATGGTTTCCAGGCTGGAGCCGGTCAGCGGGCTGGGCTGGCCCTGCACCTGATCGACGCAGTTGGGGCAGGCATCCACGACCTGATCTCGGAAACAGTGGCCGGGGCCGAGCAGCAGCAGATGCTCGCCGGCGAGTTCCTCCGACGGAATCGTCTCGTGCTTTGCCCAGGGATGATCCGATGGCAACACGACGGAGAAGGTTTCGTCGTAGACCGACCAGGTCTGCAGGCCGGCCTGATCGATGGGCAGCGCGATCAGGATCGCGTCCAGCTCGTTGGCCTTGAGCTGCTCGATGAGGTTGACCGTGAAGTTTTCCTCGATGATCAGCGGCATGGTGGGCGCCGCCTTGCGCAGGGCCGGTACCAGATACGGGAGCAGATACGGGCCAACCGTGTAGATCGCGCCCAGGCGCAGAGGCCCGGCAAGCTCGTTCTGGCCCGCCCGTGCCAGCTGCTCGATCTGGGCGGCCTCGGATAGCACCACCCGGGCCTGGGCGATGATGCGCTCCCCGATCGGGGTCGGCCTCGCCTCGCCACGATGGCGCTCGAACAGCGTCACGCCCAGTTCGTCCTCCAGCTTGCGCAACGCCACCGACAGCGTGGGCTGGCTCACGAAGGAACGGTCCGCGGCGCGGCCAAAGTGGCGTTCGCTGTCCAGCGCGACCAGATACTTGAGTTCGGTGAGAGTCATGGACGGGAGTCTGTGTGCACCGCTGCCGCAGTGCAACACGACCAACGTCGAATGGTGGCTAAATCCAGGACCTGGGGACGAGAAAGTGCTCCGTCAGGGCCGCCTCGGGTGAGCCGGGCTCTGGCGTGTAACGGTAGCGCCAGCCCGTCACCGGTGGCATCGACATCAGAATCGACTCGGTGCGGCCGCCCGATTGCAGTCCGAACAGGGTGCCGCGGTCGTGCACCAGGTTGAACTCGACGTAGCGGCCACGCCGGTAGAGCTGGAAATCCCGCTCGCGCTGGCCGTAGGCGGTGCCGTGGCGGCGCTCCAGAATCGGCATCAGCGCATCGATGTAGCCGCGCCCAACGGCTTGCTGGAACGCGAAGCAGTTCTCGAAGCCCCAGTCGTTGAGATCGTCGAAGAACAGGCCGCCGATGCCACGCGGTTCGGCGCGATGCGGCAGGTAGAAATAGTCGTCGCAGGCTGCCTTGTACTGCGCGTAGACGGTATCGCCGAAGGGTTCGCAAAGCGCCTTGGCGGTCGCGTGCCAGTGCTGGCAATCCTCGTCGAAACCGTAGATCGGGGTCAGGTCGAAGCCGCCGCCGAACCACCAGATCGGGTCGGCGTCCGGCGATTCGGCGATCAGGAAGCGCACGTTCATGTGCGAGGTGGGCGCGTAAGGGTTGCGGGGGTGCACGACCACCGACACGCCCATGGCGCGGAAGCCGCGGCCGGCCAGATCAGG
Organism: uncultured Salinisphaerales bacterium; assembly: GCA_937896565.1. Lineage (GTDB taxonomy): Bacteria > Pseudomonadota > Gammaproteobacteria > Nevskiales > OUC007 > Abyssibacter. The sequence goes on from CALBOV010000247.1 coordinate 43,215, forward strand.
ATTGCGCGCGCTGGCGGCCGGGGGCAGACGCTTGCCGCGAATCACCGACAGCGCGACGCCGGCACGCTCCAGCGCGTCGCCGCCCTCCAGTACCCGGGTGTTGCCGCCGCCGCCTTCCTCGCGTTCCCAGAGATCGTTGCCGAACCGGGCCGTGGGTTCCAGCGTCTCCAGCGCCGAGCAGATGTCGGCCTGCAGCTGGCGGAGAAAGGCTTCCACCGCGGTCGAATTCACCGGCGGATTTTCAGGCATGGGTCGGTCCTCGCCGCGTCAGCTCGCCGGAGCCGGCGACCCGGATCGGCGTGGCGCCGCGCAGCGATCCGGTACGCCCGCCCAATGCGATGTCCACGCCAGCGCGAATTTGCCGGTCGACCTGCGTGGCTCGTCTGGGCGCCGCCCGGCCACCGGGATTGGCGCTGGTCGACACCAGCGCCGCGCCGAAGGTGGCGCTAAGCGATGCCGCGATCGGGTGCGTGGTGATCCGCACGGCCAGGCTTGGTCGCCCGCCCGTGAGCCACCAGGGGCAGCCGGCGCTGGCCGGCACGATCCAGGTGGTCGGGCTGTTGTCGGGCGGCGGGATATCGGCCAGATCACGCACGTAGGGCGCGAGGCGTTCGACGCGGTCGGCGATCAGGATCAGGCCCTTGCGGGCAGGGCGGGCCTTGAGCGCCAGCAATGCGAACACGGCGTCCGGGCTGATCGGGTCGCAACCCAGGCCCCAGACGCCTTCGGTGGGGTACAGCACCAGCCCGCCGCCACGGAGCACGCGGGCCGCGTCGCGCAGCCGGAACCCCGTGGTCACCCGGTCTTCTTGGGCTTCGCCGCGCCGCGGCGACCGCCACGCTTCTTGCGTTCAGGTGCCGCCGCGATGAGTTCCTGGCACTGTTCCAGGGTCAGGGACTTGGGGTCCGTGTCCTTGGGAATCTTCGCGTTCTTCTTGCCGTCGGTGATGTACGGCCCGTAGCGACCGTTGAGCACCTTGATGCCCTCGTCTTCCCAGACGTGAATCTCGCGTTCGGCGTCCAGCTTCTTCTTCGCCGCGACCAGTTCCAGGCAGCGCTCGCGGGTCACCGTGTAGGGATCATCCTCCTTGCCCAGCGACGCGAACTTCTTGCCGTAGCGGACGTAGGGGCCGAAGCGACCGACGTTGACCTGCATTTCCTCGCCCGCCGGTGTCTCGCCCATGTCGCGCGGCAACTGGAACAGCGCCAGCGCCTCGTCCAGCGTGATCTTGTCCAGCCGCTGGCCGGGGCGCAGGCTGGCGAACTTGGGCTTGTCCTCGTCGTCCTTGGAGCCGATCTGCGCGAACGGTCCATAGCGGCCGATGCGCACGATGACGGGCTTGCCCGACTTGGGGTCGGTGCCCAGCTCGCGGGCCTGGGCGACCTCGGCGTCGGTCTGGCCGACATGGGCGCCCGCGGCGCCGGCGG